>LSSH01000085.1 GCA_001595885.1 Candidatus Proteinoplasmatales archaeon SG8-5 | reverse complement strand
CAGACCTTGTCTTCGGCAGACCCGGGGCCCAGTGTATCACGTCCGGGGTGGCGATGGGCCCGATCTCATTTCTGACGTGACCCCTCAGCTCCTTCTTCAGCTCGTCGGTGTACTCGTTACCCGTCTTCAGAGTGACATAAGCATAGATGCCCTGGCCCTTGATCTCGTGCGGGTATCCGACGACCGCAGCCTCGGCGACCGCTGGATGAGAGACCAAGGCGCTCTCCACCTCGGCCGTGCCCATCCTGTGCCCGGACACGTTGATGACGTCATCGATCCTGCCGGTGATCCAGTAATAGCCGTCCTCGTCCCTCTTCGCCCCGTCACCGGTGAAGTAGTTGCCCGGGTACATTGCAAAGTACGTCTCCTTGAACCTCTGGTGATGACCGTACACGGTCCTCATGATGCCGGGCCAGGCGGATTTGATTATCAAGGCCCCCGATGTGGCACCCTCCAGCTCGTTCCCCTTGTCATCCACAAGGGCCGGCTCCACGCCGAAGAAGGGTACTGTGGCCGAACCCGGCTTCGCGGGAACGGCCCCGGGCAATGGGGTGATGAGGATACCGCCAGTCTCAGTCTGCCACCACGTGTCAACGATTGGGCATCGGCTATCCCCCACAACCTCGTAGTACCACTGCCAGGCCTCGGGGTTGATTGGTTCGCCAACCGTTCCGAGCAATTTCAGGCTCTCCCTGGACGTCCTCTTCACGGGCTCGTCGCCCTCTTTCATCAACGCTCTTATTGCCGTGGGGGCGGTGTAGAACTGGTTCACCTTGTACTTGTCGACGATCTGCCAGAACCTGCTCGCGTCCGGGTAATTGGGCACGCCCTCGAACATGATACTGGTCGCTCCGTTCAGCAGCGGCCCGTAAACGATGTAGGAATGGCCAGTGATCCAGCCGATGTCCGCGGTGCACCAGAAGATGTCCCCGTCGTGGTAGTCGAAGACGTACTTGTGGGTGGTCGCGGCGTACACCATGTATCCGCCGGTGGTGTGCAGGACACCCTTTGGTTTTCCGGTTGAGCCTGAAGTGTATAGAATGAACAGCGGGTCCTCGGCATCGATGAGGAGGGGCGGATACCAGATGGGAGCGTCCTTCATCTCCTCGTGCCACCAGAGGTCGCGCTCCTCCTGCATCGGAACCTCGTTCCCGGTCCTTCTCACGACAATGACCTTTTCGATGCTCGGGCACTCCTTCAAGGCCTTGTCGGCGTTCGTCTTCATCGGAATGTCGTCCTTTCGGCCCCGAAGCGCCGTGTCCTGCGTGACAAGAAGCTTGCACTCCGAGTCGTTGATCCTGTCCTTGAGGGAATCCGGGGAGAAGGCTCCGAACACCACGGAATGGACGGCCCCTATCCTGGAACACGCAAGAAGGGCAATGGGCAGTTCGGGAATCATCTGAAGATAGATGCAGACCCTGTCGCCGTACTTGATGCCCAGCGATTGGAGCACGTTGGCGAACTTGCACACCTCGGCGTGCAATTCCTTGTAGGTGTACTTGGCGTCCTCGCTGGGGTCGTTGCCCTCCCATATGATGGCGATCTGGTCGCCCCGCTCCTTCAAATGACGGTCAAGGCAGTTCCAGGACATGTTGGTCTTGCCGCCCTCGAAGAACCTGATGATGCCCTCGTGGAAGTCAAAAAAACGTACGTTCTCAGATTTAATGAACCACTGGAAGTCCTCCGCGACCTTTGACCAAAAGGCGTCCGGGTCCTTGATTGACTCCTCGTACATCCTCTGGTACTCATCCAAGCTCTTGAAGTAGGCCGCGTCCACAAATTCCTTGCTTGGTTTGAAGATCTCCTTGTCATCCTCCGGCATCACCGACGCCTCCCTCGCGTAGGTCCGAGCAGTGGAAGGTATCAGACTATAAATCCTTTCTGGCTAACTCGATTTTTTCGCCTTCTCCAACTCCTGTTCGCGCAACAGCTTGCGCTTCGTTTTGCCACTCTGGGTTTTCGGCAGGAACGAGGTAAACTCGACCTCCCGCGGGTACTCGTAAGCGGCTATCATCTTCTTGCAGTGCTGCTGGATCTCCTTGGCCAGTTCGTCGCTGGGCTCGTGACCTGGGTTAAGGACGACAAACGACTTCACTATAACGCCCCTGATGGCGTCCGGAGACGCGACGGCTGCCGATTCCAGGACCGCCGGGTGGGTGTTGACGGCGGATTCGACATCGAAGGGCGAGACACGGTAACCCGCCGTCATGATGAGGTCGTCCCCTCGCCCAGCGAACCAGTAATAGCCGTCCTCGTCGATGTATAGGGTGTCGCCGGTGAGGAACCACCCATTCTTGAAGACCTCCGCGGTCCTGTCCGGCTTGTTCCAGTATTCCCTGAACAGGCCGGGGTCACCGAGCTTGATGGCGAGCGTGCCTTCCTCCCGCACGCCCAGCTCGTTGCCGTTCTCGTCAACAATGGTGCATATGTGCCCCGGTTGCGGCTTCCCGCAGGAGCCGGCCTTGACCGCCATACCCTTCAGGTTTGACAGGTAGACCATGCACTCGGTCATGCCTATTCCGTCCAGTATCTCAAGCCCCAACAGCTTCTTCCATTCGACCACGACCTCGGGATTGAGCGGTTCTCCTGCTGAGATGCAGTGCCTCAGGCTCGAGAGATCCCATTTCCTCTCGAAACCCTCGACCTGCAGGAACATCCTGTAGCATGTGGGAACCGAGGCGAGGTTCGTGATCCTGTGCCGCTCGATGAGCTCGAACCACTTCACCGGGTCGAACCTGCCGTCGTAGATGAACGTGGTCATGCCGTTTCGCCACGCATAAAGGAAACCGTTCCCGAGCGGGAATATCCAGTTGAGGTCACCCGTATGGGCAAGGATGTCGCCCGCCCTGCCGTGGTTCCAGAATAACATGCTTGGGTCGTTCCCAATGGTCCAGTGATGAAGGTGAACAGCTCCCTTGGGGGAACCGGTGGTCCCGGATGTGTAACAGAAGAAAGCGATGTCGTCCGCCCTCGTCCTTTCAACCTCGAGCTCTTCCGAGGCATTTGCCATTAGGTCATCGAGTGACAAATGCGCCTCACCAGCCTCTCCGACCACAACGACGTCCTTCAGACCGGGACAGTTGCCCATGACCTCGTCGATCGCGCCTACATATCCTGGGACAGAGATGGCCATCTTCGCATCTGAGTCTACGAGCCTGTACTCCACCTCGTGGGGCTTGAACATGCAGGAAGAGGGGATCGGAACGGCACCGATCTTCAAACCACCCAGGAAAGCAATCTGGAACTGCGGCAGGTTCGGGAGGCGAATGAGGTAGCGGTCGCCCTTGCCCAGACCCAGGCCTTTCAGGACGTTGCCGAACTTGTTCGTCAAGGCCTTCATCTCGGCATACGTGAACGTCGCCGTCTCCCCCTTATCGTTCTCCCAGATTAGGGCGGTCCTATCCCCCCGCCCCTCCTTGACGTGCTTGTCAACGCAGTCGGCGCCCATGTTGAAGTATACGGGTATCTCCCATTTCCAGTTCCCGTACACCTCGTCGTAGTCGAAGTCCTGCTCACCTGTCATTTCATCACCGGATTCTTACCGCTCCGCATTGTTCGTGGCCTAATTAATATTGCGGACTTCCGGTTGAATAATAACGGTAGAGACTCAACTGAAAATGAGCTTCTCGGCGGCCTTGCCTACCGCCTCCCTGTTCGTCTTATCGCACGACACCATCAATGCCCATCTGGATATCTTCTTCTGCTGGATGGCCTTTGAGAACGGCGTCATCTTTGTCAGGCTCTTGACCTTGCCGTCGGAAAGCACCTTGATATCTGTCCTGGATATCCTCGGTTCGGCCAGCAGCAGGTCCGGCTCGGGGATGTCGATCAACACGCTCCCGTCTTTAAGGCCCAGCCGTTGACAAATCGAGTTCTCAATTGATACCCAGGAGTTATTCTCGGTAATATCTATAAGCCGGGCCTGCTCCTCCTCACTGAGGTCTCCGACCCTCCTTCCGAAGGCCACCTTGTAGAGCTTCCTGAACTTCAATCGAAGGACCACCTCGCGCTGGAAGCCTCCGAGGCTATCCAGCCATCCGACAAGCTCCGCGTCGTTCATCATCTGCACGTCCATAGTCTTGGCCCTGTCGAGGGCCATCTTCACAGCCTTGGAGAGCAGGAGCTCGGCCATCCGCGCGGTCTTGTGAAAGTACACGGACGAATACATGAGACTGCGGGCGACCAGCATCCCCTCCACGGCGCTGAGGCCCTTTTCCTTGACAACCAGGTCGTGATTGTGGATGGTCAGCGTGTGTAGCAATCGTGCAAGGTCTACCGTCCCGTGCGCGACACCAGTGTAATGCGAATCCCTCAACAGGTAATCGATCTGGTCGCAATCGATGGGACCGTGTATGAGCTGGCCCAGATACACCTTCTCGTTGAAGAACTGCTGGCCGTTGTGGGTGAGGACCGCCTGTTCATCCGAGGGCACCGAATTACCGTGTACGAGCTCTCCCACCAGCTTCTCGTCTATAGAATGTTCCTTCAGGATGTCAGATATCATGACATCGGAATCGGGGATCTCAAGGAACTCGTCCGGCACCATCCTGTTCTTACCAAGGATCACGTCCTTTGTCAATTCCATGTGGTCGATGCCGAGCATGTCGTGCAATACAACCTCCAGTGTATGCGAGTAAGGGCCATGACCGATGTCGTGCAGGAGTGCTGCATAACTAACGATGTCAGCCTCGGCCTTTTCCAGACCAAGCACATTGGACAGCCTTCGGGCCACATGATATGTGCCAACAGAGTGCTCCAGCCGCGTATGATTGGCCCCGGGAAATACGAGGAAAGAGAGCCCCAGCTGCTTGATGCCAGCGAGTCGCTGGACCTCAGGGGTGTTCAGCAACTTCCCGGCGCAGGGGTCCAGAACAATCGTGCCGTGGACCGTGTCATGGATGACTATCTGCTTGGACATCGCTTGGCCTCGCTAATCGATAAGGGAAATAAAAGAAAAAAAGGCTGTATCTCTACAGCTCGATTTTCTTGAATGTCAGCAGAGGCTTGCCAACCGGGAGCACGTCGAATCCGGCCATCGCCCTCAGTAGAACGGCTGCGGATGCGTAGAAACCAGTTGCTGCCAATAGGATGGCTGCCAGGCCTGTCAATTCGGGTGCGGCGTCTAAGAAGATTGAAACGGCGAGTCCGGCGAACGTCAGCATCGAGAAGAAAAGCACCAGAACTTTGACCAGGTCCTTCGTAGCTGCCGCGAAGGTCATGATTGCGAAGAATATGAAGTATCCAAATATGATGAATCCGAGTTGTTCCCATCCGATTGTAACTTCCCACCACGGCTGGCCGATCGCGAACCAGAAGAGGCCGAAGGCACCGAAGAACGTGCCCGCAAAGACGTCTCCCAATTTGAACTCGAACAGGGCTGCAATGATCAGGGCCAGTCCTCCGATGAAGAAGACCCACGGCTGCAGCATCATCAGCGAAGAATCAGGTTCGGCCCATTCGAACATCTCGGCCGCCAACATCAATGCGATAACGCTCAAACCAAAGAGACCCAGCGCGGCAGGATTTGCCAAGCTTACTTTCTCATTTTCAGTCATTCAATTTCCTCCGTTTTCTCTCATCCAGATATCTATCCGTCAATTTTTATGATGATAGATAGATTATTAACTGAAAATAGATATTTGTATAAATAGTTTTCTCATATATAAAAAAAGGAGAATTTGAAACCGGATTAACGTTTAAGGGAAATCAGTTAAATATGAGGGAGGTTTCTGTCTTAAATTGAAACAATTACAAATTAGGAAATGATACAATGACGGTGGCTTTGGACGATTATGCCCTTTTTCTTAGGAAGAACGGCATCAAGGTAACCCCGCAAAGGTTGGAAATATTGAGATATCTGGACAAGAACAGGAACCATCCGAACGCGGACATGATCTACAGGGACCTGAAAAAGAAGAATCCGTCATTGTCCAGGACGACGGTCTACAACACCTTGGACACGTTGAGGTCACATAATTTGATTCACGCCCTGACAATTTCGGAGTCCGAGCTGAGATTCGATAGTATTATTAATCCTCATCAGCATTTCCTTTGTAAGAAATGCGGGGAGATCATTGATATCGAGGTAGAATGCCCGTATCTCAAAGAAGTGCTGCAGGGGGGACACAGGATCGATGAGGTGCACGGTTATTTCAAGGGTGTTTGCAAGGATTGCTTAGCTAAGGAAGGAGGTAGTTGATATGGACAAGTACAGGTGCACGGTCTGCGGATATTTGTATGACCCGAAAAAGGGGGACCCGGACAACGACATTGAACCGGGTATTGAATTCAGCGACCTGCCGGATGACTGGACATGTCCCCTTTGCGGGGCTTCGAAGGACCAATTCGAAATGGAGTGAAAAATTGAATAAAATCGAGATAAAACCGGGCATATATTGGGTGGGCGGCATCGACTGGCATATCCAGGATTTCCACGGATACAAGACCCACAGGGGGACCACGTACAACGCCTACCTGATAATCGACGAGAAGGTGGTCTTGGTCGACACCGTCAAGCATTACCTGTACGGCGAGATGTTGGCCCGGATCAAGGAGATAATCGACCCCTCAAAGATAGATTACGTGGTCTCCAACCATGTCGAGATGGACCACTCGGGCTCGTTGCCCAAGATATTGGAGGAGGCTCCGAACGCCACACTCATTACCTCGGTCCAGGGCGAGAAGGGCCTTCGCAGGCACTACAAGAGGGATTGGAACTTCCACGTCGCCCAGTCCGGTGAAGAGCTGAGCATCGGCAAGAGGACACTGGTCTTCGTTCACGTGCCAATGGTACACTGGCCGGATTCAATGGTCACCTATATTCCCGAGGAGAACCTCCTCCTGCCCAACGATGCCTTCGGCCAGCACATAGCAAGCGCGGAGAGGTTCGACGACGAGATTGAATGGGGTGTCCTGAAGGAAGCGACAGCCACATATTACGCGAACATCGTCATGCCCTACGGCACCCAGGTCGGCAAGGCCCTGGAAGCGCTGGGCGGTCTGGACATCGACATGATAGCACCAAGCCACGGCATCATCTGGCGCTCCCGCATACCGGACATACTTGCCGAGTACGTGAAATGGGCAAACCACGAAACCGAGGCAAGGGCCCTCATAGTCTACGACACGATGTGGGGCTCCACCGAGAGAATCGCATACGCCCTCGCAGAGGGTCTGAGCGAGGCGGACGTTCCAGTGACCGTCCGCAGCTTAAAGAACACCCACATCTCGGATGTCATGACCGACCTGATAACATCAAAACTGATTCTGATAGGTTCGCCAACCATCAACAACGGAATGCTTCCGTCGATGGGAGGCTTTCTAACTTACTTGAAGGGCCTGAGGCCGAAGGACCGCCTGGGGTTCGCGTTCGGCTCGTTCGGATGGGGTGGCCAGGCTGCCGGCGAGATCGAGAAGTTCATGAAGGACATGGGCTGGGAGGTTCCGATCGAGTATGTGAACCTGAAGTTCGTTCCCGACACTGAAGAGCTGGGGAACGTCAAATCAATAGGTAAAGAGTTAGGAAAAATACTAGGATAATTGGAGGTGAAAAAAATGTGTGAGACATGCGGATGTAAGGAAGCCGGGAAACCGGTGAAGTATGAATGCGATTGTGGAGCAGACTGCAGTTGCTCGGTGATAGAGTTCGATTCAGAGCCCAACGCCCTGCCCTACTGCTGCGGTCATCCGATGAAGAGGGTTAAGTGAGTAGAACGGGTGATTATTTGAACGAAGATATAGGTGTGAAGGAGGCCATACAGCAGGCCATCCAGATGGAAAAGGACGGCTATGCGTTCTACATGAGGGCGGCCGCACAGACCTCGAACGAGATCGGAAGCAGGATCTTCCAAAGCCTCGCAAAGGATGAGCAAATGCATCTCGATACCTTTCAGAAGCTGTTCGAGGACTGTATAGACAAAGCAGAATACGAGAAACTCGTCAACTCCAGCAAGAAGTATGCGAACCTTCCCGTGTTCCCAAAGGACCTGCGGGTCACGGAGGGCGCGAACCCGGACACGAACGACCTCGACGCCCTCAATGCGGCGATGGACAGCGAAAAGCAGGCGATCGACTATTATTCAATGATACTGGAAAAGACAGAGGACGAGGGTGCCCGGGACGTCATAAAGGAGATCATTCATCAGGAGAAGAACCACTATCACATCCTGGAGGAGGAGTTCGACTTCCTGGGCAGGACCGGATACTGGTACGATTCCGAGCACCTGAGCTTGGAGGATTAGGAGGTGAGGATATTACCGAACTGAACGAGATATACAAGTGTGAGATGTGCGGGAACATCGTGCACATGATCCACGGCGGGCCCGGAGAGCTGGTCTGCTGCGGGGAGCCGATGGTTCTGATGGAGGAAAAGACCGCCGAAATGGCCGTTGAGAAGCACGTGCCCGTCATCGAGAGGGACGGAGACGTGGTCAAGATCTACGTCGGCTCGACACTCCACCCCATGGAGGAGAAGCACTACATAGAGTGGATCGAGCTGGTGACCGAGGACAGGAGCTACAGGAAATACCTGAAGCCAGGAGACCCCCCGGAGGCCTTGTTCATGTGCACGGCCGAGAAGATATCGGCCAGGGAATACTGCAACATCCACGGCCTGTGGAAGAGCTGAGGTGTCGACATGTTGAACAAGAAGGTGGAGAAGGCGCTGAGCCTGCAGGTGAACGCGGAACTTTATTCATCATACCTTTATCTTTCAATGTCTGCCGACCTGGACAGCAAGAGCCTGCCCGGTTTCGCTCATTGGATGAAGATCCAGGCCCAGGAAGAACTCTATCACGCCATCAAGATATACGACTACGTACTGGAGCGAGGCGGGAGCGTGACCCTCGATACAATCGAAAAACCTCAGACGTCCTGGAAGGACCCATTGGCAATCTTCAAGGCCGCGTACAAGCACGAAACAAAGGTCACCGGTATGATAAACAAGCTCGTGGACCTGGCGATCAAGGAAAAGGACCACGCGACGAACAACTTCCTGCAATGGTTCGTGGAGGAGCAGGTTGAGGAGGAAGCCTCGGCTGACGAGATCGTACAGCAGCTGGCGCTGGTCAAGGGCGGCAGCGGCCTCTTCATGCTTGACAAGGAAATGGGGGCCCGTGCTCCGCTGTTCACGTTCCCCGCTCCGGGCGACTGAAGGGGAGATGACAATGGACCTGAGCGGGTACAGCCTGGAGGATATCTTCCTCGCCGCGATCATGAGCGAGGTCGAGAGCAAGGACGTATATTCAAAACTGGCGGGGAGGGTGAGAAACGCATACCTGAAGGACAGGCTGACTTTCCTGGCCACCGAAGAGGAAAGGCACAGGGAGTACCTGATCGAAGCCTTCAGGGAGAACATACCAGGCAGGGAGCCCGTTCTTCCGGGGGCAAGTCCTGTACCCCTGCCCAATATCATCATACCCGACGAGCAGGTGCCTATCAGCGACGTTCTGGAAAGTGCAATGAACGCTGAACTCGCAGCCAAGGACTTCTATCTCGCCTTCGCCAGAATCCTGCAAGACCCAGAACAGAAGCGCACACTCGAGTACTTTGCCCAGATGGAAGAAGGCCATTACAACATACTCAAGGTCGAGAAGGAGAACAGCCTCAAGTTCGAGGATTACGACGATTACTGGCCGATGATGCACGTCGGCCCCTAGGGGGAGCATAAATGGGCATCGACACCTCACTGGCCATAATCAAACAGGCCATCGATATCGAGCAGTTCGGATACGAGTTCTACAACAATATGCGCTCCTTCGTCAGGAACAGGGCCGGTCAGAAGATGATATCCCACCTGGTGAACATGGAGGTCGACCACATCAGGTGGCTGGAGGAGGAGTACGACCGCCAGCTTGACAGGCTGGATGAGTTCGACGACACAGAGCAGATAGATGTTTCGATCGAGGGCAAGAGCGAGATGTTCGTCGTGGACGAGCTGCCCGGGGTCTTCAGGGACAGCGATCCCGAGAAGGCTCTTGAGTACGCCATAATGGTAGAGAAGAGGTCCATGGCCTTCTACGCCAATAACTTGAAGATAACGGACGACGATAACATACGCCAGCTGTTCCACAGGTTGGCAGATTTCGAGAAGGAGCATATTGAGCTTCTTGACATAAACCTCCAAAGCCTGAGAAGCGGAGGTCCATGGATATTTCAAAGATCATTGTGAGGCATCGCTTTGGACGTGAAAGAGGCCATAGAGAAGAGGAGGGCGTACCGCTCTTTGGAGCCGGTCGAGATAAACGAGAACCTAATTCACGACCTAGCAAGACACGCACAGTTATCAGCCTCATGTTTCAACCACCAGCCCTGGCAATACGTGTTCGTCCACGACGCTGAAATCCTGGAAAGGATGCACGGCGCCCTCTCTAAGGGCAACGAGTGGGCACAGGCCGCGTCGATGATTATCGCCGTGTTCAGCAAGAAGGACGACGACTACGTCATCAGGGACAGGGAGTACTACCTCTTCGACACGGGCATGGCCACTGCCTTCCTCATCCTTAGGGCCACCGAATTGGGCCTGGTGGCGCACCCCATCGCCGGTTTCAGCCCGAGGAAGACGCGGGAAATACTTGACATCCCGGACGAGATGAACGTCATCACGCTCGTCATTGTCGGCGGGAAGTCGGACGAGGTTAATCCGTTGATGTCCGGGCAACAGATTGAGGCGGAAACAGAGAGGCCGGAAAGGAAGGCCTTTAAGGAATTCGTTCACATCAACACATATAAACATTGAGGAGTTCAAGATTGATAGAAGGTGATATGATGAAATATGAGCATGTAGAGGGCGAGGACAAGGGCAAGTTCAGGCTGTTCGCACTGAGCACCTGCATCTGGTGTAAGAAGACCAAGCAACTGTTGGACGACCTGGGGGTTGCGTACGACTACATTTTTGTCGACCAAGCCGGTTCGGAGGAGAAGGAGGCGATCATGGGCGAGGTCAAGCGATGGAACCCGGCATGCTCATTCCCCACCCTCGTCATCAACGATGAGCATTGCATAGTCGGTTACAAGGAGGACCAGATCAAAGAGGCGATCGGTTGAGCGAGATGACCGACGAAAAGGTTGACATAATCCATAACAGGCTTAAGAACGAGGCAGATAAGTCTGGATACAACCTGAATCCTGACGTGGGATTCGCCAGGGACCTGGTGAGGAGCCTCCTCATCAATCAGGAGAGGTACGGATATTGGGCCTGCCCTTGCAGGTTGGCGGCTGGGGATAAGGACGAGGACATCGATGTAATATGCCCCTGCGATTACCGGGACCAGGACCTGAACGATTTTGGTGCGTGCTATTGCGCTTTATACGTTTCGCAGGAGATCGCTGACGGTGAGAAATCCCCCGAACCAATCCCGGAAAGGCGGTCGCCGGACCGGGATACAAGACCGCAGTTCAGATCGACCGAGATAAAGGTACAAGGGAGTGAGAAGTTGAGCTATCCAGTATGGAGATGCCGAGTGTGCGGATACCTGGCGGCAAAGGAGGAACCGCCTGCAGTCTGTCCGATATGCAAGGCAAAGAAGGACCGTTTCGAGCGGTTCATGTGAGGTGAGCCCATGACAGGAAAACTGATTGTGGACGTGAGGTCCAGGGAGGAATTCGTCATGGGCCACGTGAAAGGCTCCGTCAACATCCCGCATTATGACCTGGAATATTGGCAGGACCTCTTGAGGGAAAGGGAGGTATCGATCTACTGCAACACCGGCCACCGCTCTGAGCTGGCAGGCCGGAAATTGGAGGCGTTCGGAATACCATTCACGCTGATCAACCCGGAAGAGGCGGAGGTTATGGAATGGACGTCAAAGCCAATGGTCTGCGCGGCCAATTACGTGGAGATCAAGCCGGACCAGGAGAATGAGTTCATTGAGAAGGCAATGCAGTTGTGCAGGGCCACCGAGGCTTACGACGGTTTCCTCGGCTCCAAGGTCCTGAGGTTATCGGGCGTGTCGGCGGTGGGCAGCTGCATACCCGGGGACACCAGCGACCTTGATTTCCAACCCGTGAAGTTCATCCTCTTAACATTCTGGGAGTCCAAAGAGGTGCACGAGCGTTCACACAGGATACCCGAGTTCGAGGAAGTGTTCAACCGGTTGCCCGAGAACCTGTCCAAAATGCCGTATGAGGAATTCTACGAGGTCATGAAATAGGGTGTTCCGGTGCAAGAGGACGTGAAGATACAACTGGTGGATGCCTGGCCTGAGGAAGAGATCATCGAACTATACGAGGCAGGCGGCTGGTGGAAGGAACATTATCCACCGGAAAGCATCGAGTCAATAATCGAGGGCAGCTTTGCCTTCGCGGTCGCGGTGAACGCGGCAGGAAAGGCCGTGGGTATGGGCAGGGTAATATCCGACGGTACATCGGACGCATGGATACAGGACGTTGCCGTGCTGCAGGAATGGCGCGGCTTGGGCATCGGCCACGACATCATCAGGGCGCTCGTCGACCACTGCGTGAGAAGGGGATTGTGCTGGATTGGCCTGGTGGCAGAACCCGGGACCAGGGAGTTTTACACGCCCCTCGGTTTCAAAGAGCTTCCAGGAGAGCCCATGGTCTTCGAACCGGAGGAATGACATGCTCTCGCTGGACGACTTCGAACCCCTGAAACTGGAACACAAGGAGATCTTCGAAAGGATATATGCCAATAATCCGCCCCGCCACAGCGAGACCGTGTTCACGACACTGGTCAGCTGGCTCCATTACGTGGACGTGAAGTTCATCGACCGCGATGACCACCTTTTGATAAGCACGGAGTTCGAGGACGAGGTCAGGCTGAGACCGCCGATCGGGCGGCCGAACGCCGATTCATTGAACGACATAATCGAGCTTGCCAAGGCGAACGGGAGAATCCGGTCGATAGTGGGCATTGAGGAACCGACAAAGGAATGGATATCGGGCATACATCCGGATTTAAAATTTCAACCGAACAGGGATTATTATGACTACGTATACCTGGCATCGGACCTGGCAGAGCTGGCGGGCAAGAATTATCTGAAGATACGCAACCGCCTGAACAGGTATAACAGGAAATATGAGCACACGGTCGAGCCAATTGCAGCCTCGAACTTCGACGAGGTAATGACCTTCATCAGGAAATGGTGTCTGTGGAGGGACTGTGCCTCCAACCAGATGCTTGAGAACGAGAGGATCGCGGTGATGTACTCAATGGACAATTTCTTCGAGCTGTGCCTATCCGGCATCGCTATCAGGATGAATCATGAGATAGAGGCGATTTCAGTCTACGAGGAGATGAATCCGGAGACGGCGGTCATTCACATCGAGAAGGCCATGCCGGATTTCGACGGCATCTACCAGGCCATCAACAACGAGGCCGCGAAGACCATATCCTCGGATTACAGGTACATCAACCGCGAGTCAGACCTCGGAATAAGAGGTCTGAGGGAAGCGAAGAAGCGCTATCACCCCCACCACATGGAGAAGATATATTTTGTCAAAAGGGAAAACCTATTAAAGGTTTGAAATATACCTCTGGGTTAGGTGAAATAATGCCACCGAAAATCGACCAAGCCAAATGCGAAGGGGCGGGGGAATGCTACGATGTTTGTCCCGCTGACCCTAAGGTCTTCGAGATTAAGGACGGCAAGGCCCACGTCGTCAACCCAGACGAGTGCATCGAGTGCGGTGCATGCGAATCCGCATGCCCGGTGGGCGCCATAGAGATGGAATAGTCGTTCGGGTAAATGAATAAATAATGCGAAAGACCTAGCTGTAGGCATAAACTCAGGTAATTGGTCAACGGGGGGCAATCTATGGTTTCGATCGAATGGGATTCGAATCTATCCGTGGGAGTTGAGTTGATTGACGAACAGCATAAGATGCTGATACAGCGGCTGCGCGAACTCTCCGAGGCTATAGAGGTCACCCAGGGAACATCCCAAATCATGAAAACCCTGGACTTCCTGATAGATTATACGGACTTCCATTTTTCCACCGAGGAGAAGCACATGACCGAATTGACATACCCCGGTCTCGGTGCCCACAGGGAGCAGCACGGCGTGTTCAAGGACTCCCTTAACAGGTTGGTCGAGGACTTCGAGGAGGAGGGTGCCACGGGCGCCCTGGCCGAATCCGTCAACGTCTTCTTGGTCAATTGGCTGATCAATCACATCAAAGGCGTGGATAAGGAGTTCGGCGATTACCTGAGGCAAAAGGATATAACCTTATAGGAGGAAAAAAAATGGCAAATCTTAAAGGAACGCAAACGGAGAAGAACCTTTTGACCGCGTTCGCCGGCGAATCTCAGGCGAGGAACCGCTACACCTTCTACGCAAGCAAGGCAAAGAAGGAGGGCTATCGCCAGATATCCGAGGTGTTCGAGGAGACGGCCAACCAGGAGAAGGAGCATGCCAAACGCCTGTACAAGTTCCTGGAGGGGGGAACCGCGAACGTCAATGCGGATTTCCCCGCGGGCATCATCGACACCACCGCCGTGAACCTGAGACACGCCGCCGAGGGGGAGAACTACGAGCACACCGAGATGTACCCGAGCTTCGCCGAGACGGCGGAGGAGGAAGGGTTCCCGGAGATAGCGGCCGCCTTCAAGGCCATTGCCGTGGCCGAGAAGCAGCACGAGGCCCGTTACTTGGGCCTGATGAAGAACATCGAGAACGGCACCGTGTTCAAGAAGCAGGAGACGGTGGTCTGGCGCTGCATAAACTGTGGTTACCTTCACGAGGGTCCCGAGGCCCCGGGCATGTGTCCGGCCTGCGCCCACCCGCAAGCCCACTTCGAGCTACTTGCAGAGAACTGGTAATCCGTCATGCCTTACGACGAAAAGGCGATTCAAGAGGTCAGGACTATCCATAAGGCTAGACATGGACAGATCACGGCCAGATTGAACGAGTTCAGAGAGATTTGGAAGAGCGGCAGCGAGGAGACCATCTTTGCCGAATTGACATTCTGCCTTCTGACGCCCCAATCCAAGGCAAGACTATGCTGGGACAAGGTGGAACACATGGTAAGCCAGGACCTGTTATATCACGCGGACGCCGATGAGCTGTCCTCGGCCATCGACCCGGTGAGATTCAAGCACACGAAGGCTAAGAGGATTACAGAGGCGAGGGAGCGGTTCGGTCCGGGGGGTAGAACGCCGATAAAGGGTGTTATTCAGGATTTGCCCGATGCCTTTGAAGCAAGGGAATGGCTTGTCAAGAACGTGACCGGGCTCGGTCTCAAGGAGGCGAGCCATTTCCTCAGGAACATAGGCAAGGGCGAGGACCTGGCAATACTGGACAGGCACATCCTCAGAAACCTAAAGGAATTGGGCGTGATTAACGGGGTCCCGAGCTCGTTATCAAGATCGATATACCTTGAAATAGAAAGGAAAATGGATGCGTTCTCCCGTTCAATCGGTATACCCATGGCCCACCTGGACATTGTCCTCTGGTGCAGGGAGACGGGCGAGATATTCAAATGATCAGGTCAGCTGTCTCTTGCACCTTGCACACGTGATCTTGCATTCCTTTCCGCATTTAGTGCACTTACCGGTCATGAACCTCTCAACCACGGGCGCGCTGCAGCAGTCCGACACCGCGTCGACCATGTGTCCGCAGAACCTGCACGGATGCTGCTTCCTCCTCTTCCCGACAAGCATCTTGTTATACAGGTACAGGCCGAGATAAAGGCCGATGAGTATAGCACCCAATATAATCAGGTAGATGCATATCGTGTCTGAACCCTCATCGGTCTGAAGCGGCAACGCCCTAACAAAATAACCGACACCCATTCCCATACAATGCATTAATGATAACCGCAGTAAAAAACCTTTGTATTTCTGATTATCGCAATGTTATCATGCAAATAGGGGACAAATATTAATTAACAACTATCCATTTACTCGGCGGGTTTACCCGGAGGTGCGATCGATGCTCGACAACCTAGTTAAATGGTCCCGTGTTAAATCTCCTTGGGTTCTGCATTTTAACAGCGGGAGTTGTAACGGATGCGATATTGAGATACTGGCAGCGCTGATGCCAAGGCTTGACGCCGAACGTTTCGGGGTCCTATTGCAGGGCACACCTAGACACGCTGACGTCCTAGTGTGCACAGGACCCGTGACCGCGCAGATGAAAGATCGATTGATAAGGATATACGAGCAAATGCCCGAACCGAAGTTTGTAGTGGTTTGCGGCGAGTGCGGAATCTCCGGAGCAGTTTTTGACGGGTGTTACAATGTAGAAGGCGGTATTGACAAGGTCATTCCCGTGAACGCGTACATTCCCGGCTGCCCGCCGAAGCCCGAGGCGATACTCGATGGCGTGGTGAAACTACTCACCGCCTTGAAGGAGGGATGAAATGACAACACAGGAGATGGTTCAGAAACTGACAGGCAGCCTTGGTGCAATGGTGGACAGCGTGGAAAGCCCCAAGGAAAGGCGTGTGTACATAAACACAAAACGGGAGAACCTGTTGGGCGTGGTAAAACATCTGAAGGAACAGTATGGGGCCTATCATATCTCTACGATAACCTCCTTTGACAACGGTGACGAACTGGAACTCCTCTATCACGTTTTCATCGACACGACGTTCATGAGCATCAGGGTCAAGCTTCCAAAATCAGATCCCACGGTCAACACCATTACACCCATCTTACCCGGGGCAGTGTTGTACGAGCGCGAGATAAGCGAGTTGATGGGCGTCAAGGTCAAGGGTCATCCGGACATGCGATTGCTACTCCTGCCCGAGAACTGGGGCAACAAAGGCTTTCCGTTGAGGAAAGATTGGGTCGACCCAAGACGACCGGAACCACCAGCGACCGAAGGGGGTGATGCCTGATGGCCGAGGTCAGGATACCCATTGGGCCGCAGCACCCGGCCCTGAAGGAACCGGAGCGTTTCATGATCACGGTCGAGGGCGAGACGGTCGTTGACGCCGACATCAAGATAGGCCACATCCACCGCGGCATCGAGAAGCTCGCCGAGACCAAGACGTACGTCCAGAACCAGTATCTCACCGAGAGGATCTGCGGGATATGTTCGTTCACCCACACTACGAATTTCTGCCAGGTCACGGAATACGTGCTGGGCACGGACCCGCCGCCGCGCGGACTGTATCTGCGAACCCTCGTAAACGAGCTGGAAAGGATACACAGCCACCTGTTATGGCTCGGAGTGGCCGGCCACGAGATGGGCTTTGACACTCTGTTCATGTACTCGTGGGACGACAGGGAGATTGTACAGGACATACTCGAGCATTTGACTGGCAACCGAGTGAATTACGCCTACAACTGTGTTGGCGGTGTCCGGAGGGACATCACGGACGCCCAGAAACAAATGATCATCAGGGGCATGGACGCATTGTTGGAGAGGATGGACTACTACGTAAAGGTTGCACTGAACGAGAAGACCATCCTCAAGAGGACCCAGGGCGTAGGCATACTGACGACCGAGGATGCAAAGCGACTGTGCGCGGTCGGTCCAAGGCTCAGGGCCTCCAACGTGAAGGTAGACGTCAGGAAGGACGATCCCTACGCAGCCTACGGAGAACTGCCCTTCGAGGTCATCACAAGTGACACGCTGGATGTTCATGCCCAGGTGGTCGTGCGCGCCCTTGAGACCGTAGAGTCCATCAAAATGTGCAAGTACATGATGCAAAATCTACCAGCAGGAGAAATACGGGTCAAGGTGCCGAAGAAGGTCGGTCCCGGGGAGGCGACCAGCCACACAGAGGCCCCAAGGGGCGAGGACATACACCACCTTCGTGCGAACGGGACCGACAAACCCGAACGCCTTAAGGTCAGGGCGCCGACACTGGCCAACATCCTGAACGTGCAGCACACGCTCAAGGGCGCCAACATCGCCGATATTCCGTTAGTCGTTGCAGGCATCGACCCGTGCATGGGCTGCATGGACCGAGTTCTCATAATCGACAAAGATAGGGAGACGTCAAAGGTCTGGGAGAAGGAAGAGCTCCGCAAATATTCGATCGAATGGTATGAGGGGGAGCCGCATAGGTAGGTGATAACATGAAGACGACAGGTGTGATGATACCGACTCTGCTTGGACGGATTAGCAAGAAGCCAGTTACAGTACTGTACCCCTTCGAGAAGCTTGAGGTGCCGCCAGGGTTCCGGGGCAAGATCAAGTTCCATTTGGACAAGTGCATCGGCTGCGGCATGTGCGCGAAGGATTGCGTAAGCGCGGCCTGCATCATGATAGAGAAGGACGACAAGAAACGGCCTATCTTTGACATGGACAAGTGCACGTTCTGCGGGCAGTGCGAGGAGTCCTGCCCCAAGGACGCGATAGAGATGACCGAAGAGTACGAACTCGCCCATCTCAACCGCGGAGAAGTGATCGTAGAGTGAGCATCGGCGGGATTGCGGAACTTCTTGGTAAAGAAACCGCCCGGATGAGCAATCCAGTTCTGATAGGCATAGGCAACGAGCTCAACGGTGACGACGGCGTCGGCCCACACATCGCCGACGCACTGGCCGATTCCTCCAAGTTCACGGTGTTCAATGCGGGCACCCAACCGGAGAATTTCACAGGGAAGATATCGTCCATCCAACCGAGTCACGTTGTCATAGTGGACGCGGCCATGATCGAGGGTGAGGCGGGTTCCATTGACGCGGTGCCACTTGAGGCGATAGACGAGGTGTGCTTCCACACCCATTACCTGCCCCTCAGACACGTCGTCCAGAGGCTGATTGACAGGTGCTCCTGCAAGGTTCTCGTGATCGGAATCAGGCCCGTATCAACGGAGCCGGGCGACGGCCTTTCGCCTCCTGTGAGGAAGGCAGCGGCTGAGCTAGTCTCGTTGTTCGAAGGACTGGAGCACGGGTAAAACGTTAAATACGTGCCAGGGGTTGCATTTTCGATAGCATGCATCTTGTGCAGGACGTTGAGCTGGGCACTGACATACTCGCAGCGAACAGGAAGCTGGCAGAGGACAATCACAAGCACCTGCGCTCGCACGGCGTCAAATGCTTTGACATCCAGGGAGCCATCGGTTCGGGCAAGACCCTCATTATCGAAGGCCTCATTGACATCCTGAAGGAGAAGGGTGTGAAATGCGGTGTTATTGCCGGCGACGTGGCCGGCGACGACGATTATCGGAGGTTCAGCGGGCACGGCATCCCGGTCATCAACGTGAACACCGGCAAGGAGTGCCATCTGGACGCTCACCTTGTCGACCACGCGCTCGAAAAGCTCGACCTGGCCGGTCTCGATGTGCTCTTCATAGAGAACGTGGGCAACCTCGTTTGCCCTGCCGATTTCCCGCTGGGCAGCGACATGCGTATCACGGTGGTCTCGGTCACGGAGGGCGACGACATGGTCAGGAAACATCCGATATTGATGGGGACGTCAGACATCATCGTGGTCAACAAGATATCGTTGGCAGAGGCCATGGGCGTTGACCCGGCCGTTTTGGAGAGGGATGCGGGCGAGATAAATCCGCACGTTCCCGTGGTCTTCACCGACGCGAGGACGGGCGAGGGCCTGGACGTCCTGTTGCAGAAGTTAGGTTTGATCTGAGGTCGTACATGGTCAGGATAGTAATCAGGGGGGTCGTACAGGGAGTGGGCTTCCGCCCGACCGTTTACAGGGTCGCCAGGAATATGGGCCTGAAGGGCCATGTCAAGAACACGGGTTCCGATGTGGAGATATGCCTTGACGGTCACGACAAAGAATTCATGGAGGCCCTGACCAAGGCCTTGCCCCCGCTTGCCAGGATAGACGGCTTTGACGTCTTTTCGGAAGATACCGATGCCGATGACTTCCGGATCATCCAAAGCGGTGCCGGCCAGCGTCTCTCCCCCATACCGCCGGACGCGGCCATCTGCGACGATTGCCTGAAAGAACTGGTCGTTCCCGGCGACCGGCGTTATTCATTCCCCTTCATCAACTGCACCAATTGCGGAGCCAGGTTTTCCGTCATCTCCGACGTGCCCTACGACAGGGCGAAGACGTCCATGGAGCCCTTCCAGCTGTGCGCGGGGTGCGATTCCGAGTACACGGAACCGATGGACCGCCGCTTCCATGCACAGACCGTTTCTTGCCCCAAATGCGGACCCAACTATTCTCTACATGGTTCTGAGACCAATACACCAATCAAGGACTTCGCCGCAATGATAGAGCGCGGCTCGATAGGTGCAATAAAGAGTTGGGGCGGGATTCACATCGTTTCATTACCCTCATACTCGGACGAATTGAGAAAGCGGTATGGCCGCCCGCAGAAACCCCTGGCAGTTATTGTATCAGACGTGGAGGCGGCAAGGAAATACGCAAAGGTCTCATTCGAGGAGGAGAGACTTTTGACCTCTCCTGCCAGGCCGATCGTGTTACTGGACAAGTCCGGGGATGATTGGCAGGACGCGGTCGCCCCGGGGCTCGACAAGGTCGGTCTTTACCTGCCCTACAACGCTCTGCAGCACATGCTCTTTGGGGAGCTGGACCACGACGCCCTGATAATGACGTCCGGCAACGTCCCGGGAGAGCCCATGGTCATCACCGACGAGGGCGCCCTGGACCTCAGCGTGGACTGCTATCTTGTCCACAACCGTGAGATAATCAACCGCACCGACGATTCTGTGGTCATCCCGCACAACGGCTCCCAATTCTTCATACGCAAATCCCGCGGATACGTTCCTGATCCTCTGCCAGTTCCCCACGACAGGACGCTCATCGCCCTGGGCGCGGACATGAACAATGCCGGCGCCATATCCATCGCCGGCAAGGCCATTGCCACCCAGCACATCGGGGACGTCAACATCTATGAGACCACCGAGTTCCTTGAAGGCTCTGTAAGGCACCTGATGAAGCTCTACGGTATCACCAAACCCGACGCGGTGCTCGTGGACATGCATCCAAGGTATTCGAGCCGCAGCCTGGGCAAGCGGATGGCCGAGGAGATGGGCATTCCCATGGCAGAGGTCCAGCATCACGCGGCCCACGCCTTCTCGTTGGCCGGCGAGCACGGAATGGACGACCTCAAGGTCCTGTCCTGCGACGGCACCGGCTACGGAACGGACGGTATGATATGGGGCGGCGAGGCCATAGAGGTGAACAGGGACCAGTGGCGGCGCCTGGGCCACCTTAAATACTTCCCGTTACTGGGGGGTGACAAGGCTGTTGAGGACCCCAGACGCCTCGTATTCGCCGTTACCCAGCAGCTTGATGTAGACCAACCGTACTTCACGGGCCAGGAGGAGCAAGTGCTGGCCTTGATGATGGAAAAGAGCGTGCACACGAGCAGCTGCGGCCGGGTGCTCGATGCCCTGGCCTGCTGGCTCGGAGTCTGCGAGAGCATGACATACGACGGCGAACCGGCAATGAAGCTCGAGTCATTCCTCCGAAGAGGCCGCAATGAATACAGGTTCAATGCCGAAGTCGACGGGGGTGTTGTGGACACACCAGCGCTGTTCGGCCAGCTGTATGAACACACCGCACCTGGTGAGAAACCTGATAACCAGAGAGCCTGCGACCTCTCCAGAAGCTTTGTCGAGGCATTGTTCGAAGGACTGGTCGAAGCGGCTGAACCGAGCCAAGCACTCGGGTTCACCGGCGGCGTGTCCTACAACCTGGTGATAACCAGCATATTGGAGAGGAAATTGAAGGAAAGAGGGGCAAAGCTCATAACCCACAGGCGCGTGCCCAACGGTGACGGAGGAATAAGTTTCGGGCAACTGGTAGGGGGCGGTTAAATCTGTCTGGCAATACCCGGTAAGATCATCGAGATCAATGGCGACGTCGCCAACGTGGAGTACGGGGAAGGGGTCGTCAACAAGGCGAACGTCTCAATGGTTGACGTGAATCTCGGCGATTACGTTCTCGTCCACGCTGGCTTTGCCATCAAGGTGATGAGCGAGGCCGATGCCAAGCAAACGCTCGCGGTGTGGGAGGAGATGCTTGAGATGGAGGACGCATAGTGCACGAATTCTCTGTGATCTCATCGATAGTCGAACTTGTGAAAGGTGAGATGGGCAAGCACGACAACCTCAACTTCGTCAAGGAGATAGTCCTCGAAGTGGGCGAGCTAAGCTTCCTCTCGCACGATGCGCTCCGATTCGGCTTCAGAGCCCTCGTGGAAAACGAGCCGGACATCAAGGACGACGCCCTGACCATTATACCGATCCAGGCAAAGGTGAAATGCCGGAGATGCGATTACGAGGGCGCCATGAAGGCTGGGGAGACCGAAGAGTACCACATCGCTATACCGCAGTTCTCATGCCCCGAATGCAACGGCCCGATAGACGTGCTTCACGGAAAGGAATGCGTCGTCAGGAACCTGGTCCTGGACCTGGAGGATGAGTGATGTTCGAGTTTCGCGACAGGGAGATGGCCGCCAAGATCATTGACAAACTGCGTTCCATGGACCTGAACATCAAGCTCATGCACGTGTGCGGCACCCACCAGGACACACTCGTCCGCTATGGTCTCCAGGAGATGCTAGAAGACGTCGGGGTCAACGTGCGCCAGGGACCGGGCTGCCCGGTCTGCGTTACCACCCCCAAGGAGATAGAAGAGGCTCTCGCACTTGCCAGGGCAGGTAAGACGGTGGCAATATTCGGTGACCTCCTCAAGGTGCCCAGCGAGACCGGCTCGCTCCTCACGGCGAAGTCCGAGGGCGCTGACGTCCGGCTCGTTTACAGCATTGCCGATGCCGTGGAACTGGCCGACCAAACCGATAAAGAGGTTGTGTTCATCGCAGTGGGCTTCGAGACCACGGCCCCCAGCACTGCCGCTGTCCTGCTGGCACAACCCCCAGGGAATTTCTCGGTGCTCAGCTGTCACCGCACGATTCCCAACGCACTCCGCATCCTTGTCGAGTCAGGGAAGGTCGAGCTGAACGGCCTCATCGAGCCCGGGCATGTGAGCGTCATCACAGGCTGGAAGATGTACGAATTCTTGTCCAAGGATCACGGTATCCCGCAGGTTGTGGCCGGATTCGAGCCCCTCGACTTCCTCATGGGCATCTACATGGTGGCCCACCAGATAAAGAACGGCGAGGCCAAGGTGGACAACGCGTACGAGCGTGCCGTCACATACGAGGGCAACCTGAAAGCCCAGGAAGCGATGAGGAGGGTCTTCGAACCCTGCGACGTGAAATGGCGCGGCTTCCCGGTGCTGCCTGGCACCGGCCTCAAAATCAGAAATGAATACGAGCAATTGGACGCCCGTCTACGATACAGGGACATACTGGAACCGGTCTGGCAGAAGGAGTTCGAGGAGCCGCCCGGATGCAAGTGCGGCGACGTGCTCCGGGGAGAACTGGAGCCGACGGATTGTCCACTATTCGCCAAGGCCTGCACCCCCTCGAGCCCGGTAGGCCCCTGCATGGTTAGCCACGAGGGCGGGTGCACTATTGCATTCAAATATCAGCGTCAATAAAACCTAACAAATCCTCGGCACCGGGTCCCCGACCGGTGCCTCGATGATCCTCTTGCCCCCGACAACGGTCTCCAGCACGACGCGCTTCACCTCATCAGTGGCCTTGCCGATGACCCTGGCGTCCCTTCCGTGTTCGTTCTGCCGAATTATTGCGAGGACCTCCTCCGTCATCTCAGGAATGACGCCGATGACCATCTTGCCCTCGTTGCCCACCTCGAGCGGGTCGATTCCGAGGAGCTCTGACGCGCTCCTCACCTGCTGGTTGATGGGCAATTCGTCCTCCTTCACGAGGATGCCCACGCCGGACTTGGACGACCACTCGTTCAGCGAGTTGGCCAGACCTCCCCTGGTGGGATCCTTTGCCGAGACGATGCCGCCGATGCTCAGGGCTTCGGCCATCAGCTTGTTCAGCGGCGCGTTGTCACTTTGCAGGGTCGTTTCGAACCCATAACCTTCCCTGAAGCTCATGAGTGAGATGCCGTGGTCGCCGAGGCTGCCGGTGACGATGACGTCGTCCCCGACTTTGAGATTGCAGTCCTGGAGCCACTTCTGCTGGCGGCTTGTTCTTTCCTGCAAAACTGAGTTGTTTTTCTTCAGGCACCCGCCCATCCTTCCTATGCCTGAGGTTGTTACCATTAACTTGTCGATTGCGCCTTTCTCTACAACCTTCGTATCTCCGGTGATGACGGGTACACCCGATTCCTTACAGGTCAGGCCGATGCTCTCCATGATTCTTGAGATATCGTCCATCTCTAGGCCGTCCTCCATGATAAGGCCGAGGGCGAGGGCGACCGGCTCCGCGCCCATCGCGCAGATGTCGTTTATCGTGCCACAGACGGCCAGCTTCCCTATGTCTCCGCCAGGATAGAACAGCGGGTTCACCGTATGACCGTCCATGGTGAGAACGATGTCGTCCATGACGCCGGAGTCGTCCAGCTCTTTAAGGCCAATCTCTGGCCTGTTGTCTTCAAGCCGGGATAGGATGACCTCGGCCAGCAATTTCTGCATGGCCTCGCCCCCGGCCCCGTGCGTCATGTTGATGCGTGCCTTGGAGGAGCCTCGGTCCCGTGTCTCCTGTGTTACGTTGGTGCGCGCCATTGGTCGCTGAAAGGCTTCGCATATATAACTTTGTTACTTGTACGTTAAGAGTACTATATGGTTAATAAATACTAACCTAACATTGTTACAATTGCTTCGTAGTGAGGCATTCGGGGCATACACCCGAATGCCCGAAGCCGTTGCCTTCCGAAGAAGGCAGGATGGTTGAAAAAATGAACCAAAACGAAACAAACGATATGCAAAGCCAAACGAACGAAATGACCAACCTCCAGACCATCATCGTGGTCGGCCAGTGCCGGGGCACGTACGTCAACGAGGCCGTTACGAAGGAATTCGACGGAAAGGTCCTGATGACCGCCAGGCCCGACGGCGCGGTTGTCGTGCACAACCTGTGCGCTGGCGTCCGCCCGATATGCTACATAGACAGCGGGGCGGAGATCAGCCTCGCCCGCAACGTCGTGGACGCGGACATCGAGGTGTTCGCCACTACCGAGAACGGACAGCAGCTGACAATGGCCTTCACGGAGGTCATCGCCCTGCAGGGCGTTCCCGCCGAGACCGAGACCTCAAGCCTAGCGCTCTCTGTGTTGAAATGCGTGTTCGACATGGGCGGGACCTACGGTCGCACCACAATAGCCCGCGTGTTAACGGGCTCCGTGTCGAAGAAGGTCTTGACCATAAACATCGGCAAGCTGGGCCAGTACGGCGTAGCCAAGGGCGCATCCATGAAGGAGGTGCTCGCGCTCATAGACTGGCTCATCGAGGAGAACTACATCGCCTACGCGGAGGAATCCGAGTTCCCGGTGCTCGTCATCACGAGCAAGGGCCTGGACGTCCTGGCCGGCGGTGACGACCTCCCAGTGGAGGTCGAGTCCAACCTGGAGATCGAGGAGGTCGAGAGGCGCAAGGGCCTGCTGCAGGAGTGGAGGGACAAGAAGTCGGAGGAGATGGGCAAGCCCAAGTATTTCGTGCTTCAGAACCGGACACTGAGGGAACTAGCAAGCAAGGACCCAGCATCGGTAGAGGACCTGCAGTCCATCTACGGCATCGGAGAGACCAAGGCCGAGCAGTTCGGCAATGAGATACTCTCCCTCTTTTGAGTCCCCACACCAGTGGCCACGCGCCACTGGTCTTTTCTTATTTAAAATAATCATCAACCTGCTCGATCAGCTGCTCCTTTTTGTACGGCGGAAGTATCAAGTGGCCAGGATGCCGCGTGAAGTCGATGGGCGGTTTCTTGAACTCTTTCGGGGACATGAACCCGCACATCCTGAAGAACCTCTCGGCCTCCGGCGTCAACGGTTTGGTGATAAGGTAACCGGTGCTCTGCTTTGCCCCTAGGACAACGAGCCTGAACCCTATCTTCTTCCTCCGTTCCGACGGAAGCGTCTCTATCGCCCTGAGAACCCAAACGGCCATCCCGTCGACCGAAGCTTCCTCTAACCATTCCTCGATGAACACCCAAGAGTAAATGTGATTGCCCTTGGCAGCCACGATGAAGATGGGTCTCGGGAACTTCCTGAGCCATATCTTGAAGGTCTTGTCGTATCCGATGATGCCCAGACCTCGGAAGAACTCGAAACCCCCACCGGAGAACCTCCCGTCTTCGGAACCGAGTATATGGAACTTGTTTATCTCAGAAGGTTCCTCAAACTTGTAGAATATGAGGTCACCGCTCCTTGCCAGCTCGATCACGCCTTCACCTCTCCCTTCTTTCAGGTCCGGAATGCAGGTGCTGACACACTCGGTCCATCCTGAGATAAGGGCCGGATACGGTATATCCAGACCATATGATAAGGTTTACCACTGATATGACTGGGCATGCCTGGAATAGCGTTCGTCACGCTTCTGTTCGGTGGATCACTCTGTGTACATCACCCAGACGTCTGCGTTGTTCCTCAATATCATGTTCAGGTCTGTCCCGGTTATCTGAGCCTTCTCCAGCAATATGGGCACCCACTCGTCCGGCGCTATCTTCCTGGTCCCGTCCTCCCAGACAGCCGCGACCTGGGATATCTTCAGGATCTTGCCTGCGATCTTGATCCTCTCGGCCGCCGCGTTCCTGAAGGTCTGGTGGATGATACACATTGAGTTGATCGTGCCGGGCTTGTATACGGAGTTATAATACTCGGCCACGTCCGTATGTATCTTCGAGAACGTTCCGATCCTCTTGGTGTATTCGAGCCAGCCCTTTGTGAACGGGCACTCGGTCGTGACCGCGCAGTGCGGCGTGACGGTAATCACATCCTCGAACGCGGATATGATGGACTCGCCCTTTACCAACGAGTCGAGGAAGTCGTCCCATGTGGCGTACTCCTCTTCGGGCATGCTCTTGGCGAGGGACGTCGCAAGGCTGACAAGATAGTTGTTCATCCCGCTGGCTCCTTGCTTGTCTGCGATGTCCTCGAGGAACAGGCAGGCGGCAACGTCAACGAACGGGTTGTCTGCTATCAAACCTTTTCTCCTTTCTCCCATTCATCTCACCTCCTACTCTGCCTCCTCTTCCTCGCCCTTGAGTCTTGCGCCCCTCATCAGGATGGCGTAGACACATGCGTAGTTCCTCAACAGACTGCGGACGTACTCGGGGTTGATGCCTATCTTCTTAAGGGCATCCTCAGCGATCTTCGTGTCACCTGTGAAGCCCCTGTTGGCCAGCTGCACGCAGTCCAACGCCTGGTCGGCGATGGAGATGTTCTTTGCCACCTCCTCCCTGAACCTCTGGTGTATCACGCAGAAGTTGCAGACCGCCGTGTCCCTGACGCTGTTGTTGTATTCCTCTGCGACGGCACTATCTGCCCTCGGCAACTCGCCGACGCTGTATCGTATCCGCACGATAGTCGGGTTGAAGACACAGGTCTCCAACGCGTAGATGTAACCGACAACGTCGCCGTCCACGTCTGTTATGGCCAGGTCGGTCAAGGCAGTGACGCTTCCCTCTATGGAAAACGCTGTTCGACCCTCCCTCAACGCGACGTTGAAGGACGGCCAACCCATATACGCTTCCTTGCCCATTCTCTTGGCCAGGCTTTCACCCACTCTAGCCCAGTATTGGATGGTGCCCTCGACACCAGCCTTCTCGCTCATGTCTTGGATAAGCGAGACCAATGCTACATCGAGCATTTCATTTCACCTCCTTTTTGTTCTTCTCCTTTTCAGGTTTATCCATTTCTTTGACACTGATTTTCTGATAAAGGGTGAGCCTGCCCTTCGTAACGATACCCACGTAGCCCGAATCGATGAGCACCCGCAGCGCCCTGAGCACGGTGGTGTAGTTCAGGTCCTTGCCGACCTTGGATTGGATCCCCGACCTGGTAAGACCATCCTCCGTGATGGCCTCCAGGACCATTCTCTCTTCCTCGCTTAATTCGTCGAGACCCTTGGACTCAGTCGGTATGGATATCTCGGGCTCTTCAGGTTCCTTTTCGGGCTCCTTCTTTGGTTTCTTATCAGGGGCCTTTTCCGGATCTGGTTCCTTCGGTTCCACGGGCTCTTCTGGCTCCTTTGACACCTCGGGCTCCATTTCCTCGACCGGCTTTTCAGGCTCTGGCTTCTCTTTCTCGGGTTTAGGTTCTTCTTCAGCCTCCTTTTTGGGCGCTTTCTCTTCAATCTTTTCCTTCGCCTTCTCAGAAGGTGCCTTCTTCTCATCTTCAGCTTTCTTTTCAGGTTTCTTCTCTTCCTTCTTTTTAGGTTCTTTCTTCGGAGCCTTCTTGGGCGGCGTCTTCTCTTCTTTCTTTTCAGGCTCTTTCTTCGGAGCCTTCTTGGGCTTCTTCTCAGGCTCTTCCATTGCCATTTTGTCCCCGGCCTTCTTTTTGGGCCCTTTCTTTGTTTTGGGCTCTTCCTCCGGAGGTCCCTCCGGCACAACAATGATATCCTCACCTTCAATAACTTCCGGGACCTCAGGTTTTTTCTCTTCCTTTGGTTTCTCCTTCTTCTTGATCTTATCCTCAAGTTCTTTATCCGGCGTCATGTAGGATATCCTCTTTCCAGCTTTCTTCTCGATGATTCTCTTGTCCTTTACGAGTTTTGAAACAGCCTCAAGAATCTCCTTCTCCTTCAGACCGGTGCTCTTCTTGATGGCCGTCTTTGAACCAGCTCCGTCGGAGATGGCCTTTAAGACATCGGCCTCAAGCGTGGATGTTTCGGCCTCATCCTTCGGCGGCTCCTCCTTAACCTCTTCCTCCTTCTTGGCGGGCTTATCCTCGGTTGGTTTCACTTCCGCCCCCAATTCCATCTTCGGTTTCTCATCCTTCTTTGCCAGCTTCTTTCCCATCTCCACCTCGGCCCTCAACAATGAGAGGTCTTTCATGAGCTTTGCCTCCCTCTCGTCCCTCTCGTTCATCTTGATTTTGATGAGGTCGATATCAGAGGCCTCGGCCTTGGTCAATATCATGTTGTTCTTGATGTCGTCAAGTTCCTCCCTGAGCTCCAGCTGAAGCGAGTTCAGCTGCGCTGACAAGGCCGCCAGCATCTGGCTGGAGGTCTCGAGCACGTTCTCAAGTCGGTCCGTGTGCTTCGTCAGCATTGTCGCCCTGTCAACTGCGAACTCCTGGCTCTTCACCTTGATCATTGCCCTGAAGTTCTTTGCCTTGTGATGGGGGAGATTCTCGAGCAGCCGGCTGAGCAATTCGTCGTAGGTGGTCTGTATCTGCTTTGCCGAGATGAGGTTGGCCTCTATGGAATGGGCAAGATTATCGGTAACGATCTTGCGCCCGTCGAACTTGAAGAGCTCGCTGCCGCTCGTCTTCAACCTTACCTCCTCCAAAGCAGCCCTTGAGACCTTTTCCGCATCCTGGGTGCCCATCGCCCGGGCCAGCTCGAGAGTCAGGTCGTCCAGCGTGGCCTGATAGACTATCTCCAGGATGGTCGGCGGTATCTTTGAAACGTTCAGTTGCTCGCCGAACCCGATCTCGTCCATAATCTCGGCTATCTTCTCCGAGAACTTGTTGAGCTCGCGCTCGATTCTCTTGAATTCAGCGTCATACTCAATCTTGTCCAGCGTTTTCCTGAGATTTGAGGAAGTTGTCTCCAGGTCTCTCTTGAGCGTCTTGACCTCCGTTGAAAGGTCATCGATCTGTCCGGTGATCCCGTCCAGTTCGATAACGGGACCGGCCTTCTCTTCGTCCTTTTTCCCCAATTCCTCACGGATAAGCGTGACGATGGCCTCCCTGTCCATGTCGATCTTGGGCTCGGATTCCGCCTCTGGCTGAACAGCGGGTTCCTCGGCTGCGACCTCCTTCGATTCCGAGGGGGGGATCTCCGCCGTTTCAACCGTAACCTCTTCAGGCGAAGCTGCGCCGATTCCAGGTGCAATCTGCTCGGGGGATTTCGGCGGCGGAATCTCGGGCACAGGCGTCGGAATCATGTCAATGGCCCTTGGAGCGTCTTCGGCCGGTATCTGGGTTGGTGGTTGGGCAACCGGTATCGGTGATGGCTCCGGTTCCCGGGCGGTCTCCTCCGAGGTCTCCATCTCCTTATCAATCGCCTCCGCGACCTCTTCCAGCACGGCCTCCGCCGCCGCGGTCTCCGACTCCTCCCGCTTCCGCCGCTCCCGCTCCTTGTGGCGGTGCTCTATCTCCAGCCTGAGCACTTCCTTGAGCTCGCGTATCTCCTCGTGGAGCCTGTCCTCCCGCTCGGTGAAGCGGTCGCTGAATACTCTCTTCTGGTCCTCGAACTCGTCCTTTAACTTCGCAACGGCCTCCTCCAGATCCTTCTTGGGCGGCTTCTTCTCCTTCTCTTCCTTCTTCTTCTTACAATTACTTTCGTGGACCTTCTTCGTCTTCTCGTCCTTCATGGGTTTTTCGCAAAACTGGCAAATGAGCTCCGGCTTCTTATCGGTCTTCTTTTCAGTCTTTTTGGGGGTCTTCTTGGCAAGCGACTTCTTCTTTGTCGAGGCCTTTGGCTTACTAGTTTTAGAAGTCGTGCTCTTCCTCGTCGTCTTCTTCGCCTTTGCCATTCTTCCCATCCCTGTTTATCAAACGAAGGATTTGAGTTTGCGTTCTATCTCTGGTATCCATGTCTTCCTGCACTCATCGGCGACAATGTCACCGCTGGCCTTCTTGATATGGGTGTCGATTATCATCTCTGTGAACTTGATCCAGTCCTTTTCCTTCATGTAAGGGGCCGAAGTACCGAGCTCGTTCATCGTGACCGTGACTATCTCGTCAACCGCACCGATGCCCACCACGCTGCCTATCTTGTTCTTCATGAACTTGAGCAGCTCCATGTTTCGCTTGTACTCCCTTGTCTCGTCAAACTTCTCCACGAAGAGCAGCCTCGTAAGCTTCGACAGCTCCTCGATTACTTCATCGTCATACCCCTGCATTGCCTCGGGGGTTATGGGCTTGAGCTCGAAGAGGTGATTCAGCACGGCGCTGCCCTTGGTAATACCGGTCACCACCGGTTGAAGCTCCTTGATATCCACTTCCTTTGTGAATATCGAGACCAGGAAGCAGTTGTCCCCGACACCGGAGATGACCACGGTGCCGTCCTTGTACTTATGGATGCTGATCTCCAGGTTCTCGGCCGTCAGTTGGCTGCAGATGGAAGGAAGGTTACCTTTGACAAGGTTCAGAAGTCGGAACTGCGTGCCGTCCAGTAGCTGCGGTATCAGAGAACTGAATATGCGCCCGTCAATACCGACGAACATGATGATGTCGACCTTGTTGGTCTCCTGGATCCTCTTCAGCTCCATCTCCAGCATGTGCTTTAACTGTACGACCGTCTCGGCCTCCATTCGCTTGTCTATCTTCTTGTCGCTTGCCATCCAAGTCCTCCGACCTTACTTCAAACCATAGGAGTCGAATATCACCTGTAAGGCCTCTTCTGGGGAATAGTTGTATGTCCAGCCTTCCTTCATGTTCTTCAGTTTGGTGATTATGTAATCGGGTGCCTTGATGAACTCGGCAGTTTTTATCGCCTCGTCGAAGATGGAATCGAAGTTCTTTCCCTCCTCGACCTTTACCGCCTCGACCTGGGAGGTCCTTATCACTATGCCGATGCCCCTGGCAAATATGTAAGGGTACACTCCCTCGCCGTGGTGCGTCCCCCTCATCTTGATGATCTTGAGGGTACGGTTGAAAGCCCCGCCGATCGGGTAGTACTCGAGGTCAATGACGCCGTCGGCCAGGTAGACGGGAAGCAGTACATCCTCGCCGACTATCTCGCCCGGCTTGGAATGCTCCTCCACGGTGGCCATGACAACACCAAGTTCCTTCAGAGTGTAGAACAGCTTACCGATGAGCTCTCTCTGATGAAGTTTATCTTCAGTCGCCCAGATGACAGGTGTCATTGGGTCAATCACCACTCGTGTCTTGATGTCGTAATCGCTCCTGGCCTTGACCAGTTGCGGGATCTGCTCGTCGATCATCTTCTTGAAATTCTTCCCCTTGAGGTGGATGAAGAAGAGGGATTTTTCATAGTGCTTCTTCATATCCCATCCAAGCATCTCCGCTTCTTTCATGAGTTGTTCTGGGGATTCCTCCATGGTAACGTAGAGACCCTGCTCGCCGTTCTCAATGCCGTGCATTAGGAACTGCATCCCAAAAGTGGTCTTTCCTGTACCACTGGAACCTACAACCACAATGGCCGTGTTGTCTCTCAGTCCACCTTCAATGAGTTGATCCAACCCATATATTCCCGTCTTAATTCTTTCCATTCTCATTCCTCCGTTCAATCGTCCTTTTCCTTGTTCTTAATTTGTTTTGAAAGTAATTCAGCAAAGCTGGTGCTTTTCTTAGCCTCGTCGGCCAGGTTCACGATGTCATCCTCGTTCACGTCCCACAACGGTTCCTCCTTAGCCGTTTCTGTGAAGGCCTCGGCGAACGAGGTCGACGCCGATATGGCTCCCGATATCTCGGCCATATCTTTCCATGGCGGAGGGAAATCGTCCTCCTGAATGGGCATTCCTTCCCCGTATTTATGGTAGGTGTCCCCGATCTCGGTTATAGCAAAGTTTTCATCGAGGATGTGATACCTCTTAAGCACGCTCAGCCTGTACTGGGCCTCCTCGTCGCTCATGTCCAGCTTCGTCGCGATGCTCTGAACGGTCGAGCCGTCCATGATGGCCATTATTATCTCCTTGTCCGAGGCATCCAGGGCCAGCTGGTAAACGGCCAGCGGCTGTAAAGATATCGAGAACTCGCAACGGTCATCACCCGCGTTGACGCACGCCGTCTCCTCGCAGTTCCCGGGCAACCCCAGGTCCTTGGCGAAGAACTCCATTATTGATTCGGCCGTGATGTAGCACGTCTTCTTGTTGGTGACATTGGGATACAGCTTGGCCACGGGATTTTCATTGATGGCGATGTCATACCTGAAGATGTCGTTCCTCGTCAGCTTCATCTGACCCAGGCCCACCCGCACGAACAGCTCCCTGATGAACTGGAACAGTGCGGTGTTGCCGGCCTCCTCGACGGTCATGCACTTGAGGAACTTCCGCGTCTCTCTGGCCGGGACCTTTGAGTTCTTGACGGCCGCATCGACGGCAGATTCGAGCTTCGTAAGTGTACCCAGGGCGCTGATGGTCTCGGCAAAGCTCCCGAACTCGTTTATCTTCTCCATCCTAGCCTTCCCCTCCCACCATGTTGACCTCGTCCGAGAACATCCTGTTCCCGGCAGGTGTGATCTCTCCGTTACCGTCTATGTAACCCCTGTCCTTGGATTCGGTAATCAGCTTCTCGATAGTCTCCTCATCGATTTTCAACAACTTTGAGAGTATGGGCGCGTCCTTTATTCCTATCCCCCAGAAGCGAAGGAGAGCCTTCAGCTCGCTGTCCGGTTCGTCACCGGATATGTACGGCAGAAGGAAGTGCCGCAGTGCAAGCAGCTTCTCGGCCCTCTCTCCTGATATCATGATGTCGAGCTGCGGTATCTTGAGGCGTATCTTCGGCGGCGTATCGCTCACCACCGTGATATTCTCCAATTCCTTCACCGGAAGCTCGTACCACGTGTTCCCGTCGGTGAGGAACAGGCCCGACAGTGAAAGGTAAAGGCCGCCCTTCTTCCAAACAAGGCTCAGCTTCATCTCGTCCGTTGAGTGATTGATAACAAATTCAACATTCTCGTACTTACGCGCTTTCATGCCCTTTCCTTCTAAACAAGTAAATACTGTACCTATTTAAATAAATTTCGCAGAATTAAGCGCTTTTTGGGCCTTTCAAAACTATATGGTATAAAAAGTAAACTACGAAGCCAGTATGTTACATCAGTTATTATGGTATAAAAGGTAATCATTCTTCCAATATCACCTCTACGGCAGAGGCGGAAGAACAGGGTTTTAGGGCTCGGCCCACCACCCTGAGCTCGACCAACTCGAACTTATTCAGCGCTTTCAGGTCATCGTACACGTTCTTATAATTACGCCTGAGCTTGGTCGCTAACTCGCGGATCGAGGAAACCTCGTTGTTGGCCAAGTACTCGAGTATCTCGCCCCTTTTAGGGGAAAAGACGTCGAAGATGTCGGCATTCACGAAGGTTACCGTTTCCTCCATCTCAGCTCCCGATGCGAGGTATTTCCACGTTATATAGGTGTTAACATCCTCGGGCGATGAGCATTTTGACAGGCCGACCTTGTGTTGCAGAGATGACATTGAACCGTACCTCTTCTTCCATGATTCTATGATATTCTTCTTTTCCTGTTGGTTGATCTTTTTGATAATTTTAATTTTCATACATACACCATCACAACTGCGAGATGTCCATCGTCATCAGGTTCTTCCTGAATATCTTAACCAGTTTGATAGCCTCCTCAGCCGATTTCTCCGGGCAGTGCTTCTGCTCGACCAGCGCCCCGCTGCTGTCATACTTGTCGACGTGCGGCTGCCTGTCCCAGTTGTCCCATTTCACGTAAGGCACCCAGCCTCTTCCCCCTTCCTTGACCATATAGGTGTGGCTGTAGAACTTCACTTTACCTCCCTCGGTCACCGTAAGGCTCTCGACGACCTCGTTCTTATGTACCCACACCTTCTGCTTTAATATCCTCATCGGTTGTAGAAGTTTGAGTCGGTTAATAAGTTTTGTTCTAATCCTCAACCTCAATGTCATTGAGGATCAATTGCCAGCAACCCTTGTTCATGTAGAATTCGAGCACACCCGTGACCTTGACCAGGTCCCCATCCTCGATGGCGGGACTCAGATCCGCATCAAAGTACATGCAGTCGAGACTGTATGAGGCATTCTGATGCCTGGAGGTAATCACGAAGCTGGTGCCGATGAGGTTGCCAGAGGACTCGATCACGTCGACGTCATAGGCTATTCCCTCAGTGGTCAGGTTCATGTGCTCGAGGACCTCTACCGATTCCAAGACCTGCCAGAGCTCGTAGTCGGGACTCACGGACCCAGAGAGAACGGTCACGCCTTCAGCGGATGTCACCGAGATCTCGACCTCATCGGCGTACAACTCGACCTCACCGACCACCTCGATTTCGACCCCCGGCGTTATTATCACGCCGGTCAGGTCCTCCGACACCCTGGAAGGAATATAGACGCGTATGCCAGAGTCAGCAAGCATTTCGGTCAGCATGAGGGACAAGGAACCGTCGCCCAAAGTCCTCGCGTAGGTGACGGTACCTGAGGTCTTCACCATCTTGCCGACCATGCCCTCGTCAATACCGCTGATGGCCATCTCCGTGGGTTTGATGGTGCTCGAATACAGAAACAAGGAGAGCACGCCCACCAGGGCGACGGTCACCAGCAATATGAGGAGTTTTTTGTTGTCCAACATAAGGCCTCACTTCAATAGGGAAAGGACCTTCTCCTCCAGTATACCTGCCGGGATGTCTGGCAGAGTGATCAAAGTGGTCTTTCCCACCCTGCCCTTCCCGGACGCGCTCAGGCCAAGGAGACCCACGTCACCCAGGTAGTTGAGGTACTCCCAGAACCGCGTGTGCGCCCTCGGTTCCTCTCCGAACTCCTCGCATACGAGTGCGTAGGCCTCCTCTGCCTCACCTGTGGAAACGTTCGTCTTCTTCCTGATTATCCTTGAAACGGCGAGGAGGGTGAGCTTCATGTGCTTCTCAAGGGGCTCGATCTTGCTCTCCGTCACCACCGAATATGTCATCGCCTTCGCGGTGCGCACGTGCTCCGGCATCACCTGCTCCGCGCCCTCCTCATTGGCTATCCGTCCCGAGTTCTCCAACAGCTCGATGGCAAATCTGGCATCGCCGAACTCGGCCGCGATCCCGGCTATGAAACCGACGATGTCATCCTCCACGGTTCCGGGAAAGAAGGCGAGGTCCACCCTCTGGCCCACGATGTCCCCGAGCTCATCCTTCGAATACCTGTCGAACCTGATCTGGTTGGACCGCTTGATGGTCGATATCGTGGCAGCGTCCAGGAAATCGTGTATCTGCCGCTGGGATATCAGGATCAAGGATAGGCTGTGCCTATGCTCTGAAACCTTCTCATCGTCAAATCTTGACAGGCTGTAAAGCAGGTCGGAGCCTGATTTCTTTATCAGCACGTCGACCTCGTCCAGCACGATAACGAGGAATACATTGTCCCTGGTGATCTGCTTTCGGAGAATCTCCAGCATCTCCGTCGTCGAGAATCCCCGGTCCGGGAAGTTTGGTTGGAACCTGTCCAGTATCTTCAAGAGCACGCCCGAGGGCGTGTTCCTGGACCTGCAATTGACAATAACGAACTCGATGTTCTTACCCTTGCCGCGGCCCCAGTCCCTGAAATCGAGGCAAAAGCGCTTCGAGAGCGCGGATTTGCCCGAACCGACACCACCGGTCAGGAACACTTTCTGGCTCCTATTGGCGTCCACGACCGGGGAGAAGATCGAGGTCAGCTGTTTCATCTGCGCGTCCCTGTGGACCAGTGTATCTGGCACGTAATCGAACTCAAGTTTGGAATAGTCAGAAATTATCCGCTGTGGAACTTCCTCAAACCCCGTCATCAACCCCGCATCAACGAAGGCAATGATAACCCTTTTGCACAACCCAAATGACGAAAGTTATTTATACGTATGAAAACTAGTTGTCATAGCACGGAGCGTGGGCACAAAACAAAAGGCGATCAAATGGCGTTGATGACGAAAACGAAGCAAGGCGAATTTGTAACGCTCACGGTAAATGACCTGACGAAGGCTATCAGGAACAGCATCGACAGGAAGGGCATGCCCGAAGACGAGGCCAGGCAGATGGCCCAGCACGTTATGAACTTTTTCGGATACAGCGAGAGGATTATCGACAACATCCTGGAGCCCGAGGACAGGGACGCGTTCTACATGCTCGAGGACTCGGGCCTCCTGACGACCGAAAGGGAGGAGACGACACTCTACGACGGAAGGGAGTGGCGCATCCATTACTGGCTGTTCAAGAAGGAGAAGATATTGCACCTGGCAGGTAAGGGCGGGGCCTACGACGACGAGCAGGACGAGGACATACGCTCCATATACGAAGAGATACCAGAAGGCGTCTGGCGCATTCAGGAAGAGGAAGAGGAGTGATCACCGCTTCCTGACCATTTTGAGGTCAGAACCGCATATCTCGCATGAGCCTGAGCTCTCATCGTAAAAGCGTCCGCAGCCAGTGCACCTGTAGGTCCAGTCGAACACCTCTCTGATGCCCGGTTCCGCAGTGCCTGCATATTCCAAGCCCAGTCTCTTGGCCACGTTCTGGATCGAATAATCGTCAGACAGCACGGTGGCGCTCATTTCCAAGGCCAGGGCCAGGACATCGATGTCCGTGACCGAGAGCCTTTCATCATCCCCAGTGACCGCGGAGGCCTCCAGGATACGCTCCCTGCAGTCCTCCCTAGGGGCCTTGACCACCAGGTGAACGCCCTCCAGCATCCTCAGGTCCCTGGCCACCTTCCCCAGCCTGATCTCCTCGAGTACCGAAGGCGTGGTGAACCACTCCTGTGAACCGTCGGTGGCGATTCCTGTCCTCAGTGCAGTGGCGTCTAGAACGTACACGCAGTGAAATTCCCTTGCTGGTAAAAGCCTTTTCTCTATAAAATCGAATCGATCACGCTTTCAAGGGTCGATGCCGAAGTCACACCGACGAACCTGTCCTTGATATAACCGTCCTGGTTAACGATGACGAGCGTCGGAATGCTGCTGGCGCTGTATCCCGATGCCGCGGAAACACCTCCGGTGTCCCTGAGCACGGGCCAGGTGATCCCATGCTGGGCGATGAACGGCTGGAGGATGGCATCGTCCTCGTCCCTATCGACGTCAATGGAAACGATGGCCACATCGCTGCCGTATTTCTGGTCGATCTCCTTGAGATGTCCTATCTCGGTGACGCACGGACCGCACCAAGTAGCCATGAAATCGAGCACAAGGACCTTGCCAGAGTAATCGGCCAACATGACATTCCCTCCGCCCACCTGAGGCAGTGTGAAGACGGGAGCCAGCTGAAGCCCCTCGTTCGGGTCGTCCACACCGTTGCCGTTCTCATAACCCGTCTGTCCCGAGCCAATGTATAGGTATGACAGCCCTGAAACGATGACGACGAGCCCAACGATCGCGGCAATGAAGGCAATGCCCTGTTTCTCCATGCTCTCATCCTCATTTATCCTGTACGATACTTTAACCTTTTCCCTACCTTAAATTTTTTTTCATTTCAATGGCAAAGAATATTAACTCACATATACATCCAGTGTCTGATGGAGCGATTGGGAGAGATAGCCGCTCAGATCGAGAGCGAGCTGGATGAGAAGGACGAGGTCAGGGAGGTGGCCCTCAAGGCTTCCCGCGGCATAACGCGGTTGTGCGGCAGTGCGGTTCGGGATCTACACAAAGGCAAGGACGTGGACGACATGCTGGCAGAAGCCACCGATGGCCTTCAGAAGCTCGTGGGCATCACCCGTGATTTTCCAGATATCAAGCACGCGGGTTTCGTGGAAACAGCGATGCAGGAGTACACCGAGGCCAGGGTGTTCAGTGCCATCCTGTCGAAGCAGCCGCTCCCGTCGCCGAAGGACCTGAACGTCACCCCCGAGGCTTATCTGCTAGGGATCGGCGACCTGATCGGCGAGGTGAGGCGCCAGGCCCTCGACAATATCAGGAGGGGAGAGGTGGAGGACGCGTCAGAATACCTCGAGACCATGGAATCCCTCTACGAGTTCCTGATGGGCTTCCACTACCCGAACTCCCTCGTTGCCATCAAGAGGAAGCAGGACGTTGCCAGGGGCGTGCTGGAGAAGACACGGGGCGAAGTGGCGGTGGCCATACGCACCCATTCGCTGGAGAAGAACCTGAAGAACTGAGATGTTGACATGTCCGATATCAAAAAATGCGCGATAGTACACAACACCAACCACATCGTCCATAAGTCCGAGGTGTCAAGCCCTGAGAATCCCACGAGGCTCATCAGGATCATGAACTTCCTCGAGGGGCGTCTCCGGCTCTTCGAAAGGCCAGATTGCACCCTCGTGACCGATTTCCCGCCAGCCACTGAGGACCAGCTGAGAACGGTTCACGACGAGGGGTACATAAATTTCGTTAAGAATTATTGCGAGAGGGGGGGCGGCTTCCTCGGTGACAGCACCTATCTTGCCCCGAATACGTTCAAGGCTGCAATATCGGCTGTAGGGGCTGTCATAAAAGCCTCGCAACTGGTCGCATGCGGAGAGGCTGACACCTCGTTTGCACTGGTTCGCCCGCCAGGCCATCATGCCAGCACGGATTCCTTCGGCGGCTACTGCATCTTCAACAACGCGGCCATCGCATCGAGCGTCCTCCTGGACGAGGGACTGGCCGAGAGGATAATGATAGTCGACATCGACGCCCACGCAGGCAACGGCACGATGAGGATATTCTACGAGGACCCGACCGTCCTCAACCTATCAATGCACAGGGACCCGCACGACTTCTATCCGCATGACGGGTTCATCCACCAGATCGGTCGGGGCAAGGGCCGCGGCTACAACGTTAACATGGAATTGCCCGAGAACTCGGGAGACGAGGAATACCTGTATGTGCTCGAGAAGCTTGTGAAACCCATTCATGAGCAATACAAGCCCGATTTCACCATGTGCCTGGTGGGCTTCGACTCACACTACACCGATACCCAGTGCAACCTGCAGCTGACCGGGAACGGATATTACGAGTTCGTCCGGCGCCTGAAGGAGCTGAACAAGGGCAAGCTCAGCGTGGCAATCGAGGGAGGGTACAACACAACGGAGAATGTCAACCTCGCGCACATGATGGTGTTCTCGCTGCTTGGCGAGAAGCCGCCCTACGACGACAGCCTGAACGGCCTGAGCACATCGATGATGCGGGAGGTCAAGACCAGGACCCTCCTGGAAGAGAAACTTAGGGAGCTGGAAGAGCTCCTCAGCGATTATTATGATTTCAAAACTGCGTAGGTTTTTAGCCTATGAGGTGTATTTGGGTGTATGGCCGGTTCACCGGGCCCCGAGGACGAGGATTTCCTGAAGGCCAATCTCCTGTCCAACTGCGGTCGCTTCAAGGATTCGCTGAGGTTCTACAAGAGGGCACTCGAGAAGAATCCGGACCACGCCGTAATCATCAATAACTACGGGGTGGCTCTCGACGCGCTGGGCAGGCACGGGGAGGCAGTGGAGATGTATGACGCGGCCCTGAAGATCGACCCCGCATACACCCTGGCATTGTACAACAAGGCCAATTCGCTGACCTACCTCGGAGAGGTCGAGGCGGCCCTGAAGCTGTACGACCGCGTCCTCAAGGTCGAGCCGGAATATTACGTGGCCTACTACGACAAGGCCATCGCCCTGATCTCCGTCGGCCGCAGGAAGGAGGCCCTCAAGCTGGTGGAAAGGGTCGGACACCAACATCAGGAAGATCCCAAGGCGCTGCTGGCCAGGGCGCGGCTCATGCAGGCCCTCGGCGACTCGGAAGAAGCACTGGAAACATACGGGCGGCTGCTCGACATAGAGCCTGAGAACCTCAACGCCGTCTGCGGCATGGGCAACGTCCTTTACGCGATGGAAGAGTACAACGAGGCTCTCGGGTACTTCGACAGGGTGCTGGAGAGGGAGCCGGGCCATTTCGAGGCCTGGAGCAACAAGGGGCTCGCGTTGTTCATGCTGGGCGTTCATGACGAAGCGGTGAAGTGCTACGAAGCAGCCCTGGAGATACACCCGAAGTTCAAGCAGGGGTGGTACAACAAGGGATACGCGCTCCACAACGCCGGTCGATTGCAGGAAGCGATCGAGTGCTACAAGGCCGCGCTGGAGATAGACAAGGGCGACGAGGTCCTGTGGAACAACATCGGCAACGCCTACTACAACCTCGGCAACTACGAGGAATCCATCCCCTATTTCGAGTGGGCCATCGAGGTGTGCCCCGACTATGAGATAGCCTGGAACAACATCGGCAACGCCCTGGACAAGATGGGTCGCCACGAAGAATCGCTCGAATATCACGACAAGGCCCTGGAGTTCAAGCCGGACTTCGATTATGCCCTGTATGCAAAGGGCTACGCCCTGGCCCGGACGGGAGAGTTGGAGGAGGGCCTGGAGCTGATAGCGCAATCCCTGGAGCTCAATCCTAACTACGACCATTCCTGGCTCGCCAAGGCCAACGTGCTGGACTGGCTGGGAAGGCCGGACGAGGCTATGGACGCTCTGGGCAACGCGCTGATGCTCAACCCCTACTTCGACAAGGCCTGGGTGCGCCGGGGAGAACTCCTCGAGAGGCAGGGCGACCTGGAGGGTGCGTCATATGCCTACGAGCAGGCCGATGCGATC
>LSSH01000084.1 GCA_001595885.1 Candidatus Proteinoplasmatales archaeon SG8-5 | reverse complement strand
CCTGCTTTGTGCGCTCATACTGGCTGGTGTCCCCGTGCCTGACCCCGACCGTGATCCCAAGCTCCTTGCCGAACCACTCCAGCCTCCTCAGCATGTCGCGGTTGAGGGCCCTCAACGGAGTTACATATATGACGTAGAAGCCCTCCGGTCCTTTTTCCAGTATGTCGTCCAATATGGGCAACATGGCCGCTTCCGTCTTGCCTATGCCGGTCGGGGCCACGAGGAGCAGGTCGTTGCCCTTCAACAGCTCCGGTATCACCCCTACCTGAGCATCCGACGGTTCCGTTATGCCCAACTTCGCCAGAGAACCCTGGATACGCTCGTCAAGAAGCTCGAACACGCTCATAACACCGCCCCATAAATGATGGAGGTTAAAAAGGGCGGGGTGGGGTGGGTGAAAATACTAAGTGGGCCTGACCGGATTTCCAACGAAGAGGCGTTCCAAGGCAATCCGAAAACTGCTATGCAATTTTCGGACACTTGACGAAAAAGGGTCGCTTGTATGACATTATCGTTTTCGTCCGTGCCTCGACCAGCTCTGCCAGCGGTTATGCAAAGACGCTGGCCTTCGGTTTGAACCGGCGACCATCTGGTTATGAGCCAGACGCTCCGCCTGACTAAGCTACAGGCCCTTACCAACCTCCTGAAAAAGGATAAGGTATATGTAGGTTATGGATACTAATCAAACAAGGAACAGAATGGCCACACCGACCACTGCCACAATGGCTCCCAGGATACCTCTCCAGCTCGTCCTCTGCCTGAATAGCACCCAGATTACCGGGATGATGAACACGGGCATGAGCGACATCAGGGTTTGTGCAACGCCAGCTTGTGTGTACAGGACGGCGACCATCGAGAGGGTCACGCCGATGAAGGGGCCGATGAACGCACCCGCGGAGGTCTCGGCCATTCCCCTCCTGTTCTTCAGGGCCTTCCGTAATTGTGGGAGCTTGCCGGCGAAGACCACGACTATCCAGACGAACAATGCGCCGGCTATCATCCTGATGAGGGTGGCCGAGAGGGTGATGTCGATGTTGTCCGGGTCCGGGTACAGCAGCATGCCTTGTTTGGCAAATACGATGCCCACTCCCTGGCCGACGGCCCCTATCAGGCCTAAGCTGGTCCCCCAGACCTTCGTCCTATCGGAGATGGGCTTCTCGTCAGAAGCCTCTTCCCTCTCAAGGATAACGACTATTACTCCAGTCAAGGTCACGGCAATGCCGATGCCCGTCCAGGTCGACAGCTCCTCCCCGAGCATGAGATAGGCGACCATGGCAGCGAAGATCGGCGACAGCGCCATCATGAGCACCGACCTTCTGGGTCCGATGATGACGAAGGCAGCGAACAGGGCGAAATCACCTATTCCCAGTCCGATGATCCCGCTCAGGCCTATCCAGAACCATTGCTCGTCCGAGGCCATCGGGAGGAAGGTGCCCAGCAGTATGAAGTGGGTGATGGTGAGCAGGCCAACGGCGATGGCAATCCTGAAGGCGTTGACACTGACCGAGCCGATCTTCCTGCCAGCCGACGCGAACAGTATCGAATTGAAGGTCCAGAGGGTTGCAGTCAGGACCGCGGCGGTTTCCCCGATCATCTCAGCCATTGCGGGTGGATGGATGACTCGGATAAATAAATGCGCGCCACGAACCGCCGTTATCCTTTAATACGGCAGGTCTTTTGAGATTGTGATGGCATCCCGGAAAAGCATTAAGAGAGAGGGCGGCGCCAAGTGTGAAGCGGCGGGCTGCGAGAACGAGGGCTCGCGCTCTCTTTCCCGCAAGAAAGTCGAGTCCAGCGTGGAGTTCTCGCTCGACGGGGAAGGGAAAAAGGTCTCCCTCTGCAAGGACCATTACCGCAAGTTCAAGAAGGCCACCAAGGAGGAGAGGAAGCTCGATTCCTTGGGCAGATGAATTTCTCCTTACTGTTAATTTTTTAACCTCAACGTTAAATAGCCCGAACCCATTCACCCTTTCATGGACTTTGAGATAACTCTGAAGAAGCACACTCCCCTGACCTCGGTCGACGACCTTGAGGAGGCGGCGGAGATATTCCTCACTCACATCGGCTACTTCGGCCCCCGCATCCGCGGAACCGATGTCCGGAAGAGCATTGCCTTCAGGCTTTTCGTCGACTGCTTCCTGCGCCGAAGCGACAAGACCTGGTTCATCAAGGAACTGGCACACGAGTTGAAAACGACACAGCCTACAGTATGCAAATACGTGAACCAGCTGAAGGCCATGACATTGATCGAGGAATCCTACATAGAGGAGGACGACGGCAGCCAGAAGAGGGGATACCGCCTGCGATATTCGAGCCTAGCCGATGCCTGGCACTTCGTGGAGGAGAACGTCAACGTCTCCATGGGCAACTACAGGAAGAGTGTGGACCACATTCAGAAGTTAGCTGAAAAGGAGAGGAAGTGACATGAAGGAAAAGAGAGAGGACGACTCAGGCATCATGCTGACGGTGGGCTCGAAATACAGGATCAAATCACTGGAATCGAGGGACGCTCCCCTTATCACTCACGGGAAGTTCCTCGGGTACACGGCAATAGCCCACGACGAAGGCCTCTGCATCGAGCTGGACTCGTCGCACAAGGACATGGCCGGCCGCATCCGCGTGATACCGGTGCACGTCATCATAGCCATCGACATCCTGAAGGCCGCGGAGAAGGAAGAGAAGGACAAGCCCGATTCGGGCACGATGTTCGGATAGCATGCCATCGACGTTCGATACCAGCAGCCTGGAGGCGAAGATACTTCTCCTGCTGGTCGAGGTGTACCCGATAACCGTCGACGAGATTGCCGATTACCTGAAGGAGCCCAAGAACCGGGTGGAGAACTCGCTGAAGGTCCTGGCCGTGAAAGGCCTCATCGCCACGGAACCCCTGCCGGACAAGACATTCGTCAGCCTTGCCAGCGGTGATTTCCAGTTCACGGGAAGGGAGACCGAGCAGCTCAAGAAGGTGCAGGAGAAGCTGAAGAAGCGCCAGGGACCGATCGAGGAATACGACGGCATGATGTACGGATAAAATACGAAGTCATAGTGGGGCTACAGATTTTTTTAACGCTGAACCACGAGCATTTACCGCATGCCCCGCCTGTGAGGGCGGGGTGGTTGAATCGGATTATTACAGAGTGACAACACATTCTTCTCAATCAATCCAAACCTCGCCTGTGAGGGCAGGGTATGGGGCCGAGCCCATATCACAGGGCCCTTTAGAATGAAGCAACCGGGGGAGAACCTCACTCCATCGACATCTCCCTGAACTTCAGCTCCCGCCGTTGCCCTTCAAGGTACTTGTAGACCGCCCTGTGCTCGCTGCCGTCCAGTATCATCTCCACGGCGCGCTTTGAGACGTCCATGGAATCGAGGTCTCCGATGAGGGCGACGGTGTTGCCGTACACGGACATCTCGGCGCCGCTGAGCTCCTCGATGATGCGCCTGGTCTTTCCCTTTGTACCTATGAGTCTGGCCCTTACACGCTTGATGTGCTTCTGGCTCTTGCCCACGTAATCGCGAATGTCCATGACTGTGAAGTAGATGTCCTCGGATCTCAGGACGAGGGCGCGGTCGGGGGAGAATCCCCTGGCAATGGCCTTGACTATGTCCCTTGCCGCAAGTCCGACCATGCCTTCCGCCATGGCCTCCTCCTTAGGGATGATTGTGACGTCCCCCTCGCCTGAGTCTATCTGGAGGGTCACGCCGGTGCTCTGCTCGATCAACTCCTTGGTCTTTCCTTCGGGACCTATGAGGACACCGATGCGCTCCCTCGGTACCTTCACGAAGAGCATCATCCATCACCCCCCAGAACATCGGCCTTCAGGGCTTGTACGTCGGCCTTGATGTCGTACTTCCGGAAGTATCTGGCAAGATTTTTTATGTCCCTTTCAAGGAACTCCAGGGCCATCGGGTGGTTCTTCAGGACGGCCTGACCCACATCGATGATTGTGGGCTGCTCATCCCGCATGAGGATGTTGTATTCGGAAAAATCGGCGTGCACCAGTCCCACCTCCCGATACAAACGTTTGATGCAGTCGTATAGGGTCTCATACAATGGTTGGGCATCCTCCGTGCCCGTGTCCTTGAGGTGCAGCGCCGGGGTTTCATCAATGCCGATGAATTCCATGGCTATGACGTTCTTCACGCACTTGATGGGCTTTGGAACGGGAATCCCGCTCGCATGCATCCTCTCCAGGTTTCGGTATTCCTTCTGCGCCCAGAGGAATATCGCCCTTCGCCTGGATTTTCCGACGTTCCTGAAGCGCTCGTCGCCGGCTATGTACTTCTGCATGTTGTTGAACGTGGCGTTGGATATCCGATAGATCTTCACGGCGACGAATCCTCCGTCGGGCGTGGTGGCCCTGAAGACGATCCCCTCCTTGCCAGTGGCAATTGGAAAATCAAGGGTGTCGAAGATGCCGGACGACATCATGTCGTAGATTATCATGAGGGTGGAGTGGTCGAAGACCTCGTCGTAGGTCTTTCGCTCGTCAGCGTCCTTGATACGAAAACGATAGGCCAGAACCTTCTTTTCAAGTTCTCTCAGTTGCTTGTCATCGATGTCCATTCTATTCGCTCGCTAGAAAATATTGATGGTCTCCGGGATGGCCTTCTTCCTCGCCAGGTATGACGATTGCGTCCTCGTGTACCGATAAATGATATCCGCCTTGTCGTCCTGGAACTCCCAGGGCCTGATTATCAACAGGTCGCCCTCGCGCATCCACATCCTCTTCTTCAGCTTCCCCGGGATCCTCCCCATCCTGGACTTGCCGTCCGCGCACATGATCTTGATCTTCGACGCTCCGAGCAGCTGGTCAGCTACTCCGAACATCTCGCGCTTGTTCTCCTTCGGAAGGGGCGCGCGCACCATCTCCTCGGTGTCGCCCTTCCGTTTCTCCTCCTTGAACTTTCTGGCCAAGACTATCGAGTCCCAATAAGCCAGCGATATTATAAAATCTTTGTTACGGACTACCTCGACCACTTGCCCCGCTTCTTGCTGAGCAGCTGGTAGGCCTCCTCCGGAGTTGCTTTCTCGTGCACTATCGACCGCACGGCCTGAATCATTGCGATGGGATTTTCCGCCTGGAAGATGTTGCGGCCCATGTCCACCCCGACTGCCCCGGCCTCCAGGGCGTTGTAGGCCATCTTCAGGCACTCGAGCTCCTCGATTTTCTTGCCCCCGGCAATCACGACGGGAACGGGACAGGTATCAACCACATTCTCGAATCCCTCGACGTAATAGGTCTTCACGATGTGCGCGCCCAGCTCGGCGGCCATCCTCGAGGCGAGGCTCATGTACCTTGCGTCGCGGACCATGTCCTTCCCCACCGCGGTCACGGCCACCACCGGGATGCCCAAGGATTCGGCCTCATCAACTATCTCGGTGAAAGCAAGCAATGTGTCGCGCTCGAAGCTCGCACCGACGAGTATCGAGAAAGCAACCCCAGCCACGTTCAGCCTTACCGCCTCCTCCATTGACGCGATGATGCCCTCGTGCAGCAGATTCTCGTTGAGTATGCTGGTACCGCCAGAGACCCTTAGAACGATGGGGGTCTCCGACTCCGGAGGTATGTAGTTGCGCAGCGCTCCGCGCGTCAGCATGAGCGTGTCCGCGTACGGCATCAGGGGTACGATGCTCTTGTCCATTTGCTCCAAGCCGGTCGTCGGGCCCATGAAATATCCGTGGTCAACGGCCAGCATCAGCGTCCTGTTGTCCTTCGCCTTGATTATCTTCGACAAGCGGTTCTTCATACCCCAGTCCATGATATCAACCTTGATGGATAAAGGATTATGCCTATATTACAATTTTGACACCCCCGCCCTCGCAACCAATATCTGTATAGAACAGGTTTACAGACTATTGGTCTCGCTCACATGGATGTCAACATATGTTGGGCCCTTATCATGTTCGCACAGGCGGGGTTTGGAATCTCCATGCAATCTGGATTTCACCTGCGCCAGATTTGAAGAATCTGGCGTTCTGATCCCGGCCTTACAGCTGGGGCATGATTGCCTTGGACGGTGAAATAATGCTTTGCTTTGCCGATGTGGCCCCATACCCGTCCCCTAACCGTTGCGCCCCTCTGCTGGCATTAACCAACCAGAGGTTGGTCTTTTTCTCGAAGCAAGCTTCTTCGACCATCCCCCACCTGCTCGGGGCGCTCTCTAGCATCAAATACTCCGTTTGGTCCTAGACGATTAATAATTCGAGGGAGGTCATCAAAATTTTATAATGGGGAAACGCCATCTCGGGTCATGGGGTTTTTGGCGGACAGGTCGCCGGCAGGGAAGAAGCGGATTATATTGGTGGCCAGCACCATCCTGACGGCAGTCGGCAATACGGGCGCGCTTTTGTTGATCGCCCGCAATATGGGGGTGGAGATACTCGGAGCCCTCGGCTTCATGCTGGCCTATGTCGGGCTGTTCTTCTTCCTGGGGGACCTGGCCTACGGACTCGCCTTCGTCAAGGTGCTGGACAAGGGGCACCCCTTCAAGGATTGTTATTCAGCGTACCTGATGAGCAAGATCAAGTTCACGGTCGCGCTGGGGGTGGTCTCGGGAATCATGATAGGTGTCTACGTCCTCCTGCTTGCCCCGGAGACGCACACCCCGATCCATCCGATGTCCATGTTCGCCATCCTGGGTTATTTCCTGGTCGTCAATATGGCGCAAATATGGGTGGTGTCGTTCAGGGCCAAGGGCAGGGAGACGACCGCGAAATCATACGACCTCCTCGAGGCGCTGGGCAAGTTCGGATTGCTCTTAGGAGCCATTTCGTTGGCACTGACCGGCATCGGGGACCAGGCAGCGGTTCTCCAGGTCTCGGCGATCTACATGGTCGCCGCCGTACTCGGCCTGATGGTCATCAGGAACAACGCAAGACGGTTCAGGAGGTTCCCTGTTGACGACGAGGTTCAGCTGGAGTTCCACGACATCTCCAAATCCATATTGCCCTTCTTCGCCCTCGGGGCAATCCTCATCAACCTGGACAAGGTCCTGTTGTGGTATTTCACAGACTTCCGCACCCTTGGCCTTTACTTCGGGGCCCAGCTAATCACCGTTTTCATAGCCGCATCGTCCGTGGTCATCCAGGGCATCATCGGCGGGGCTATCGACCTTCATCTGAAACGGGAAGACAAGGATGCTGTGAGGGATACACTGAGGATGACAGAACGCTACGTCACATTGGTTGGCCTGCCCATTGCGGCCTTCTACATTTACTTCCCCGACGATGTCCTCGGAGCCTTCCTGGGCAACGATTTTGTCGGCGGCGGTTTCGCGGTCAGCCTGCTTGCCGCTGCCGGTCTCTTCACGGCCCTGGCATCCCCTCATATAGCCTACATGATCAGGGATTCCAAATTCGGGCCATTGAGCGCTTCCGTAGGCCTATCCTTCCTCACCCTAGTCATCATCCTTGTGCTGTTCCTGCCTGAGAACCTGTTGCTCTCGACGGCAAACCTGAGCAAGATGGACATAACCGCGTCAGCGGTGCTGGCATCAAGCTTCGTAGGCTTCATAACTGTCAGGCTCTTCACAGCGATAAGATTGGAATGCCGGCCGCACCCGCGGATACTGGCTCACATTCTGTGCACCGGCATAACCGTCGTCACCCTCACCTTCACCGCCTGGTATTTTGAAATAACGACTGAGGTCCACAGGGTCCTCGTCTTCGCTGGCCTTGGGGTCATCATTTACGGTGTATGCCTTTACCTGGCAGGCGAGTTCCTGCAACGGGATTATAGGTCCTTCAAAGAACTTACAAAGGATGATTAGTGCCTCTTCCGATAATCCTCGATGGCCGCCCTCAGCGCATCACTGGCCAAGTTCGAGCAGTGCATCTTTAAAGGTGGTAGACCCTCAAGGTTCGTGGCCACGTCGTCCCTTGTGATCTCAAGGGCCTCATCCAGTGATTTCCCTTTTGCCAGTTCCGTGACCATGCTGCTCGTGGCAATCGCAGCACCGCAGCCGAAAGTCTGGAACTTAATGTCGATTATTTTGTCGTTCTCAACCTTAATGAATATTTTCATAAGGTCGCCACATGTGGGATTTCCTACCTCTCCCACTCCGTCAGCATTTTCCAACTCCCCCAGGTTCCTGGGATTCATGAAATGGTCCATAACCTTCTCGCTGTACATCTTATCGCTCCTTGTCTGCACCCCGCCCGAGCGGGGATATCTCTCTCAATTTCGCAACTATCTCAGGCACTTTTACCAATAACCAGTCGATATCCTCTTCCGTATTACTCCTGCCAAGCGTGAACCTGAGGGAACCGTGAGCGTCCTCATGTTTCAGGCCGATGGCCAGGAGAACATGCGAAGCCTTCAGGGACCTGGACGAGCAAGCCGATCCGGTCGAGGCGGAAATACCGTAATAATCCAGATTCAGGAGAATGGCCTCGCCCTCGATGAACGAGAAACGGAAGTGTGCATTATGAGGCAATCGCCTATCAGGGTGACCGTTGAGGTACGAGTTCTCGATGGAGCCCAATATTCCGGATATCAGGCGGTCCCTCAAACCTTTGATTCGGGGGATATCAGTCTCCAACCATTCCTGGCCCAGCTCCATCGCCCTGCCCAATCCTACAATACCGGGGACATTCTCGGTTCCTGCCCTTAATCTCCTCTCATGGCCTCCGCCGTGCTGCATGGGTTCTATTGAAACGCCTTTTTTGACGTAAAGCGCACCAATGCCCTTTGGTCCGTATATCTTGTGACCGGACAGGGTCAGGAGATCGACATCCAGGTCCTTAACATTTATCGGGACCTTACCGACGGCCTGGACCGCGTCCGTGTGAAGAAGGGCACCGTTGTCATGCGCGATTTCAGCCATTTCCCCGATTTTTTGTATAGTACCGATTTCCTGATTTGCATAACCTATCGAAACGAGAAATGTATCGTCCCGCATCGCGTCCTGAAGCACATCAAGCCCGACCTCTCCGTATTCGTTCACCGGAAGATAGGTTACATCTATACCGCATTCCTCCAGGTGCTTGCATGAATTCAGTACGGCCAGATGTTCTATGCTGGAGGTAATCACGTGCCCTTTCATTTGTTCCCTAGCCAACGCCGTGCCTATGATTCCCAGATTGTCCGATTCGGTTCCGCCCGAGGTGAATATTATCTCGTCGGCCTCGGCACCCAGGGCATCGGCAACCTTTGCCCGGGCGACCTCGACCCCCTCATGAGCATCCCTTCCCTGTGAATACAATGCAGATGGGTTGCCGAACCTGTCCGAGAAGTAGGGCAACATTGCTTCCAAGACCAAGGGGTCGACCGGTGATGTGGCGGAATGGTCAACGTAAACCTTCTTTACAGACATATTTCCTCCTTGACAAAGGAAGATAGACTCCAGATTTAAGCCTATTGCCTAAAAGGTCAACATATTTTAATGTTCATCGTAATCGGGCATTGGTGAGAGCATGACGGAAGTCCTCTACATGCCGGACATAGAATCCAACTACATCAGGGAGTGGGACGCCGAGGTGACAAAGGCAAAGGACGACTACGTGGTCCTGGACAAGAGCGCGTTCTACCCACTCGGCGGCGGCCAGCCATCTGACACGGGTTTCCTCGAATGGAGCGGCGGAAAAGCACGCGTCCGCGAGGTGACGAAGAAGGGCATAATCAAGCACCACATTGACGGTCAGCTGCCCTCCGGTATGGTCAAGGCGAGCCTCGACTGGGACCGCAGGTACGGTCACATGAGGATGCACACGGCCCAGCACATAGTCTCCGGTATAGTATACGACGAGTACGGGGCCAGAACCGTGGGCAACCAGCTGTACGCAGACAGGGCAAGGGTGGACCTGCATCCGATATCTCTCTCGGAGGATGACCTAAGGACCATCGAGCAGAAGGCCAACGACGTCATTGCCGGGAACGTGGATGTCCGCATCATCGAGGTCGAGCGCGCCGATCTGGAGCAGCGCGTGAACCCCGAGCGCTGCAACCTGGACCTGATACCCAAATCGGTCAGCAACCTCAGAGTTGTAGAGGTGACGGGCTTCGACCAGTGCCCCTGCGCAGGCACGCACGTGAAGAACACGGGCGAGCTGGGAAAGGTCAGCATACTGAAGAAGGAGAACAAGGGTAAGGACAGGGAGAGGATAATCTACACGCTTGAATAAGCGCCCGTTCTGATATTGTCGATAATCGTTTCCAGATTTTTTGCATTATTGAACTCGTGGGCAGGTGCGCCTTCCTTCATTCTCCCTACGTATCCTGTAATTTTCGGAATGGCCCTGGTGACCTCGTCCACTATGGTTACGGTTGCGGATTGCGCACTTCTGGACAACGGATTGAGGTCAATTACTATCGTGGTCTTCCCCATGTTACGGAGGGCATGGGCCCTGTCGCCGTCCTCCAGCGGGACCAGAACGACATCGGCCGAATGGATCCCCCCCCCGCTGCAGAGGGCCCGGGCGTGGTCGAGCCCCGGTATTCTGGCGTCAGGATTGGCTCCGAGGACCTCTTGAGCACCGTGATTCATCAAGTGCCCGATGATGGTCTCCACCCTCTCATCGGTGCGGTGGAAGAGGTTGACCTCCAGCTTTGCAGAGGCCTCCTTCGCCAGGGTGACGACCTCCGCGGGACATAAGGCTGCAACATTACCGTTGACAGAGATCACTGGGTTCTCGGCTCCCAGGAGCAGTTTGGCCGCAGCCTTCGCCGCCAGTTCCGCCTCTGGAACCGTGACCTCACCGAGGAGATAATCGAACGCCTCGCCCCTGCCGTGGGCGATGAGACCTGCCTCAGCAACGATGCCGGCCTTGTAACCTTCGATGAGCTTCTCCCTCAGCTTGAGGGAATTGTATCTAGGGTGTGACTCGGGAACCTTCATCGCTGTGAGATTAGCTAATTGATAAAATAAAGTTTGTGCTAATGAGGGCAAAACAATTTAATAATCGGCGTATTATTCACGACCAGATGAAGGGCAAGCTAAAGGAGGGAGCGGACATAGCCGTCAACAAATGTATGAAGGTTGGCCCAAAGGACAGTGTTTTGATAATTTCCGATGACGACTCCAAGGATATTGGGATGGCCATCCGTAAGGCATCACTGGAGATCACGGACAGGGTCCGCTTCTTCAACCTGGACCTACCGGCATACGGGGGCCGCCCTATCCCGGGGATGCCCGAATCCCTCGTGGACGCGATCCAGAAATCGTCCGTGACATTCTTTGTCGCAGGTGCCAGAGAGGGCGAGCTCCAGACTTTGAGGGAGCCGCTGATAAAGCTCGTCTCGCAACGGGCAAGGCACGCCCACATGGTTGGTATAACCAACAAGATCATGACCACCGGAATGTGCGTGGATTACGACGAAGTGTTCAGGATAACGAAGAAGCTCCAGGAGCTCTTGACCATGGCCAGCGAGATGCACGTGACGTCGCCGGCCGGAACGGATTTCGTTGCCACGCTTGACCCGGGTATACGGTGGGTGGAGGACTCCGGGATAGTGGAAAAGGTGGGAGAGTGGCAGAATCTCCCCTCCGGAGAGGTATTCACCGCTCCCAAGACCCTTACCGGAAAATTGGTAGTGGACGGCTCGTTGGGCGAATGGATCGGGGTGAAATACAAGGACACTGTAAATTTCATGGAAACGCCGCTTGAGATCGAGATCACCCAAAGGAACGGTGGGTCCTTCCTCAAGAACGTTTACTGCCAGAACTCTGACCTGCTCGAGGACTTCACGAACTACGTCAACGGCGATCCCAACGCCTCCAGGGTCGGCGAGCTCGGCCTTGGGACGAACATTTTCCTTAAGGAGATAATCGGCAACATTCTCCAGGACGAGAAGTTCCCAACGGTGCACGTGGCCTTCGGGGACCCGTATCACGCGAAGACCGGCGCGAACTGGTCGTGCAACCATCACATAGACCTGCTGATGAGGAAGTGCAGCGTCGTTGTCGACGGCATCATGATTATGAACAAGGGCAAATACACAAAAGAGATAACGGCCAAAGGCTACGAGGACCACAAGCCAGTGGTTGTAAAGGATTAGTGTAGTGTGTAATGAATCCCAAGGGTAATTTTTTTGAAACGTATTATATCGATTACACAAGTTGAGTATTCTGCCCCGCACCGTACACATGTGGGGGTAGAAACACGAAATCCGTCAGATGTCGGGAAATAAGGTGCAGGGCCATACAGGTAAACATACAGGCAAGAATCACAATGTCGTGTCATCCATGGCCTGGTGGTTTACCCCAATACTTTCGGTGTACCCTCAGGTATCCTTATAAACCCTAGAACGGTTTTATAGTCGGTGAAAGCCATGAGCGACGAAGAGAACGGCATAGAGAAGTTGCCTGGAGTTGGACCCGCAACGGCAGATAAGCTCAGAGACGCCGGCTACACCACGATGATGTCGATAGCTGTCGAATCGCCCAAGAGCCTCGCAGAGTTGTGCGATATCGGGGAGGCGGTGGCCATCAAGGTCATCGCCGCCGCAAAGAAGGAGGCGGACGTCGGCGGCTTCGAGACCGGGGACGTGGTGCTCGAGCGCCGCCAGAAGATCGGCAAGCTCACCACGTGCTCAAAGGCTCTTGATTCTTTGATGGGCGGGGGCTTCGAGTCCCAGGCGATCACGGAGCTGTTCGGCGAGTTCGGCTCCGGCAAGACCCAGATAGCCCATCAGTGCGCGGTGTCCGTTCAAATGAAGGAGAAGGACGGGGGATTGGACGGCGACGTGGTCATGATCGACACCGAGAACACGTTCAGACCGGAGAGGATAGCCCAGATGGCCGAAGCTCTGGACCTGAACGTGAAGGATATCCTGTCCCGCATTCACGTGGCAAGAGCCTATAATTCTCATCACCAGATGCTTCTTGCTGAGAAGGCGAGGGACATCGCCGAGGATCACGACGTAAAGCTGCTGATTGTGGACTCGCTGACATCCCATTTCAGGGCCGAGTACGTTGGCAGGGGAACGCTGGCCGACCGCCAGCAAAAGCTGAATAAGCACATGCACGACCTGCTGCGTTTCGGCGACATCAACAACGCGGTGGTCATCGTGACCAATCAGGTCTCCGCAAAACCCGACGCCTTCTTCGGAGACCCGACAAGGCCCATTGGCGGCCACATAGTGGGCCACACGGCCACCTTCCGGTTGTATCTCAGAAAGAGCAAGGCCGGCAAGAGGATAGTCAGACTTATAGATAGTCCGAACTTACCCGAAGCTGAGGCAGTTGTATTGATTGACGAAAAGGGTGTGAGGGATTAAGCCCAGCGGAGGAAACCCTCGAGGGTAAGTTCGCCGAACTGGCCCGAGGCCGAGGCAGTTGTATTGATAGATGAAAAGGGTGTGAGGGATTAACCCAGCGAGTCGATCTCTTTCAGGCACATCTTTACGAGGCTCTCAAGTCCTAAATGGTGATACAGGTTGGCAGCTCTCCTGAGCTCTGCCTTTGCCTGCTCCAAATCACCTTTTTCCTTGTAGACTAACCCCAGCTCCTTCCTGCATTCGGCAAGCGAGGACGGGGTGTTGATCTCGGTGAAAATTTCAATTGCCTTGTCATAATGTCTGAGGGCCAGGTCCCAGTCGCGTTTTGCCTGGAACAATCTTCCGTAATTCTGATGCATGCCCGCGATCCCGGCCTTGTCACCGATGCGTTGTAGGATGTCATCGCTAAGGTCGAGATTTCTTCTAGCCTCGTCGAACATCCCCAGGTTGATGAGCGCTTCCGAGGAATTGAACAGGCCCCAGGCCTTCATGTTCAGCCAGCCGCCTCTCTCCCCCAGTTCCTGGCACTTGTCGAACTGTTCCAGAGCCTTGTCCCAGTCCTTCATTTGAAGGTACGTGTCTCCGAGATTGTTGTACGCCCTCGCGACCTGGTCCAGGTGATCGGTCTTCTCCAGATGCTCGAGAGCCTTTGTATAATGCCTGATGGCTTTCTCCAACTGATTGCTGTCGGAATGTATATTCCCGAGACCAATGTGGGCGCCCCCGAGGGCCGGCATGTCCTTGGCTATCTCAGCGTTCTTGATGGCCCGCTCGTGGAAGTCCCTGGCCACATCGTAGTTGCCCTTGTTCCAATATACTGTTCCCAGGTAATTCAACGAGCCCGCGATGGCGTTCTTGTTCCCGGATTCCTCGGCCTCCTCGAGCGCTCTTTCATAGTAGACCAGCGCCTGGTCGAACTCGGCCCTCTCCTGGTGAATGAAGCCCAATCTCCTCAGGTACCTGGACATGAGATGCCTGTCGCTGTTCCTCTCCGCTTCGGCCAGCAGTTGATTGAAGTATTCGAAGGCCTTCTCCCACTCGCCGGCGAATATGCATGTCCTTCCTAGGTCCTCTAGCATCTTGTTGCGCCTTGCCTCGCTCTTCTCGCCCTCGACTATCTGGTCGAGGTTCTCAAGCTCCTTGATCTCGTTGTAGATCTTCCTTGCCTTCTCGAATCCGCCGAAGGTCTTCATGACCTCGGACAGCTTGCTGGCAAGCTCGGGAAGGTCGTTCGGACCGATGCTTCCGGGGTCGGCACCGATGAGCATTGATTGTTTCTTGACGATAAAAGGGCCGATGTCGCCCATCTCTCTCTCCATTATGCTGTTGATCTGCTCGCTGAGGCTCGCCATTTACTGATTCCTCTGGCGGTGAATTGCCTTTTACATTTATAGATTTATTGTAGGGTGGAGAGCATCCCCGCCCTAAAAGGCGGGGTTTTCGACGGTCATGGAGTTGGGATTGTCACCCGTTGGGCAATCGGGGAGACACCCCACCTTACAGGGGGGCATGACTTTTGTATTTAGAATCCAGACGTACTGAATCAATGTATCCAAACCATAACTTGAACGGGGTGTGATTTAAGTATGTGCAAGGAAATGCGGGTTTGAGGCTTACGTGATGGCAGAAGACATAGAGATTTACGAGCTCAAGAGAATGGACATTCGCGGGGCGACCGTGATAGACGGTTTTCCCAGCGTGGGCCTTGTGAGTTCAATAGTAGCCAATTATCTCATAAACACCCTCAGTCTGACCCAGATCGGAATTATGGATTCGGTCTACTTTCCCACGGTATCGTTGGTCAGGGATGGCCGACCGCAGAATCCCGTGCGCATATACGCGGGGGAGAAGTTCGGTGACGGCCAGCAATCTGTTGACCAGCTGGTCGTCTTCATATCGGAGTTCCAGCCGCCGCCAAACCTTGTGAAGCCCATAGCCAGCACGATACTGGATTGGACCGAGGAGCAGCGGTGCAAGATGCTCCTGTCACCCGAGGGCCTGGTCATTGACCGTGAGGAAGATTCGGAATCGGCGGAGGTCGACGTGGGCGTTTACGGAGTGGGAAGCACAGACGAGATGAGGAACATGCTCAACGCCAACGGACTCCAGGAGTTCACGGAGGGCGTGATAACGGGAGTTGCGGGGGTGCTACTCAACGAGGGCAGGAGGCGCGACTTCAATGTCGCCACGATACTGGCCGAGGCCCATCCGGATTTCCCGGACGCACGCGCTGCCGCTCGGGTCATCGAGATGATAGACAAATTCCTCCTCCACATAGACCTGGACGTCAAACCCCTGTACGACGAGGCGGGCCGCATCGAGTCACAACTGAAGCTCATTCACAAGCAGGCGAAGGACGTCAAGCCGCCGACCCAGCACTCTCCGGCCATGTACGGTTAAAGCCTTTCGACCCTAGTTCCATCCACCTCGAAGGTTTTACCCAGGAACCTCTCTATGACGTCGATATTCGTCATCGCATGATTGCTCAACGAACGGGTCGTGAAGCGACCGCCTTTCGGGGCCAGCGCCATGAAGGGCAATATCTGGTCGGCCGCATGCACATCTAAGTCCGCCCGGGCGTTGATATCTGCCATCAGTCCTTGCACGGCTTCCTTGCCCACCTTCTCGGCGGTTTTGCCCCGCTCCCCGAGGGAGTTTGATCCGATGACCCTATCCCCGCCCCCGGCTGCGAGGACGACACCGACACCCTGGCTGGGCCCTTTGGCCCCTTGTTCGATCCGAATGTCGGCATCACATGGCACTTTCGTCTGAATGCCGTTCATCACTTCCCGCTCGATCCTTTCTGCGATATGAATGGGCAGGCCCGTGATGTTGATAATACCTGAAATCCCCTCTATGTCCTCATAACTCTCCGGTAAGGGTCCTATCGTCCCCTGGGACCTGATGACGGCCTCGATCAAACCGCCGCCCTTGGGATAATATCCCCTCAGTTTCACATCGATGGCACAATCCACTCCCATCTTACTAAGCATAGGGAACAGCACAAGTCTGTAGTAGTCCACAGGCGGCGCCCATTTCACGTCGGTTCCCCCGGAAATACTGATCCTTGACTCACCCGTGACAGAGGCCAGCGCGGGTAAAATAGTTTGCAGCACAAGTGTGACCGCTCCTGCGGTCCCCACTGCGAACTCGTGGTCCCCGTGTTTGATCTGATCCGGATGGAAGGATAACCTGGTGGATCCAAGGTCTCCGCCCGTGACGTCAGCGTTCGATATCTTGGCAATGGCCCTCAGACCTGACAGGTGCTGGTTTGCCAGTCCGGGTTTAGGCCGGTTCGCCCTGATGTTCTCGATCGCCAGTTTCTTACCAGTAATGGCGGCGAAGGCCAATCCTGACCTCAAGACCTGGCCGCCGCCTTCACCGACCGAACCGTCCAGGACCACCTCATCCTGCAATCGCAACCACCACTTCCCTGCCTTCGGGACCGCCCACATATACGATATTGAAATCCAGATTATCGTAGAAGTCTTCCAGCCAGTGGTCTGTGAAATATTCGCGGCCCAGTATCGACATCTGTGCCCCGCCGTCGGTCCAGTAATTGGAAATCAAAATGACATCGCCGGTATCGATATATTGACTCTTCATTCTCCAGGGTCCCGTTCTGTCAGCATCCACTCCGAAGTACGGCTCGATGATGTCACCGTACCTCTGATCTGTTACCACCGCTGTGACATTAGCCTCCGCCACCCATTCCAGGCCCTCGAACTCGTACGGATACGTGATCTCCTGGATGCCGAACGCCTCCTCGCTGTTGTACGCGAGGGGGACGGATGCGACACAAAGGAGGCCAACCACGGCGAGGACACCGTAGGGAAGCACTCTGAACTCCCTTTGCCTGATTGTGAACTTCCTCATCCTGGTGAACAGGTAGGCCGCTCCGACGCCCACAACGATGGCCATTGGTACGTCGATGAAGTTGTAGCTCCTGTATACGAGGGTGAAGTTAAAGATGTCCAGACCCCTGAGGACGGCAAAGACCATCACGCAGAACGGGGCCATGAACATGCCGATGATGATGTCCCTCCTGGGAAAACGGGAATACCGTAGAACGTTGAAACCTATGAGGCCGATGACTGTGAGTATCAGATACGGGAACATGAGATTGAACAGCGTGTCGGTTGTCATTACGCTGCCCGTGAACACCTTGATCCTGGAGTTGAGGTAGAGGGTGCCAATCCCGACAACGAAGATGAGGACCTTCTCATCGAAAATATGTGCCACTCCCAATTCCTGGCCATCCTTCCGCGTCAGGAAGAACCACGGCTTGCTCTGTGCTGTTTCGGAAATAAGCTTCGCCGCCGCGAACAACAGTATGAACACCGAGCCAAGCAGGACAACGTCGTTGATGTTGCCCACTTCGTTGACAAACTCCAGGTTCACGCTGCGGTAGTAGGCAAGGGATAATATCAGTATGAGAGGACCAGTAACGACATCCAGGGCGAGGCTCCTCAGGGCCCTCAACTTGAAAAGGTTGCCCTTGATGGCCGTCGTGCCTATGGCAGTCGACAATATCAGCAGCGCTATCAACGTCGTCAGGTGATGGGTGAACGGTAACATGATCAATGTAACGACCATCAACAGACGACAGCGCCAATCTTCCCTCCTGGTGAAGAGGTACACAGCGAATACCAGAAGAACGATGGCCAACAGCTGCTTCATGGCCGCGGTTGTCACGTAGACGAACAGACCAGTCAGGGCAGCGAACAGGCCAGCTACGAAGCCGGCCAACCGGTTCTGAGTGAGGTGAAGGGTGAGCACGTAAATGAACAGGACAGCCATTGAACCGATCAAAGCGCAGAAGTAGGGTAACAGCGTCAATGGTTCAACACCGAGAACCAACGAGAAGCAGGTCAGGACAAGTGAGAATATCGGCAGCTTCAAATTGTAACCTATCAATCCCTCGTACCCCGAGGGGGATGGAATATGTTCGGTATCGATGATTGACTCGGAGATACGTGCGAGCGGGAAGCCGTCTATGTTGTAGGGCATCGGAGATTCGTGAAGGGGAGCAAGCCTGACGCTGAACGCTATTACCAATAGCAATATGCCGAGGAGAATGGTGTGCCTCCTGTTCAGCCATCCACCCCCAGCAGGGATTCGAAGGCAGGAGCGGCATCCTCCTTCTCCTGCACCTCAGCCTCTTGCATGAGGTGTCGCGGCCTGGCCTTGGTTAGCACTGTCCCGACGAGCAGGGCGGAACAGACGTGGATTATCACGGAGATTAGGAATATCATCACGAGCAGGTTCGCGTCGATGACCGCGTGAATGGACTCTCCGAACATCAGCAGTAATCCGTTATTCTCGACCCATGTGACGATAGCATACCCGACCAGCGTCCCAATTAAGGAGGCGGTGACAGAGATAAGGAACACGTCGCGCACAACCATTGATTTTATCTTTCTTCTGTTAGCCCCGATGGCCGATAGGATGCCCATCTCGGTGCTCCTCTCGATCACGGCCCTTGAGATGATGGCTGCCGAGCCGATGAAGGCCAGAGCGCCGTCCAGGACAATGAATGTGGTTACGACGATCCTGATGCTGTTCGCCCCCTCCTGGACGAACATGCTCACATAACTGCCGTTCGATGCCTTGAACTTCGCCGTGTCAAGGTATTTGATGGCCAGCTGCTGCTTGACCCGGTCCTCCTCGCTGATGTTTACGTTCACGGGTGTAGAAATCCCGGTATTGTCGGTAACCATGACCGGCGCCTCTTGGGTCACCAATTCATCGACCAGAGCGCTTTGATTGGTGGTCTTGACCCTGATGAAAAGTACGGCTTCCGAAGAGAGACCGGCCATCCTTCTGGCATAAGGCAGCGGGACCAGGAGCTCGTCCTCAGAATAATTACCCTTGTATACGGCATCTACCTCGAGCTGGAAAAGCGCGGAAGATGACGACCCGGTCATGAGGAACCGGTCGCCGACATCCAGACCGACGCGCCTGGTAAGCTTGCGGCCCATGACCGCGAACCTGTCTGGATTGGTAACCTCACCCCTGATAAGGGTGCTGTTCTCTATTTCGAGGAAATCCTCCAGCTGGACCCCTCTAACGATGACCGGCTCGTCCTCGATGACGCAGAAGCACGTTATCTCCGGGCTGGCGGCAACCACGTTTGCCTGCTCCTTCATCTTCTCGGCCAAGGTAACGTTCAGACTGACGCTGGAGTTGACCTGGGAAACGGCCACCATGTCACCGCCGAAGACCGACTTCGGGGTCGATTCGATCCCCAGGAGGAGCGGAACGGAAGCACTGAGTACCAGGGTGCAAAGGACTAGGCCCGCAATGGTCTTCTTCCTCACCAGCATCATCGTCCGTTCCTCCTGAGCGTGAATATCCTGGAGGCCCTGACGGCCGGCCAGACTCCACCGATCAGTCCTGATATCAGGGATATGGCGATGGGCAGTCCCAGTGAATCCAGGGTTGCAACCGGCGTGACGAATGTGAACACGCCGAATATGCTGGAAAGTGACGAAATGGCGCTGGCGACACAGAAGCCGAGGGCGGTTCCCAGCACGCCCCCGACGAAGGTGATGAAGAGCGCCTTGACCAGGAAGACCCTGATGACAAAACCGCGTGTGGCTCCCACACCCCTGAGGATCTTGATTGTAGGTGCATTGTACTCGGTCTCGATCGAGATGATGCAGTATACCAAAAGGGCTGTGATTGTACCGGTAATCAGAATTATGGTCCACAGGTCATCCTCCACCTGATAGATGCCCCTCTCGAAGAAGCCGACAACGCCTGAGGTGGGTTTCAACTGAGCCCCATCAATGCTCCAATCCACGTCCGCCTCACCCAATTCCACGATCATCAGGAAGGAGTAGCTCTCGTTCATGCCCGGTCTCAGAGAGTTGGTGACGCTTCTCGGGACAAGCAGCCAATCATCCGGGAATATCGAACCAGGGGCGTAGCCGCCGTCAACATTGACATTGGCTGTTTGATTCTCATATATCAGTGAATACTGGACGCCTTGACCCGTATTAACTGTATTCGATATCAGCATCCCCTCCAACTGAGTTCCGATCAAAACCTGTGACGATGTTGATTCATTGGTCATGTTCAATCCGAGGATGTCCTCGGTATCCAACATTGATACGGCATAAACGTTATCGACCCGGTTACCGCTGTTGTCCCTGAGCGTCACGTTCAGGAAACTGAATGCCACAAACACAGTTTCATTGCTAGGCAGGTCCTGAGCGTTGATGTCGCTTCGGGCAAAGTCCTCGTCCGTATACACGAGGACCGGACCCTGATCGAAGGTCGAGGCGATCGTTCCTGTGGTCTCCTTGAGACCATCTACCATCGCGCTGGTCCCTGCCAAATAGGTTACACAGAATGCGATACCTAGGATTGTAGCGAATATCCGCTTGTTCATCTTCGTTGACAACCTGGCGATAATGGTCAGAGAACTCACCCGAAACTCTTTAATATGGCATTGCCTAAACCAGTCTGCCTATATTATTTAAGACTTAAATCCATATCGGTGGATTGAATGAAACAGATGAACATTGTTGTCAAGGATGTCTGGAAGACATATGACGGGAAAAGGCAGGTTCTTCAAGGCATAAACCTGGAGATCGCTCCGAGGGAGATGATACTCATTAAAGGCAGGTCTGGCAGCGGAAAGACGACCCTCCTGAACCTCATCGGCTGCATTGACGTTCCATCGCAGGGCGAGATCCAACTGAACGGGTATGACACAGCAAGTCTATCCGATAAGGATTTGGCCAACATTCGCTTACACAAGATAGGCACGGTCTTCCAGGCCCACAATCTCATAGGTGACCTGACGGTCTACGAGAACGTTCTTCTCCCAATGAAGATCGCAAAGTGGCACGACGGGGATTGGCGCGTCAGAGAACTCCTCCACACCTTCGACCTCGAGGATTACACGGAAAAATATCCTGATGAGATCAGCGGAGGAGAGAGGCAGAGGGTGGCGGTCGCCCGGGCCCTGGCCAACAACCCATCGGTATTGCTTGCGGACGAGCCCACCGCCTCGCTCGACCTGGATAACTGTGACATAGTCATCGACGCATTCAAGAAGGCCAACAGGGAGTTCGGAGCCACCGTCGTCATAGCCTCGCACGACCCTGTGGTCGAGGGCCATGTGGAGAAGAAGTTCTTCCTGAACAGAGGTGAGTTGAAAGAGGAGGAAAAAGACTGATTCTCCTTCAGAATTGGGTGTAAGTAGATGACTGCGAGTCTGAATATTCCAGGAATTCAAAGATATCCAATTGACCTTGTATTGGTCATAATATTCACTCTTGTGGGTGTTTTAACAGCGTTGTTCCTACAGGAAGGGAATCTCCTCAGGGTCGCCTTCGGCCTTCCCTTGCTTCTGGTGATACCAGGGTATACACTGACATCCAGTTTATGGCCTGAAAAAGGTCTTTCCACCCTGGAACGTCTTGCCTTAAGCATCGGTCTAAGCATTGTCATTGTAGCAATTAACGGGCTGGTTACCAGTTACTTAACAGGCCTGACCTTGACCAATATACTGGTAGGTCTTGTACTCATTATATTCATATTTAGTGGGATTGCATGTTATCGGAGATCAACGCTACCGATGGACGACCGATATAACTTAATGATCTCAGAAATCGCTTCACGTTCAGCCGATTCAACTGATAAACTATTTAGCATGTCGATAATGATTATGTTAATTATGACCGGATGTTTCATGGCTTATATGCTTGCGATGCCATCCATAGAACCAGCATATACCGAATTCTATATCCTAGACAGTGACGGGACTTATGGCGGTTATCCCGTGAACATATCCGCAAATCAAACGGCCGCGATTATCATAGGAATAACCTGCCATGAAGAAGAGCAGAAAGTTTACACGATAACAACCGCAGTGGGAAACCACACAACGGTGCAGTACGAGGAAAATTGGGCGTCAACGCATTCCTTATCGGCAGATACAGTCCTCATACGAAATATCACACTTGTCCCAGAGAATTCATTCGAAGACACCTTCGTTTTCGGATTTACAGAACCGGGCCTTTACCAAATTGATTGGTCGTTGGATATCAACGGTTCGATGACCGATTATAAACTACACATATGGGTAAATGTTATTTAATACGTATTTTACGATTATAAATCAACATGAAGTCGGTATTCGTTCAATAATTTATCGACAGCCACTTGCATTGAATGGTGTTTCACGACCCAATCTCTGGATTTTGTACCTATTTGTACGTGATTATCTATTGTTTCTCGGATTTTCTGGGCAATATCCTCTGGTTTTTTCGCTGACACCACCGGACACGGTTCAGAATATTCAATGTCATTATCCTTGTTCCAATTACAAATTACTGGTTTGCCACAGGCCATCGCCTCTAAACCAGACTGCCCCATTGCCCCCACGAGGAACTGTTCGAGAATCAGCGGATATTTGTTCAACAGAGCGGGAACCTTGTCATGCGGTATAGGGGGTATTAAGCGTACATTGGGTGGGAATTTTATCTTATCGAATTTCAGTGTACCGATTCTAGGAATATCAAAGTCAATCTCGGGACAGTGGTTAATTGCTTCGAGGATGACATCATAACCTTTGTTGTGGTCCATCTTCACCCAACAAAGTACTCTGTTGGTATACTCAATCTCCCCACCAGGTCTGAATATCTCGGTGTTGACGGGGTTAGGTAGAAAAACCTTCCTTTGGGGGAAGCGTCGGATGTTGGGACCGATGTTGGGTGTTGAAAAGAAGACTGCCTTGGCGCCGTAACGAATGATATAAGATTTCAACCTTGGGGACATTTCCTTTGAACCGCTATTAATGGAGCAATGTGCATGCGCGAACTTAGTCGGAGTTCCAGCCCTCATCAGGAATTTTATCGATTGGAGGACACAGTAATCGCTCAATAACGTATGCATGTGTACAAGGTCAAATCGGCCGAGTCTCAATGCAAGGAAATCACTTGCATCGAAGAAGTGCCTTTTCGGGCGGATGACCCAGTCCGCATCCTCCCTGTCAATGATTTCGGTCGTGCTCCAGTCAAAAAGATGGGCGTCGTACCCAAGTTCTCTGAGCCTCTTTGTTAGGTTGTAGCCAACAGAGGCCAGGTTTCCGATGTGCAATATCCTCATCAGTCTCCTCCAGAATATATCTCTGCAAATATTATCTATACTATATCAATATTCTGTCTGTACACCTGTTTGTAAAGGTAAATGGAACCGTGTTGTATTCAAAAGGGGACTGAATGGTAACAGTAAAAGTAGCTAGAAAATTCACGTTCGATGTTGGCTGGGCCTTTATCAGTTCAGTTCTTGTTATGAGTGTCGGATTTCTCCTTAAGATAATCCTGGGAAATTATTTTGATTCTGCCGGGTTGGGAACCTACACTATCGTGTTCTCACTCATGTTGATCATCACGTTGGTCGCCAGCATAGGTGTTCCGGTGGCGGTAGTGAAATTCATAGCCGAATTCAGGGATAGAAGAAAGACCAGGGATTCAATAACCACCGCTGCCTTGGTTCTGAGCTTCATTATCGGGATCATCACAGCCATCCTCACCATCGCTTTGGCTCCTTTCATAGAGACGATATTCGACATGCCAGACCTCGGTTATTATCTCTGGATAGTGGCATTTTCGTTCCCATTTGTAATGTTCAATAACGTGTACATTAGCCTATTCAACGGCCTGAGGTTGATGAAGCATTACACCGCTTTCGAGGCCCTGAGAAATGGCTTGATATTGGCTCTGACACTGTTATTCATCTCGGAGGGATACGGCCTGACAGGAGCTGTCATCGCCCTTGCCCTTCCTCCGCCAATAGTCACGATTATCTGTCTGATAACCCACAGGTCAATATTCAGATTTAAGTTTCAGCGTTTCAAGTATCATGCAAAGAAGATTACGAACTTCGGAGGTCAATTACACATAGCAAATGTGGTATCATTGATCAACTCACAGGCGGCCACCCTGCTGATTGGATTCTACCTGACCGATTCCTCAGTGGGCATCTACGCCATCGCATTGATGTTCTTCAACTTCTTAATGATGGCTCCTTCTGCAGTACAAAAGATAACCTACCCAGTTATCTCATATTATTATGCCAAACGACAAAAGGCGACAATAGTATCGCTTGTGAACACGATATTAAGGTTCTCGTTCACCTTCCTGTCCATACTAACTTTATTGCTCCTGATATTCGTGGACGATCTGATAATGATACTTTTCCCAGGAAAGGAGGATTTCCTATTGGCAATCACTCCCTTGAGGATCCTAGTGATACTGGGGCTTTTATACAGTGTGCTCACTCCCATTACAATTATTTTTGCCAGTCACGGAAGGCCGGACATCCCCTCAAAGATATCTGTGATGAAGGCGATCACGAACATTGGTTTGGGCATCGTCCTCATCCCCGTATCCATAATCATGCTTTCGTTTGAATTTGGTCTGTTGAATGGTGCTGCTATAGCGATAGGCCTAAGCTTCATCGTGGAGGTCATCCTCTTTTTCCTCTACTTACCGAAATACCTCAAAAGAAGAATGGAGATGCGTATGTTATTCACAGGCCTAGTCCTGTTCGTGTTGTTTATCATCTCAATTTATCTGTCGATTACTCTAATAGGAATATCAGAGAACATAGTAGGTTTGGTCCTGATACCGATATATGCGGCAGCGCTTTATTTTTCCGGCATCCTCACTAAGGATAGTATCCAAACCATAATCAGAGTCGTCGTGAAGAAAGATGTAGAATGAAGTCGTACTGACTAATGAGAGGCCTCGATCAACTCAACGAGAATTCCCATTTCCTGTTTAAAAGAAATATCTCCTGTTAGACGAGTAGTATTCTCTTTGTATTTACGTAACATTGAACTATCGGTATGTGCCTGGGTTATAGCAGCGTTGACGTCTTCCGTATTTTCAGGATTTACCAACCATCCAACGTCATATTTTTCGATGAGTGTTCGCATCTCAGGGAAATCAGAGCAAATGACAGGCAATCCGTTCATTAAGTATTCGAAGAGCTTGTTCGGCAGCGAATGGTAGTTGTTCAGATTTGTATTTTTCGTTAATAAGATGCCGAGGTCTGCTGTTTTCAGCGTAGAATATAATTCTTTTTGAGATAACGGACCATGAAACCTATGTTGTTTTAATGCATCCTTGGTGCACATCATCCTAAGTCTTTTCATTGTACCTTTATCTATACCATATAACACAAATGACACATTGCGAACCTCTTCTTTGTACAATCTCGTGATCAATTGGCCAAGTTCATTCAGTCCCCTGTTCTCGCTGATCGACCCTGAATGGACGATAATAAATGTGGTGTTCGGCAATCCATTGGACTTCCGTATGTCGATCCGGTCCGATTCTTCGATTAAAGGCACATTTCGTATCACGTGGAACCTCTTACCAAGGCGCTTTCCCAAAAACTCGGCCATGGAATCGTTCACGGTGATGAATGCGTCCACATCCTTGGAGTAACGCTTTTCTATTGATTTGAAAAGCCACCTCCCAAAACGCCCTCGAACATACCCATGATACTCAACAAGGTCGTACCACAGCTCATGGGAGTCGTAGATCTTCAAACCAGCCTTGGATCTTGAGAATACGAGCGTGTTCACGTCATTCATTATCAGGACATCGGGATTCAGAGACTTTATGCACTTTTTTGCCTTTAGGAAATATCGTACTTGGAGCCACATTTGCTTAATGCGCGATGCACCTTTTGAACTCCAGAATCCCGGAAGGTCAACGCATACAGTTTCATATGGAAGAGTGCCTGGCTTCGGCATATTTCTTGGATTATCAACCAGCAATACGGTCACGGTAAAACCACGGTCACAAAGGGTTCGAACCTGACGTTGGACTCGTGAGTCTGTCTGATATTTCTTGTATGAGGATTTCAAAACAACCAGAACACGCTTCATCCAAATTCCACAGTGCGGATAAATAACTACATTGTATAACTTATTTGTCCAATATTAAAACTTCTACGATATCAATCCATCATATTCACGACGTATTCGCTTTTTCCCGCAGGTGTCGTGGGAATATCATCCGGATATTCGAAGCGAATATCCAGGTCAGGATCATATTGATGGAGCATATTGATGAGTTTTCCCTCATCAGAATCCGCCCAGCCGGGTTCACGTGCCACCCTCATGGTCACGCGTTCGGTGGCAGTCTGAATGAACTGGAATGCCTTTATGGGCAACTTCATACCGATCACATGATTGGCCAGCTCCGTCCCGTTCATCGTTGTGTTCCTGGTCACTATGAGGTCGGTGGTCCTGCCCTTGATCTTGGACATCAGCGGCAGACCCCTTCCGCATGCGCATTTCTCATCGGTCAATACAGCCAGGTCATTTGACATGTAACGTATCCATGGCATTCCATAATTGTACAGGCACGTCACGGTCAATATTCCTTCTTCCCCTGGGGCCGCATGCTCACAGTTCCGGTCCAGGACCTCAAAGACGCTCTTGTCAACCGATATGTGCCAGCCGTTGTGCTCAGAACATTCGAATGCACTGCTTCCCCCATCATTGGCACCGTAACCGTCGAAAACCTCACCCAGAACTTCTCCGATGAATTTTCTGTGTTCGGGCAAAAGGGTCTCCGACGTTGTAAGGACACACTTTTTCCTCAGGTCTATGCCCCTCTTCTCAACATGCCTCGCAAAGGTCATGAGCCCGCTTGGGATGCCCCTGAGGATATCGATTTTATATTTCTTGATCAGTTGTATGTACTCATCCATTGTATCCTCGTTCATTCCAACGCAGTCCAGGGCAAACTTCCTTTTGCTGCTTCCCAGACCACCGCCTGTGAACGTGGCAATCCGGTCCTTGTCCTTGTAACCAGCCCACCGCCACGCTCTGATCCTGCAAGCATCCAAAGCGGAACGGCTTAGACCTGTGGTGTAATACCTGAAGACCTGACCCGTGGATCCGCCTGTATGGAGCATGAACGGTTGCATGGACTTGATTATATTAGATCTAAACTCAGCCTTGCCCCTCATCATGGCCTTGCTAGTCACAGGCAGCTTCTCCAGATCCGACACACACTTGATGTCGGACGGTCTAAGGCCCAGGTCCCTGAATGTACGACCCCAAAACGGGACGTTCGCGCACGCCTCCTCGACCAATTTTCTAACCAACGTTCTCTGGATCCGAACGAGCTCTTCGGACTTTAACCATTGATTCTTCTCGAAATCCGAATCTATCTTTATACCTGAAACCGACAGCGATTTGCGTAAGGCATTTTTTATTTGCACATTTGGGCCAAGTGGCGTATTTATTTAACAGTTGCGCCGAGGATACGGCCTGGGAGCCAGACGACGCGCTCAATGCCAATCATTATAGAAGGTCACGGACATATCGTGGAAGTAGGCCTCGTTCGTGTAGTGAAATAGTGTCTCCTGCTGTTCAATGTGAATCATGTGATATGTTACACTGACGACCTGATGTTTAAGGCAATATATACTAAGATTTCCAACCCTCCGGTATAGCAATACATGGTCCTGGATTGAAGTTAATGCTGCTCTCAACAACTGGTTCACAAATAGACTGCTGTTGACCAAGAAATAATAATCCAGAAGCCCATAGGTAGCCCACACGAACCCGTTGAGCACCTGGGTCTTATCAATCATTGGGTATTCGCTTATCCAGTAATAATCATGTGAATTGGAATATACTGTCCAGGTTGTATGATGTGCCTCAAGATTGTAGAAACTGCGAAAAACCTTTTCAGCCACATCCAAATAGTATTCGTCACCCGTTATGTCAATAATTCTTGATAATAATGATAAAAACTGGCCTTGTGCCATTCCAGAGTACCAAGGTGCGATCATCATTTGGTCAGCATGCCCGTGAAGGGCAAAATCAAAAGTGTAGGGCACATACAGAGCTCCATCAATAGAATGGGATTCGTTGATCAATCTGTGTAAGCATGATACCGAAATATTATAATAACTCTCATTGCCAGATAAAATGTACGAATCAAGCATTCTCAGCGCATATTGGGCTATGGCCACAGGATGGTAATGTAGTTCCCCATTGAACAAGTTCTTGGGGACTCCATCTGAATCCACATCTGTGGTTATTACCGGGTTCAAAGTCTCCCAGGTGTAAGACCTGTTCGAATATTCCGGTAATATCAAATCATATTCGAACATCCTGAATGGGGCCGTAACTATCAAGCGCGCATGACATCCGGTCTCATTGATGTTTTGTTTTATGTCTCTGGCCCGGACTTGGATAAAATGAGTGCCGTTCGGCCAACTGCTCGTATCAATTATACTGAAGACCTCTTCTCTTGGCGAGTCATATGAACCGTCAGTAGGATACATATCTACAATATATACGGTCCCATTGCCATAAGTGATGTAGGCCGCGTCGACTGTAGAATTCCCTGTATCGGTATCGTCAACAATCGCCCTCACCTCTACCAATCCTCCTGGTACAACAATGATTTCAGAGAAGCCGTCTATTGTAACATTGTTGATTTCTGGTGGAGCGGCAATTGTAAGGAGGGTGTTATCTTGTGCCGTTACGTCTGAACCTCCAATGGTATCTGAGGCGAAGATCTGAATATCGTAAACATCATCAGACAATCCCTCTGTCATGATGGTTCCCCTAACTTCCTCAGAAGAATTATCAAATTGACCGTCAACCGGTTCTAGAAAAGTAACCGTGGAATTGTCTATTGTGAACCATGCGTTATATATGGGAGTGTTTCCTGTGTCAGTATCGTCAATTCTTGCGGTCAGTTCCACAGGGACGCCGGGTGCCACGGAAATCACGGTTCGATTGGACAGTCGTATGTCCGATATTAACGGGGGGTCCGAGATCGCCAACAAAGTTGATTGTCGAGTAGTTGTCTCCTCGTTTCCCAAATCGTCGTAAGCGTTTATTACTATCTCATGACTGCCTTCTAACCACCCCTGAGTGCTCAACGATGCGGAAACGCATTCTGTGGATGAGTCGAAATCCTCATCCTCTGGTTCCATGGTTATCTTGACATCATCGATAGTAATGAAAGCGCTCTTGATCGTTGAGCCACCGGTTAGGGAATCATCGAGAGTGGCATTGACAATTATTTCCGAACCCGGAGCCACGACAATATTGCTCTGACCATTGATCGATACATTGGATATGTGAGGAGGATCGGTGACGACCAATGTCACATGCTCGTTGGGCGTGAAGTTACCGTTTCCCAATTCATCAATGCCATATATGTACAAATGATAGGTGCCGTCAGTCCATCCCCCGGTATCAATGTCAACGGTCACCGTTTCAATGGTCTCGTTGAACAGTCCGTCTACGGGCTCCATCTGGGATGCGGGCCAGTTCCGTAATCCAACGGAATAATTTGCACCCTGGATTATTGAGTCGCCCCTTGTAGTATCATCGATGATTGCGGTTAATGTAACGACTGTTCCGGATAATATCGTTATGTTGATATCGTCGTTCACCCTGACAAGAGAAACTGAGGGTGGCAAAGACTTGATTCTTTGAAAATTAATATAACTAATAGACATAGTGGCGATAATCAGGATTACCGCTATGACCAGCGCCAATATTAAATATATATTTTTTCTAGTAATTCCTGACATGTTTATTAATCCTAAAGATTTACCATAACTCTCCAAACAGAAATGTCGTTTGAAATATACACCTTATGGATGAATGTGTAATTGCCCAACATGGCCATTACATCAGCATCCGTCGACCAGCTATCCCAATTCCCAACATTGAAGGTGCCTTCCTCATTAGCGCCTGTTAGAATTATGTAATCCATTTCCTCATTTAACTCGTAATAATTTGTCGCATTCATATTTTCCAGGTTTGTAAGGTAATAAGCTGAATACACATAGGAATTAAATTCTTCATGTCCCTGCTCGGTATGATAGAGCATTATCTCCCCGCTCAACCTGAGATCGGAGATGCTTGCGGAGTCCGCATCAAGGCCGATATATGAGATCCAATCCAGGCCTATAGAGTCCTGAGTTGTATTGTCATCTATTATGGGGCCAATGTAGGTGATGAATTTGAATAAGAATAGAAAGGCGAGAACCGCTGCGAATGCCTGTTTCTTTGGAATGCTGCGTAACTTCGAGAGATTGAAATTTTTTATGTCTGAGGGCTTGAGCCTCACTATTGAGTAAAGGGCTGCCAATGAGAAGAACATGATGATATATTTTAAATCAACCAGGCCGAGACCGGTGTAAATCGCCAAATTTAGTATTCCCGTAATTATGAATCCGATAATGAAGAGGTCTTTCCAATTCAGGGTTGGGAAAGCCTTGTTCCTTCGCATGGCCCTCAACCATTTGTATCCTAAGAAGACAAGTGGGATTCCCATCAGAATATATGAGGCGAGGCCGACATAGAAGCGCGGTCCTGCGGTGGAAATCGCGGTTATTACATAATCGTATGAAGTCTCAAGAAAATCCTGGAAATTGGATATGGCAAACCTGACAGTCTCTTCCACAAAGTATAATACTACAAATATCGCCGCCAAAGCCGCAATGAAGATGGTTATGTGCCTTCGGTCGATTTGCCGGGTCGGTCCCATGAACATCTTGCCGCCTGCAACGACCACAAGCAGGATTACTGCGTAGATCAAGGCTGAATAGTATGAGAAATACATCATGACGAGGCTGCAAACGGCCAATGAACCAAACAACGCGAAGGGCCTGTAATCCTCCCTTTCCTTGAAGAGTGCAAGGTAATACTTCCTTTCCACAATAATCATGGCCAAATAAATCAGCATGTAGAAGAATAAAAAGCCCCAACCCTGTATGTAAGTGCTGTTGGTCAGGCTGTTCACTGTCGGGTCGAAGGCAATGATAACCATGTAGAACGTTGAAAGCCGCCAGTCCTTCGTCAACTTCATCGCCACCAGATATGCCAGAATCAGTATGCCGAATGTACATATCGGCAATGACTGAAGGTCTCTGGGGCTTAGGCCTGTGACAAGGCTTATGGAAGATATCATCGATGTGACGACCCACCGAATACTCCAGCCGTTCGCATGTCGATTGATGGTATTCACTTCGTTCTCATAAGGATAGAATTCGATGTTCTCTTCGTTAATCGCGGTTTGCGCGAGAGCAGAGTTCGAGTAACTGAACGAATCATGGATGTCATTTGCGGCGAATGTGAATTTCGGGATTAAGACGAGAACGATGACAATGGAAAACAATAACAAAGGCCTGACCTTATCGTTCATGCGTCTACCGCCTTGTCAAATATCCGTTTGAATATTTTAGCCTGCTCCTTCCAGTCCATCTCCTTAACCGCATATTCCCGAACCGCTTCCTCATATTTCTTCCTTTGGACATCATCCACGGATAATTCCCTTATCGCCTCTATGATATCTCCGGGATTCCTTGCCTGGATGACCATCCCGTTCACCCTGTCCCTTATGGGGGTTGCCCCTTCGAATCCCTTATTACCTATGACAATGGCCTTGCCCATGGCCATGGACTCTGCCAACACGGATGAGAAACCCGGGAGATTGGTCACGTCCGGATACACTATCAGGTCACAGGCTGCCTGATACGCATTCATATCACGATGGCGGACCTTGCCAGTGAAGTGAACGTTGTCCAGACCATACTTTCTTTTCATCGCATGGAAAGGTTTTGCATCCGATTCGGTGATGTTGCCTCCGGCGAACAGAAAGAAGAACCTATCCGATAGGCCGTCCTCCTTGAAACGTCTGGCGACCTCCATCATGTGAATGCCGCCCTTGTTATTTGATAATCGCCCCATGTATCCGACCACAAACCTGTCCCTGGCTCCAATCCTACTCCTGGCCTCGTCCCGATGCAAGCCGGGAGTGAACTGCCTGGTGTCAACGGGTTTTGGGATAACTGTGATATATTCCTTCGGAAAACCGTATTCCTCGGCGAACCTAGTCCTCCCCATCTCATTATACACGACCACATGTTCAGCATAGTTGATGACCGGTCTTTCAAAACGACTGAGAATTTTCTTCAAAGCACCCTTTGGCGGAATATCTCCCGGGTCTATGTAAACCATGGGTACTTCATTGACCTTTGAGGCGAAGTATGTCTGATATGACCTTGGAGTTAACGTCGTGTACGGGTTCTCAAGAATCAGGTCCGGCTTAAGCTTCTTGATCAAACGAGGGTACATTGATGAATATTGGAAAAACCCCCCAAGGCTGAGATTGCTCTTACTGAAGAATATCAATCTGGATTTGAGATAGATTATATTCATGTTCCTCGGTAATGACGGTATCTGCTTTCTTGGGAATCTCACTGTTCTGAAGAACCTTCTATCTCCCGGGGATGCGACATCAGGCACCAAAATAGAATATTTTACGTCGTGGGTTTTACAGAGCTCGATGCCCAGTCTGAAGTCTTTGTCTCCCCTGTACATCTCCACGAACTCATGGGAGTCAACGATGTGAATCAGACTCCCTCCTTGACGATTGCCATGTACCTCTCCATGTATTTATCAATAGTGTATTCCTCATTGAATATCTTCATAATTAGGTTCCTATCGATAGTAGGCGGTGATAGTGTTCTCAAACGGTCATGGAGTTCGTCAACGGGTATCACAAGGTTACCGGATATCTTCTCAGCGATCTCCCTAGTACCTCCCATGTTAGTACAAATGATAGGTGTCCCGACCGAAAGGGCCTCCAGGGCCACCAATGGGGAATTCTCCAGGCATATCGATGGGATCACAACGGCGGAGGCCTTTGCCAGGTATGTCCATTTTTCCCCACCGACCTCATGCAAATACCTAACCCTATTTGACAAATGATCCCTTTCGATGACCTTCTCCAACCATCCGGATAAGGAACCCTTTCCCCCGATAACCAACTCGTTTTTTGATTCAGCAAACGCATTCAAGAGGATTTTTATACCCTTGTGTTCCTCGATGACACCCAAATATAGAAAATAATCCTCTTTACCTTCTGGAAGATCAACCTGCTGAAATGGAGCGAAATTCGGGATCACGACCATTCGAAGGCCCAGCTCCTTCAATTGCCCTGCCATGTACGCGGACGGGCAGATTGTCAAATCGATATCACTCAGGTTCAGTTTCTTCCGCCATAGTTGGGGAGGGCGCATGTTCCTCATCAGGCAGGACGCACACCTCTTCTCCTCGCACATTCTTCCCTTCCTCATGTAATCGTTTTTCGGGCATATCAGCCAGTGGTCGTGTGCTGTGTATAATTGCTTGTATCTGCCCCTCTTTCGAAGCAAGGTGTGTCCAAGCAAAGAGATATTGTGATGGTGGACCACATCGGGCGGGAATTCGTTCAGAACACGTTCGAAATTCTTCTCGACATAGAAGGATGAACCGAAGACGTAAGCTGACAACGGTGATAGTCTACCGAACGGTGATCTCAGGGGATGTGTGGTTACCTTATCAGACTCTAAATTCACCTGACCATTGTTCTTTCGTTTTACATTGAATGCATCAACGCTGTGAAGCACTAGCACTTCGTGTCCGCGCCTAACCAACTCATCGGCCAGATATTTTACATGGATTGCATCCCCGCCCAGATGATACGGTGGATAGAATGTGCTGGTTAACAGAAAACGGAATGTCTCCATTTCAATACCCGCTTCAGTGTGAATGTTCCATCCTATGAATGAGGAAGTTGTTTATTATCTTAATTGAGTACCGGACTGCCAAACCGAGGTCATCTGGGTTTCGAAGCACGTGCTTGACATTCTCCATGTACCAGACCGGGTGCGTATACAGTGCCTTGTACGCTTTGATCCTGGCCTTATTGAGCTCCTTCGGGGTCATATCATCGGTCCCGACGATTGATTCATGCTGATACATCTGACGCCAATCGCTGGACTTCAGGAGCCCCTTCTCGACGGCTGACTCGAATAAGTCAGTTCCAGGATATGGGACCGCCACATTGAATTGGACACCAGTGGGCAGACTGTCCTTCACGAATTGGATGGTCTCGTCAACAGTTGACCATGTCTCTCCGGGAAGGCCGATGATGAAGCTGCACAGCACTTTGATGCCGTTCTTCTTGCATAACTCGATGGCAGTTCTCGCATCCTTAAGGTCTATGCCTTTGGATACTCTGTCCAATATCCTTTGGCTTCCCGATTCGATACCTAAGCTAATTCCTTTACACCCTGCGCTGGCCATGCTCTTGACGAGTTCCTCATCAAGAAGGTTGGCCCTGGTGTTGCAATACCAGTTGATGTCCAACCGCCCCTCCCGCATTGACTTGCATATGGCCAAGGTCCGTTCCTTATCGATTGTAAATGTTTCGTCAAAGAACGAGACAAGCCCTATGCCATGTTCATTCTTCAGATATCTGAGTTCCTCTATTACACTTTCCGCAGACCTCGATTTCCATTTTGTACGGGCTACAGTGCAAAAAACACAGCTGAAAGGACATCCGCGGCTTGTGTACATAATGGTGAATGGTTCATCCGTCGGAGTATTGATGTAATAGGGTTCCAATGAATTTAATAAGTCGTATGCAGGGATTGGCAGATCGTCGAGGTCGACGCTGTCATCAGCATTCGGCGGCACAATCTTGATATCGCCAGTGTCGCGATAAGCGATACCTTCCACTCTATCTGGGCCATACTTCACTAGTCTCGGAACCACGACCTCATAATCACCAAGTACAAAACAGTCAAGAGCCTCGGCGGAGGACATGACATCCTCGGCAAGTGAGGTCAGTGTCCAACAAAGACCCACCGTCATAACCTCAGAATTAAACCTTTTTACCAAGCCACATAATTTCATATCATGGTCGAAGGTCGTGGGTGTGAATCTGAAAATCATAATGTCAGGACCGAATTTCCTCACCCTTTGCATGACCTCGTTATAGTCGAGGTCGAAGCCATTGGCGTCGATCAACGAAACCTCATGCCCCTCTTCACGAAGTATGGATGCCAGCTGAAGCAGGCTATAGGGCTCGAGAACGGAGTAACGCTCGACTATCTCGCATCTCTCCTCCCGGATAACCGATAACCCCTGAAACCTTGGTGGATTTACCAGCATTATCTTCATTAGCTATCACCCGCGACAGACAGGAACATCTCTCTCGTCTCCTTCACCATGTTCTTCAGGTCAAAATGTTTCTCGACGTTTGTTCTGGCCTTTGCACCGAACCTATCACGGAGATCGGGGTTCCCGACCAACTCGATAATCCTCTTTGACAACTCTACCGAATCACCGGGTTTCACCAGATATCCGTTCTCGCCGTGTGTGATGATTTCTGGTATTCCCCCGACGTTCGAGGCGATGGCAGACCGGCCACAAGCCATGGCCTCGAGCAATGACAAAGGCATGCTCTCACTCATGCTCGGCAGCACAAATACGTCGCCCTTTCGGAAAATACCTGGCATTTCCTCATATCTCATTTGACCCATGAAAGCAATGGCATCATCAGGTATACCTGTCTGCTTTGCCGTCATCTTCCAGTGCTCGATGTTCCCCCCGCCCACAAGTAACAGGCGGGTATTGGGGCATTTTTTGTGTACAATCTTGAACGCCTCGATGAGGTTATTCAAGCCTTTCAAGGCCAGTAATCGTCCGCAGAACAGGACATTAACCGTTCTATTAGAAGGGGCAGGATCACCGTTCTTGAAATGTTCCAGGTCTATGCCGTTCCTGATCAGCTTTGTCCTGTGGAATTCGCGCTTGGCAATTCGTGCGGTTTCACCCCTAATGAAGTCCGATACGAAGATTATATTATCGGATTTTGCCAGGTAATATCTCTCTATCAATCTCAGGAAATGGTATCCCAGCCGAACCATCCTTTCCGAGCCCTCCATGTGATCGATGGACCTAACAGAGCTCTTTATGCCCTTATATTGACTCGACAGGGTCGTGTGGATTGTCGTGATGCATCCACTGTCGAGTTTCCTCATCTTGAGTCCGAGGTCGGGCATGTGAGCGTGGTTCGAGTGCACAATGTCATACCTCTCCTTGGATAAAATCCTGGGAAGGTTCCTGGCCACGTTGAACTGGAAGATTGCATTGTACCAGAAATTATCCCTTGCCTGCGAAACCAGTTGTATCTTGACCCTGTCGTTGAAATATTCCTCCATTTCCCTGGGGCTGTTGCCAACACGGCCATTACTTGGCCTTAGGGTTGTGAAAACGTGAACCTCATCGGATTTCGAAAGCTCGCGGGCCAAAAGGATCGAATATGTACCCGCTCCCCCCCAATTCGGAAGGAACTCCGGGGCGAGCATGGCAATCTTCAGGGACTCCATGGTCGCCATTAGCTGATGTGTGTATTTATTGTTTTTGATAATGCTGAGATTAAGCGGTTTATTTATGTATTACACCTGGTTCCCACAATGATGACATTAATTCGCGTGATTTGATTCCCATCAAGCACACGTGGAGATGAATCATGACAGTAGGAATTCTAGGCGGAGGTCTGACCGGTATATCCATAGGCTATTTTCTAAAAACTAATGGATATGAGTTCCAAATTCTTGAGGGCGGATCAGAACCCGGCGGTTTGTGCCGCAGCCAAATCATAGGAGATTTCACCTTCGACATCGGAGGTTCGCATGTGATATTCTCGAGAAATGAAACAACCCTGGCTCTCATGTTAGATATCCTTGGGGATAATGTCGTCAAGAACAGGCGCAACAGCGCGATATTCCTCGAAGGAAAATACGTGAAATATCCTCTTGAGAACAATCTGGCGGACCTTGAACCCTCCCTGAGAGACAAATGCTTGAACGACTTTGTGGAAGCTGAGACCCTGCAGCGGGAGGGTAAAGAAAACCTACCTGAAAATTTCATGGATTGGATGTATGCAAATTTCGGTGCCGGAATTAGCGACCTGTATCTAGTACCTTACAATGAGAAGCTCTGGTGCACCTCACCGAAAGACCTGGGAGTTGATTGGGTGCAAGGTCGGGTTCCGAAGCCACCTGTGGATGATGTGAAAAAGGCCGCCCGGAACATACCTACAGAAGGTTACAAACATCAACTGAACTTCTATTACCCGGTGTCCGGCGGGATACAGGCCCTAACTGACACACTCATACCTACATTTGGTCGTGAGAAACTCATCACCAATGCCGAGGTTCAGCAGGTTAGTAAACGCGATGGAGCATGGACCGTCGAAACAACGGACGGTGAGAATCGTCATTACGACAAGCTAATATCCACTATACCCATTCAAAATTTGGCAGCTGCATACGATGCCATTCCTGAAGATGTAAGCAAGGCCGTTGGCAATCTTGACTACGTTTCGATTATTACCGTATCAGTTGGTGTAAACAAACCGCAGGTCAGTGACAGGAGTTGGATTTACTTCCCGCAGAAGGACATTCCATTTCATAGGCTCAGCTTTCCCTCGAATTTCAGTCCTGATAATGCACCAAAGGGCCACAGTTCTGTTCTGGCGGAGATTAGCTGTAAACCCGGATCGGGATTGTGGAACGAACCGGATATGACTATTGCCTCAAGAGTCTCAGATACCCTGGAAAGGCTGGAATATTTCTCAGCAGGCGAAATCGTATTCACTCATGTCGCCAGGAACGAGTTCGCATATGTGCTCAACGACCGCGGATATAGTGCGAACAAACAAACCTTCGAGAGTCATTTCTCAGACATCGGTCTGATACTCTGCGGTCGTTTCTCCAACTATGAATACCTAAATATGGACAGATGCATTGAGAGTGCTGCCCATGTCGCAAAAAAGCATTTCCCGCCGAAACGAGAAGAACCAGGATGAGATGCCTCTCACTATTGTCATACCCGTGCACAATGAAGCCGAAGTGATAGAGGAAGTGGTGAAGGGATTCTATGACGATGTCATAAGAAAGCGACCCGGAAGCGACCTTTTGGTTGTTGAGGACGGAAGCACCGATGGCACCAGGGAGATACTACGAAGACTCTCCGATGAGATCCCCATGACGCTCATAACTGGTGAAGAAAGGAAAGGGTACATGCAGGGCTTGAAGGATGCTCTGTTGCAGGCCAAGGGGGATATCATTTTTTACTCTGACTCTGATAATACCCACAATCCTAAGGATTTCTGGAAACTGTACCGTAGGCTGACAAACTCAGACCTCGTTTGCGGGGTGAAGGTTAACAGGTGTGACCCGTTATACAGGAAATTCTTATCCATGCTTTATAACCTCCTGGTTTACGCGAGGTTTGGAATATACATCAAGGATATCAACTCAGGGTTCAAGATCATGAACAGGAAGGTCCTCGAGTCTGTCGTTCCAGACATACGGCATCTGAAATACGGATTCTCCACTGAGTTGGTCATCCGCTCACAGAAGAAGGGATTTAATATATCCTGGGTCCCGGTTCAACATTTTGGTAGGACAACAGGGAACGCAGACCAGTTCCAGTTGTCGAACATCCCGGTAGTGGTTAAGGCACAGCTCCGCGGGTTGAAGTCCCTGAAACAAGAGATAGAAGGTAGACCATGAAAGGCAAGCGCATTCTCTATGGAGCATCATTGCTTTTCGCGATTTTGATAATCATCATACTGATATACATATCCGATTACCAACGCTTTCTTGATAATCTGATGTTGATGAACATCCTTTTCATCGTGCCCATTACATTGGTGTACACCTTGGGCTGGCTCTTCAGAGGGTTTAGGTGGGGCGGAATACTCTCCACATCCGACAGGAAGGTCGGGACACTAACATCAACCAAACTCTATCTTGTCGGAAACACGGCCAACTTGGTTGTCCCCGCTAAACTGGGCGACATGGTCAAGGTTTATGCCGTGAAAAAGCTCTTTGGCATAGAATACCACAGGGGTCTGAGCAGCGTACTGATAGACAGGTATTTCGACCTCATCGCAATTTTGATATTGGGGCTGGTTCTGCTTCCTTTCGTCATCAACCCGGGACTGCCCACGTGGACCACGGGCATCTTTCTGGCCTGCTTCATACTCACCGCATGCGTTCTGATAATGCTCCTGTTTCTTCTTCGAACGGGAAACGGTGGAAATGAAACAAGTTCAAGCTCCTGGCTCTACAAAAACTTGAGCAAGCTTTGGAAGGCAATGCGGTCAATGGCGCTGGACAGGCGGAAGATGGCCGCATCGTTCTTAGCATCGCTGGCCATCTGGACCCTCGAATGCCTGGTTACCTACCTGTTCACCCTCGCCCTGGGATTCGATGTGGACGTGCTCGTGATATTCTTCGCCATCATATTGGCCAACATGACCAAGGTCCTCCCGCTCACCCCGGGCGGTATAGGCCCCTACGAGGTCGCATTCTCTGCCGTCCTCGTCTCCCTGACCGGAGTTGGCATGGACGTTGCTTTGTCCATCATCGTTCTCGACCACGTATTCAAGAATACATACACATTAATCCTGGGAGCATTTGCCGGATGGAGCACGGGCATCAACATAACGAGCATCCGCGGAGAGGCGACCGATGTTGCAGAAAAGAACTGAGATACTTCTGAGCAGCATTTACTTCTGGCTGTTCATCTACTTGATTACCGTTGTCATCCAGTTCATTTATGTTAATTATATGGCGTCTGTTGACGAGAGCGTGTTCGGCGTCATCGGTCGGGGCATCCTTGAGGGAAAGCTACCCTACGGAGACTTCTTCGACCACAAACCACCTGGAATACATCTTGTGGCTGCCTCTGTCCTGTGGATGTCCGACAGCCTGCTGGCTCTACGGATATCGGTGATCATCACGAACCTCATATCCAGCCTTCTGATAATCCTCCTGGTCAACGAGGTCTTTCCCGATAACAGGCGTATGGGCATGATTGCGGCCATACTCTTCCTCGGAAGCACAGTTTTCTATGAGGGAATCTGGTTCCTGACCGAAGTTTTCATGGTCCCGTTCCTCCTGTTATTTGCCCTGTTCTTCCTGAGAGGCGTAAGGAAGGGGGACAACAGGTTCCTGTTCATAGCTGGAATATCTCTAGGTATAGCATCGCAGTTCAAGCAGGTCGGCATCCTTTATGCCATTCCTGTCCCCTTCATCTTCCTGTATCTTTACCTTGGAGAAAGGTCCAAGGATGCTTTCAGTAAGAACCTGTTCAGTTTTGTGGCATTTGCCTTGGGATTCCTCACCGTCATGATATTGGTAATGGCAACATTCGCTGGCCTGGGGCTGTTCGATGAGTATTATATCAATGTCTGGTCGTCCAACTCGAATTATGTCGTAGGGCCATCCATTGGGATATTCGAGAATATAAAAGGGTATTATGTCAACGACCTTGCCTACCTGGCAATCTGGGTCCCGATCATCGTGGGATGCGGTCTTCTGGGTCGTGATATTCTGAAGAGGAATATCTCCAGTAAGAACAGGGTGCTAGGCTTCATACTGCTGCTGGCCTTGGTCGGTCTTTCCACGCTCCTCATCAGGCAATACAAGCATTACATGATTGTAGCACTGCCGTTCCTTGCAGTGTTCTGCGCATACTATATGGATGACTGGCTTGACTTCAAGATAACGTGGGGTAATTTAAAGAAAGCTGCCGTGCTGATACTATCGTTTGTAATCATATTTCAGTTCGTCTTCTTTGTCGGGAAACCGTTCAAGACGACGGCCTATCGACAGGAGATGATTGACTATATCAAAGAACATGTGGATGAGAATCGCACGATAATGATGTTGAAGGACCCGACATACTACTTCACGTGCGACCTTCCGCCCCCAGACGAGAATATCTACTACTTCTCTGTCAACCACAATTTGACCTGGAACGCTCAATCGCTCATCAACACTACTCAACAGGGCTATGTCCAGTACGTGATAATCGGCAAGGGTTATGCGGATACAATAAGGGAAACCCCTGACCATCCCCTCAACCCGGTAATCCTCTACCTCGATGCCAATTATATGACGTACGAGTACTACGAGGGGTATAATGTGTATGAGGTGTAGGTTATAATCACCATGATCTCTCAGCTGAGTTCCACCTCTTCGAGCCTATCATCGAAATATCTCTCAGGACCCTCCTTTCCTGTCCATTTATTCGGGATTGCTACTATTATCTCAGGCTCCGATTATTCGCCTTACCAGTGGTATCTTGCTGATACCCCAACATGCTGCAAATGAAATTAGTGTTATGCCAGCCGTAACGATTGGTATGCTGATTACCTGATGGAATAGGAACCCATCGA
>LSSH01000083.1:1129-5082 GCA_001595885.1 Candidatus Proteinoplasmatales archaeon SG8-5 | reverse complement strand
CGGGGACCTCAGGAGAGCTGTACTCGATTCCTACGATACGCTGCCAGTCATCGGAAACGGGAACGGCCGGATCGACCCTCAGGAGCTTAGATACAGCGGTTCGGAGGGATACATCGGGGCGCTGGAGAGCTCCTTGACCTCGACACAGTTTTTCGCCGGGTCATCGCGTACCTATAACCCTCTGCATTACGGCCAGGGCGAGCCCATCACGGTCGATGCCCTGGGGTTCGTTGATGTAGCCAACGTCGCGACCGATGATTCAACGCCGGTCCGCATTTACCTGTACTTCGACGCGACCGGGTCCGGCTTCGGATACGACAACTTCAATGTGGTTGCTGCGGACTTCCTGTACGCCCTTTATGGGATAGACACGCCCGTGCAGACCTACAACTCCCTCAACGATGCCAGCTACACCACTTACATCCAACCGAACATCGCCCAATACACATTCCAGTACAAGCACACCGATTACCGGATATCGGCCGGGAGCATGTACGGTCTCTCGCTGCAGGACGGGCGCATGCACGTCATCAGGACACCGGCCGGCGAGATATCAATGTTCAGCATCACGTTCCCATGGTCCGCACTTGGCTCCAGTACCAATCAGGAAACGGCCACCTTCAACACCTTCAACTTCTTCGAGAATCCCCAGATACTGTTCATCGTGGTATTCATTTGCGGATACCTCCTGGCCTCCATGCCGACGAGGATATACGCAAACTTCAAGTACGCTTACCCGCGAAGGTACAGGCACAAGGCGCTCAAGATCACTTGGCTTCACATACTCAGCAAGGTCCTGATATTGTTCCTGTTGCTGTTCTACTTCTTCCCGACGATGTTCGCCTTCGCATCCCCCAACATCTTCATCAGCGGGCTCATTCTTTGGGTCATCTCGATAGTGCTGGCCATAGTCATTGCCGTGCTGGCGAAGCTTCTCTACGACCAAAAGGCGGCCAACATCCCCAAGGAGTACTCGCAGCCCCCGGTCAGGAGGGTGGCCCGTGCCCCGGTCAGGCAGCAGCCCGTCTCGAGGACAAGGACCCCGGCAGTTACGACAATCGTTGTCCAGCAGGCTCCGCAAGAGCAGAAGAGACCGGCCGAGAAGGCCAGGCCGCCATCCAGACCGGTCAGGGCCCCTGCACCGGCCCCTGAGAAGAAGGATGGTCCGCCGTGCGAGGTCTGCATGAAGCCCATCACCGACTTCACCGACCTGACAAAGTGCAAGTGCGGCAAGCTGTACCACGAGAAGTGCGCCAATCTCGCCGAGAACTGTACCTCCTGCGGCTTCGCCTTCGTCGAACCGGCAGTGCCAGAGGTAAAGATGAGGAACGTGCAGTGCCCCATTTGCGGAGAGATGAACGAGGTGCCCGAGGGTTCTGACCTGCTCAGGGAGAAGTGCAAGGCCTGCGGCGTGATGCTGGAGAAGGTCGAGGAGGGCTACAACTACCTTGTCGTGGACAACACTCCAAGACTTGCCTTCCAGATGTTCGTCAGCTCGATGAAGCAGGGCGCCAAGGGGCTGTCCATATCAACGACCTTCCCGGACAAGCTGAAGAAGGAGCACGACATGAGCCAGGCCGACGTGATATGGCTTACTGACACATCGGTCTCGGACCAGAAGACGCTGAACCCGCACCGCCTCGAGTTCGAGATGATGAGGATGTATTCGAGTTTCGTCAAGAACAACCCCAGCTCGGCCGTGATACTCGACGGCTTCGAATACCTGGTGGTGGAGAACGGCTTCGACAAGGTGTTCAAGTTCATCAAGAAGGTGAACGACCTGTCGTCCGTGAACAACGCCACTTTGTTCGTGCCCATCGGAACGACATCACTGGAATCCGACCAGCTGGGCACATTGAAGAAGGAGTTCGACAAGGTAATCGTGCTGGCCGATGTCGATATCTGAACGGAGCTCGAAGCAATCAGGTTGGTTTTAATACCGTTGTTTGACCATTAGGTCTCAAAACGGACTTAAAACACCTCGGCTTCAGCGTGGACCACGATGCCTTTATCGCTGATGGTGTAGGGCTTGATGCGCCTCGAGTGCTTCACCCTGCGCATTTTGATAATCCTCAGTGAGAGATGGACGTCGGATTCGTCGGCCGTCTCCTTGTACCGCAGCAGTATGACGCCGTCGGCCACGTATTCGACGAGGCCGTCCCTGGAGGCAGCGGGGTTCTCGTCCTTGACCTCGGCTGTCAGCATGGCAGTGGCCCTGGAGGCTTTGATCTGCTCGCAGAGGGTGAAAAGGCCCGACCGCTGAGCGCTCTCAGAGTCGAACATCATGCTGAGCAGGGACACCGAATCGAAGACAACGCGCTTAACGCCCGTCTCCTTGATGTACTGGGGCAATTCCCCTTTTATCCTGTGGATAGTGGTCTTGGCGTCTGCCGGCTCCAGCTTGACCAGGGTGAGATCGCCGCTGTCCAGGTGGGGCTTCAGGGCCCAGCCGTACGATGCCGCGTTCTTCGTGATGGACTCCTCGTCCTCCTCGAGTGATATGAAAACGCCCTTCTGGCCGTTCTGCAGGCCGTGCCATATGAACTGGAGCGACAGTGTGGTCTTGCCGGTCCCGCAGGAGCCCAGCAGTGCTATGATTTGCCCCTCCGGGACTCCGCCGCCCAGCATGTCGTCCAAACCTGCAATTCCAGTTTTTAATTTCTCTTCTCCGTTCATTATCTCGACCTCAGGCGATCACATCCATGTTGATGACCCTCAGACCGCTGCCGGATGAAACCTGTGTGGGGAACCGCGCGGTCCTCTCGTCCTCCAGGTGGGGAAGCAGGCTCATGAACTTCTCGATGAACATGTACCTCTGCCGCTTGGTGCTCCGGTAGTACTTGCTCCACTCGAAGGTGAACACACCGTCCACGCTGTCGATGATCATCAACTCGTCGCGCTTGTCCAGTATGTCCTTTGCCAAAAGCAGATAGACGATGCCCTTCCACTCCTTGCAGGCCCTCTGGATGCCTTTCAGCACGTTCACGAGCTCCCTGAACTCCACCAGGTTCGAGACCACCAGGTCAGTCAGGGAATCGATTATGACCAGCGAGTTGCGGGCGTTATCGTCAAGGAAGTTGACCAGCGATTCCAGGACATTCTCCTTGGGCGTGCCAGAGAACAGACCCTTCTTTCCCTCGGGCTCGGTCCAGGTCGTTGGGACGATGCTCTTCTTGAAATAGCTGGATGAGAAGTCCTTGAACTTGATCTTCCTGGACAGGGGGCCGTAGAACTCCGAGTTGAAGCTCGTGGCGATCTCCCTGAGAATGTCGTCCTTTGTGCGCGAGAACGTGACGTAGCAGATGTTGTCCGGGAGGTTTGAAAAGTCGCAGAGGCTGCCGAGGAAGTAGTCCCCGGTCTCGGGATGCTCCTTCACCATGGCTATCTTGAAGGCTGACGTATAAACGAATTCCTGATGGCCCGCACCCACGTCGCCCAGGAGCAACACAACGGAACCGTCGGGTAATCCCCCGTCTATTATCGCATCGAAATCCGCAACTCCAGTAGGTATCTTCCTCACTTCGTATCCCATCATATCCTCCGACAAGTCGCAGGTATATGAGCAATGCTGGATAAATATATTACGGTCGTGTTATTTTTTTGTCGGACGATAGATGAACCAAAGGATTTTGAACTCCCGCGACATCAGCCTAGTGATGTGGACGGACGCCCTCCGGGAAGGCTCAGACGGAGTGTACGTGGAAGTCGAAGTCCAACCGAACAGCCCCCGTTCCGCCCTCAAGGGTTACGATGAGTGGCGGAAAAGGATCAGGGTCTCGGTCAGGGCGGAGGCCAGGGAGGGTAAGGCCAACTCAGAGTTGATGACGTACCTAGGCAGGATATTGAAGGTGCCGCCGAGGAGAATAAGCATTTCCTCGGGCCAGACCACGAACCAGAAGCGCGTGTTCGTCGAGGGCCTCGGACTGCAGGAGCTGAAGGACAGGCTGGGGGAG
>LSSH01000083.1:0-1121 GCA_001595885.1 Candidatus Proteinoplasmatales archaeon SG8-5 | reverse complement strand
GGGCTCTTCGAGGAGCTGGCTGAGGCAAGTCAAAGCATCCCCGTCATCGTGGAGGGCCGAAACGACAAGAAGGCCCTGGAGGAACTGGGTATCCACGGCATGATAGTGGTTCTCAACGACGGCCATTCGGTCCTCAGGACCTGCGAGGACCTGTCCGAAGACCACCGAACCGCCATCATCATGACCGACTGGGACCACAAGGGCGGCCAGCTGTCCCGCCGTCTCATCGACGCGCTCGAGTCCTGCGACATGAAGTTCGACAACGACCTCCGGGCCAGGATATCCTACCTGGCCAAGAAGGAGACCAAGGATGTGGAAGGATTGCCGGCCTATGTTCGCAGATTGAGAGATTCTGTTGACAGGTCCGCAAGCGGTATGGGAGGGCTGCGGCGAGCGTTTTCGGGAAAGCCGGCCTGAGCACCGTCCGATACAATAATTATTTACACAGAGGTTTCGGTCCTCTAAGCATAAATAATTTATCCGAAGAGGTATCGTCACCTCTGGGTATAAATAATTTATCCGAAGAGGTATCGTCACCTCTGGGCATAAATATTATATCCAAAGAGATATCGGTGTCTTCGATGAGTTCTGATTTCAAGGCCGGCATGATAGGCGTGGGCTCTATGGGCAAGAACCATGCCAGGGTATATTCGGAGATGGGCGCGCTCAGCGGTATCGCGGACGCTGACATCGAGACGGCGAGTGGACTTGCCGACCGTTTCGGGGTGCAGTTCTATTCAGATTACAGTGAAATGCTGGCCACCGACATCACGGCGGTGAACGTGGCGACACCGACCGTCACCCATTACCAGATAGTCAGGGACGCGCTGGAGGCGGGCAAGCACGTGCTCGTGGAGAAGCCCATGTGCTCCAACCTCGAGCAGTCGCGCGAGCTGGTCAGCATAGCCGAGGCCAACGGACTCGTACTCGCGGTGGGCCTCATCGAGCGCCACAACCCGGTGGTCAAGTTCGCAAAGGACGCCATTCTGGAGGGCAGATTCGGTGACGTCGTCACGCTGTCGTCCAGGAGGGTCAGCTCCATGCCGGGCCGTATCCGCGATGTCGGCGTCATCATGGACCTGGGTGTTCACGACATCGATGTGATGAGATACCTGGCGGCG
>LSSH01000082.1 GCA_001595885.1 Candidatus Proteinoplasmatales archaeon SG8-5 | reverse complement strand
CGTCGGATGGCTGTTCGACCACTGGAGCGGCGATATGTCCGGCTCGGTCAATCCCGATACCGTGATCATTCTCGGTGATACGACCGTGAACGCCCATTTCGTCGAGGAACAGTACACTCTGACAATTACCATCATCGGAAGCGGCTCGGTCATACTGAACCCTGACCAACCCACCTACACCTACGGTCAGAACGTGCAGCTCATCGCAAATCCCAGCGTGGGATGGGTGTTCGACCATTGGAGCGGTGACCTCACGGGCTCCACCAACCCTGACTGGATACTAATGGACGGCGACAAGGCGGTGAACGCCCACTTCGTCGAGATATCCTTCGACATACCCTTGGTCCTCGGCTGGAACCTGGTATCCGTGCCGCTGATACAGACGAACACATCTGTCACGGCTGTCCTGGCCTCAATAACCGGTCAATACGACATGGTCCAATACTATGACGTTCTGGACACGACCGACCACTGGAAGACCTATGCAACCTTCAAACCCCCGGTCCTCAACGACCTCAATATGCTGAACCACAAGATGGGATTCTGGATCCACACGACCTCTGCCTGCGTGCTAACGGTGAACGGTCCGATACCGCCCGCGACATGGATACAGCTGTTTGCTGGCACCAACATGGTCGGATACCCGACCCTGACCACCGGTGTCACAGTGGCTACGGCCCTGGCCGGAACCGGTTATGACAAGGTCGAGGTCTGCGACCTTGGCCAGCCCTACAACCTCATAGAGGTCCCGGACACATACGTGATGAAGGCCGGAGAGGGATACCTGGTCCACGTTCCTGCGGACACGCTCTGGACGGTTAACTGGTAGTTGATTGACAAGAGTTACCCAAATGGCCAAAACCGGCTTCAGGATATTCAATCGGATAGAAGATTTTTTATCCTGAAGCCCTTTACAGCCAGTAAAATTCAGCCACATAACTTGTCTGAGTGCAGATGTGATCTAGTCTGGTTAGGATTTTGGCCTTCCAAGCCAACTGCTCGGGTTCAAATCCCGGCATCTGCATTTTTATATCAAAGGGATTTGTACCGAAGGTTCACGAGCAATGACATTCATTGCGAGCTAGCCTGACTTGTTAGGCGTAGAATCCCGGCATCTGCATTTTTATAAAAAAATAGGGTTCGGGTCGGAGGGCCAAGTCCCCCGACCCTGCGGGATGGATATGGTAGATTTGCGAGAATATACACTACCTGGTTAATTCTGAGCCTTGAACTGGTCCCAGCATCCGTTCAGGATGTAGGCTTCCTGCCAGCTGCAGTCGTCAATATCTTCGAACGCTCCCATCGTTTCACCTTGTGAAGCACTACCCCGCTGCAGTATATAAGGGTGAACAGGGGGGTTCGGCGAAAGTATTCATAATAAGGTTCGGATGTTCGTTCGATGCATATCCGCAACTTCGTACCCACGGACTTGGGTGCCGTGATGAGGCTCGTCGCCGAGACCTTCAAACAGGATTATTCACCGTCTATGTATCTTACTCTTCACGCACAGTGGCCAGATGGTTTCTTGGTCGCATCGGAGGAAGGAGTCCTCACAGGATTGCTGCTTGGCACCAGAGCGTCACCTGATGAAGCGAGGATCCTTATCATGGCCACGAAAAAGGAGTTACGGTACAAAGGCGTTGGCTCATCGTTATTGAACACGTTTTTCGAGCGTTGCGGTTGGGAGGGCATCTGTAGTGTTGTCCTCGAGGTCAGGACATCAAATACTATTGCCCAGGAATTCTACACAAAACGCGGATTTCAGGTCGTATCGTTGCTTGAGAGGTATTATTTGGATGGTGAGGACGGAATCATGATGACAAATTGGATATAGATTTGTTAAGTTAAACATCATTTATTAAACAATATATTGCCGGAAATCCTTAAATTAAGAAAAATAATAAATACTTCTAGATTCTACTATCTTTGGTTGGGACTATGGAGGGAGCCTTTGGCAATTGCCACCTTGCAGTATAATGCTCACAAAGTAGGTAGGCCGTTGCGGAGAAGTAGTTTATTATTTGTTTATTTGATGACAGCCTTCATCATCCTTCAAAGCAGTCTTGGCCTGGTCTCTGGCAAGGATGTGATTCCCTCAATGAACGCTGACCCGGACATATGGACGAATCCCAGCGGCTTTGATTTTTCATTGGTGGCAGGCGACACGGATACAGGCGTATTGACCGTAGGCAACAACGGGACATCAATGCTGAATTATTCGATCGTCGGGGCTTCGGCCAATAACAAAGTGCTGCTCCTCGACGGGGCAAACGCGGGTTCCACCGAGGCAATCGATGCGCTCATTGCGGAGGGATTCAACGTGACAGATGCTGGTGTCCCTTCATCATACAACGGCGTGCCTGACCCGAACGACTTCGATGTCGTGATTCTGCTCATTGGCGATGACTATACGCTTGACATGCCCGCTGCAGGACAGACCGCGATCGAGAGCTACGTAAGCAGCGGCGGGAACGTGATAGCGACAGAATGGATAGGATTTCACGTGCAAAGCGGGAGGTACACCACCCTGGCTCCCATGGTCCCGATGACAAGGGGAGGGGGAAACCATGACGTCGAAACATGCACAGTCATGCTCTCGCATCCGATTACCCAGGGTATTCCATCCCCCTTTACGACGGTCCACCACTCGTTCGGCGTTATGAGCAGAAAGGCCGGAGCTGTTGAACTGGTCGACGGTTCTCTGGCCGGTGATGAGCTGTCCTACTGGAGCTACGGCACGGGAACGGTCGTTCATTTCGCCACGGTCGGACGGTACAGCACGTATAATGCCTGGACGGACGCCAACCTCCTTCAACTCTTATTGAACGCAGCCCATTGGATGGCAAACGCGACCGTTACCACGCTTCCGGACTGGCTTTCAATCTCCCCCGGGGAGGGTTCTATAGCACCTCCTGGGACCATCGACCACAACCTCAAGGTGAACACGACAACGCTTGCGCCGGGCTTTTATCAATACAATATTACGATCATTAACAATGACCCGGACGAGAACCCCAAGATTGTGCCGGTCAATCTGACGGTCGCCCCTTCCTCCCATGAGCTGGTGATTACGAATACTACGATCGACGGCAGCCTCGAGGCCGGTAAGCTGCACTGGGTCAACGGTACCGTCATGAATCAGGGGGCCAGCAGCGAATCCCCGGTCCAGGTAAGATTTCTGGTGAATTTCGTGTTGACGAACTTCACGGTGTTCGCGGTGATCGGACCGGGCGCTCAGGAGGACGTCTCGTTCGAATGGACGCCGCCCCTGGGCTTACAGTACACGGTGACCCTGTACGTCATGCCGGCTCCAGGAGAGAACAACACTTCTAATAACTGGTGGAACAAGACCGCGAACATAACTGCCGCACCCGACATCACGGTCACACCGCGAGGATTCACATTCATGGTCGAGGCAGGTCTGAGCGATTCTGACGTGATGACAATTGGCAATACGGGTCTCGGCGGTCTGTTCTACAACATCACAGACGACGTTTCCGATATCGGTAATCTGACAATAATCGGCGGCGTCAGCACGGACACCGCGCAGTCAGGAATATACTCGATGTACACCGCACATGGAACATACACATGGACTTCACCGGTCATGGACCTGAGCACAGCCTCAACGGTTGAACTGAGTCTCTGGATACGGCAGGGTGGGGCCTTCGGCAACAGTGAGAACCCGGATACCGGCGAGGACCTGGAAATTTATTATTACAACAATGTAGGCTCCTACGTGCTACTCGACACCTTCTTGGGCGCCGATGCGGCAGGTACTATATACACTCCGGTGTATTCCCCGTTACCGGCCGATGCAAACCACGCAAACTTCCGCCTTCAGTTCTACCAGACTGGAGGAAGCGGAACTGGATTTGACTACTGGCATATTGACGATGTCGCTATAACGGCATTCATTTCTACACCGGCCTGGCTCAGCGAGAATCCGATAACGGGTTCGATCAATCCCGGGGGAGGCGATGACTTGATCACCGTAGGCGTGGACACGAGCTCGTTAACGCCGGGTTTCTATCAGGGTAACATCACTGTCTCCAGCAATGACCCGGGAGAACCTGCGATTATTGTCCCAGTCAACCTGACCGTGCTGTCGGCGCCTCACGACGTTGCGGTGATAAACATGTCACTGGCTGGCAACCTTCAGGCCGGTAAGAAGCACTGGGTGAACGGTACCATTCTCAATCAGGGCACCAGTGACGAGACCAATATTCAAGTCATCTTCACGGTCGACACCGTGATGCAGAATTCCACCGTGATAACGAGCCTGCCTTCCGGAACATTGGACTTCATGTCATTCGAATGGACACCGCCTTCGGGAACCCAGTACGATTTGACGTTGCTCGCGGTTCCCGTTCCGGGGGAAACGCTCGTCGCGGACAACTGGTGGAACATGACCGAGACCTTCACGGCCGAACCCGACATCTGGGTCAATCCCGGGAATTTCAACTTCGCGGTGCAGACAGGATTGACGGATTCTGCCCCACTTACGATAGGGAATGACGGTCTGGCCAACCTCGACTGGTCCATATATTCGCAGGTCTCCTGCTTCGAGGACGATTTCGAGGACGGCAATTACAATGGCTGGGTACATGGCTCAGGTACTTACACGAGGACCGTGACCTCTGCCACCGCAGCCGCTGGTTCAACGTACAGCTTCACTCAGATCGGAGGTTCCAGTGCCCACCGCAACGGCGTATCCCAGAACATAGGGGTCTGCGCACCCGAGCACATATCCTTCTACATCCGCTCGGCCTCCTCCACGGCGGCCGACGCCTACGTACTGTTCCAACTAGGCAACCAACTGCCGATGTATATTTATGCCGATGACAACGGAATGTTCATAGTCAACAGTCTGCCTCGGTTCGCTTACTCGGCCAATGTCTGGTATCACATCGAATTCTCGAACATCAACTGGACGACCCATTTCTTCGACCTGGTGATAGACGGGGCACCTGTACAGGCCAACATTCCCTTTGCCCAAATCACTAACTCGATAGACACGATCTACCTGTACAATTTCCACAATTCGCAGTCCTGGTGGGACGAGATTGTCCTGGGCATGGGAATGTCCGGAGGGCTCCCGTCATGGTTAACCGTCACACCGGACATGGGAACGGTCCCGCCATCGAGTCAAACAAACACGAATGTGGGGGTTGACGCCGCAGGCATGAGCCCGGGGCTTTATCGGGCAAACATATCGATTGCCAGCAACGACCCGGATGAGAACCCGTACAATATACCGGTAAACCTCACGGTTCTCTCAGCCCTTCATGACCTCGCGGTGCTGGGCATGACGGTTGCCGGATCCCAAGAGGCCGGCAAACCCTTGTGGATAAACGGGACTGTTCATAATCTTGGTCAGAATGACGAAGCGAACGTCGTCGTCAATTTGAGGGTAAATTCTGCCACTGTGGACACCTACAACATCGCGTTCATCGCCTCGGGCCAAACGATAGTAACACCCTTCGTTTGGATACCACCCGCCGCAGGCACTTACGCCATCGAGGTTTATGTGGTGCCTGTCATAGGAGAGACAATCACGGCGAACAACTATGACACACGGTCTGTCGTGGTAACCGCAGAACCGGACATCTGGGTGAATCCAGGCGGTTTCGATTTCGCGGTCCAGACTGGGATGACCGATTCAGATATCATGACGATCGGTAACAACGGTCTGGGGATCCTGAATTACACGATAGGTGTAAGTTCGGGTACAATCGAGGACTTCGAGAATGCCGGGTCATGGCCTTGGGCTCCCTGGATAAGCCCGGTTGGGGGCGGAGGCATCAAATCAGCGGCCGCGGCCCATGACGGCTCTTACGGTCTGACCGATACGGGTTCCACGAACAATTGGCGATACAGGACCGACTACACGGTGGGAAATCCCGGCGATAAGATGTCAGTCTGGGTCCGAAGTCCGAGCGTGGACGGGCGAGTATACTTCGGCTTCGGGGCCACAGCATCGGGATGCTGGTCACTTGTTTTTGCCCCCAACACCAATCAGTTCATGTTCCAGCAAAACACTGGTTATTCTGGTTTCATGAACTTGAACTCCGTCGTTCAGGTCTATACGGCAAGTTGGTACCGGATGGAAATAGAATGGATGACCTCCACCAGCCTTATAGGAAGGTTGTACGATTCATCGGGCTCCACCCTAATCAACACCGTGTCACAGACCATTGCCGGGCTTACCCCTTCGGGAGTTTCGCTCAGGAGTTTCTTGGGCAATCAGATAGACACCTTGGAATATCCGTACGGCAGCGGAGGTCCAATTGCGAGCTGGTTGACCGTCACTCCCGACCAGGGTACGGTCCCGGCAATGAGCCAGACAAACCTGGTGGTCGCAGTTGACACCGCGGGACTACCTGTCGGTTATTATCAGGCCAACATAACCATATCCAACAACGACCCGGACGAGGACCCATACATAGTCCCGGTGAACCTGACAGTGATAACGGCCCAGCACGACCTCGCGGTCATTGCGATGACCGTCCAGGGTACTCAGGAGGTCGGTGAACCCCTTTGGGTAAACGGGACTATCCAGAATCAAGGAGTTAACGACGAATCCAATGTCAACGTCCAACTAAGGGTCGACTCCGTGGTTCAGGATTCCACGGTCATCGGTTTCCTGCCGTCGGGCCAGATTAACGTTGTACCGCTGGTCTGGACGCCGTCGAGCACAGGAACATACACAGTATCGGTCTTTGTCGCCCCGGTCCCCGGCGAGACAAACACCGTCAACAACGAGGACGACGTACTTGTGACTATCACGGCACCACCAGATATCTGGGTGAGTCCCGGCGGCTTTGATTTCGTAGTGCCCACGGGCAGCACGGACTCCGACATCCTGACGATTGGCAACACAGGTTTAGGTTCACTTTATTATAACGTTACCGACGACATCTATACGACCCACACGTTCTTTTACGACGACTTCGAGGACGGGGACATCTCCGATTGGCTCAAGACCGGGACCGGGACGGTGGAGGTGACCACGCAGACCGCCAACTCTGGTGTATGGTCGATGAACACCCATGGAGGTGCGGCCGTTGCCACATCACAGACCATTGACCTCTCGGGCACTGCGGGTGTGAATATCGAGTATTGGATCAGGGAAGGCGACTCGTCTTTCAGCGAACCTCCGGACCCCAATGAGGACCTATATGTGGAATACCGCAACAATGTAGGAAGCTGGATACAGTTGGACCAGTTCCTCGGTGCCGGACCCAACGGTGTAATCTACACCCGAAACCACTCGCTGCCCGCGAATGCCTTACATCCGAACTTCGCGGTGCGTTTCAGGCAATCGATGGCAAGCGGACCTAACTTCGATTACTGGCACATAGATGACGTTTGGGTCTACTCGACCTCCGGCTTTGGCGTCGACTGGCTATCCGAATCTCCCATGACCGGTTCGATTCCTCAAAGCGGCGGCAACGACCTGATCACGGTAACGGTCGACACCACGGCCCTAACACCGGGATATTACCAGGGCAACATCTCGGTCACCAGCAACGATCCTGGGCAGCCGACGATAATCATTCCCGTGAATCTCACCGTTACGACACATCCCCATGATCTGGCGGTGATATCCCTGTCCGTCCAGGGTACTCAAGAGGCCGGAAAGCCGCTCTGGATAAACGGGACCGTCCACAACCAGGGGATGAACTCAGAATCAAATATAAACGTGCAGTTGCAGATCGACCTGGTATTGGAGCACGTTTACATAATTCCGTTCCTTTCATCGGGCGCGATTACCTCGGTCTATTTTGTATGGACACCGGTCACCACAGGTAACTTCGATATTTCGATTTATGCGGTGCCCGTGGCCGGTGAAACGTACACTACCAACAACAGGATGAGCCAAATGGTGGTCGTCACCGGAGTACCAGAGATATGGGTAAGTCCCGGCGGCTTTGATTTCGCCGTGCAGGCGGGCAGTACGAGCTCGAATGTCTTAACGGTAGGAAATATTGGTTATTCCACCCTGAGCTACAACGTTACCGATGACATCGTTTCATACGTCACCTTCCTGGACGACGACTTCGAGGACGGTGACATATCTGATTGGGTTGTGTCGGCGGGCCCTGGTATCGCAGGAGCTGGCACGCACACATCGAACTCCGGGTCCTGGTCCATGCACACATATTCCGGTATTGTTTCTGTCACCACGCAGACATACGACACCTCATCCTGCCATTCTTTGTCGGTCGAATATTGGATACGCGAAGGCGGAGGTGGATGCACCCCGCCGAGCGAGAACCCTGACTCGGGCGAGAACCTGCTCGTGGAGTATTACAACGACATTGGGTCCTGGGTGTTGCTGGACATGTACCTGGGTGATACATATTCCGGGGGCCACATCTTTGGCCTGCAGGCCTATAACCTTCCCCCGGATGCACTTCATCCTGGATTCAGGATGAGGTTCAGGCAGACTGGCGGGTCCGGGGGGACGCTCGATTGGTGGCACATCGATGACGTGCTTATCCAGACAACCGGAGGTTCGGACGTCGAATGGCTGACCGAGACACCCAATGTAGGAATCATACCGCCAGGCGGAAGCAATGACCTGATATCAGTCCAGGTGGATGCGTCCGAATTGTCACCAGGTGATTATCAAGGCAACATAACGGTCGGCAGCAATGATATTCATAATCCGGCCATCAGGATCCCCGTCAACCTGACAGTGCTGCCTCCCCCGCACGACATCCGCGTGCTAGATATTAAGATAGAAGGTATTCTGGAGGTTGGGAGTTTGCTATGGGTAAATAGCACGATACTCAACCAGGGAATGAACGATGAAATGAACGTTGAAGTACAATTCTCGATCGACGGGGTCAATAACAAAACGGAGGTAATCCCGAACATAATATCCGGGACCCAACAGATCGTGTCTTTCGAGTGGACTCCCATTGTAGGTGGTGTCCATAATCTGTCGGTATATGCCGTTCCGGTAATTGGCGAGACAATCTTGACCAATAACCAGCGAACCCTTTCAGTGAACATCACAACACCGCCCGATATCCTTCCGCCGTATTCCTGCGTGACCGCCTTGACTCAATATTGGCAAACTGCCACACCGAGTACGATCTTTGCCACCGCCTCCGACCCAGACGGGCAAGTGGCCTATGTTGAGCTGTGGTACCGGTTCAGCGAGAACAACCTCACGTGGGGCAGCTGGTCACGTCATGGCGTCGATTTAATGGGGCCTATCTGGTCATGGTCCTTCCAATACCCGGATGACGGATATTTCGAGTTCTATTCCATCGCATGCGACCAGGCGGGTCATGTGGAATCACCACCAACGACCGCGGATGCTTGCGCAGCCTTTGACCAAACCCCTCCTGTGATCTTTGACATGAATGACGTCAACCCCACGACCGGCGACACGTACATATTCCAGGCTATTGTATTCGAGAACTTCGTCGTCTCCAATGTCAGCATCACATATTGGTATGGGAACGGCACCTCCGTCACGGCTGCCCTGACCGAGTCCGTGCCCTCAAGGTTCAGCCATTCCACAATAATCCCTTACACCTCTATTGACCCAGTACATTATTATATAAGGGCCACCGATGAAGCGGGGAACACCGCAACGACCCCGCCAAAGACGCTTGCCGTCCTGGATAATGACGCGCCAACGCCGGTCATCACCCAGTATATAACGGTCTACGCTGGGGAGGTCGTTACTTTGGACGCCTCGGCGTCTACCGATAACATAGGTATAACGAGTTATGTGTGGGAGTTCATAGATGGTTCCCAGCACATGCTCATCGGAAGCTATGTGTCCCATACGTTCAACGATGTTGGTACGTATTCGGTCATGTTGACGGTGGAGGACGCTGCCGGGAACACACAGATTGCCGTGACCATGATATCGGTAGTAACACCACCTCTCGATTCGGACGGCGACGGTGTGCCGGATACGGAGGATGACTTCCCCTTCGATCCAGACGAGACGGTCGATACCGACGGCGACGGAATAGGAAACAACGCGGATACGGATGATGATGGCGATGGGATCCGGGACAGCATCGATCCCGATCCGCTCATCCCGAATGATGATCTCCAGGATAACATTTGGGATTATCTCTGGCTGATATTGCTGTTCATCCTGGTGTCGCTAGTATGCATAATGCTGATCATGTGGGTCATGTATAGGAACCGGGACAAGACCGTGGTCTGCCCGATCTGCGGTTTCCTTATCGAGGAAGGCGGCGGCTGCCCATTCTGCGACATTGACACGCAAAATGATGTTCCCGAGGAGACTCCCGGGACTCAAACATCTCCGCCGCCGCCCATCCCGACACCCATTATATCAAAACCTCCACAGAATCAACCTCAACAGACGAGACCGCCCCCGTCCCGACCCGCGAAGTTATCCAAGGCGGAGATCAAAGAACGCGTTGAGAAGGCCTACAGGGAAGGAAAAATGACCGAAGCGCAATACAAGATTAATATGGAGAAACTAAATTAGTACCCTACTAAGGGCCCGATATTCCCACTCACTCGTAGCCGGTCTTGTCATCGAAGAAGTCGGTGTTCCAATAATGGTAGGGGCTCGCGTGCTTCTGGGCGCCGGTCATATCGCTGGCCACTCCTCTCTGGTATGAGCCGTACTTCTCCTTGATCTGCTCCTCGATGGTCTTGCTGCGCTTGAGCGCGTGCCGTATGTGCTTAGAGTCTATGATATTCGCTTCCTGCATTATCGCAATGTCCCCGGCCGTGCGTATCAAACCCCCCAGCTCCCTTAACCTGAGGGTCAGGCCCTTTTCCACGCCGTCGATGACCTGCGCCCTGCGCTTTGCCTCCTCGATGACGGCTTCGACGGCCTCCCTGTTGGCCTGGGGTATCCTGCCGTCCATTGCGATCTCCTGCGCGGTGAACTGGGCAAGTTTGGCCTGGTTAAGCTCGTGGTCCGGCATGGTGACCTCGACCAGCACCTCGTAGCCGGAGCCGATTATCCTAGATCTCAGAGGAGATAGAACGTGCTCCAGGTCCTGGATGTTGCAGGCCCCGACGAATATGAAATTGCACGGGACATTGTCCACTCTCACGCTCGCGCCGGCGCTCTGGGGGTTCCTGCCAGTGATGGGGAACCTGCGCTCCTGCATTGCAGTGAGGATGAACCTCTGCAGATGGCCCAGGTGCGGGAGCTCGTCTATGAACAGGACACCCTGGTGGGCCTCGTGAATGCTGCCCGCCACAACCCTTTCGAACGGAGGCGTTCCCAACGTGGGATGTGCGCCGTAAGGGTCATGACGGACGTCCCCGAGCAGCTCCGTAACGCTGGCCCCGGTGGCGAGAATGAAAGGCGTCCTTTCAAGCGGTACAACAGTCTTGGACGGGCCGAGTTTCTCTATCTCCCTGCGCTTTTCCAGGGCCTTCTGGTCGAGTATCTCGATCATCTCGCCCGCGCATTGGTACACGACCACCTCCTCCTTGCCGAACCGTTTTCTCGTGGTTGTAACGCGCTCGTTGGCGCTTATCTGGCCCATTGTCACTTCCATTATGCCGCCGAGAAGGTCACCGAAGGGATTGTTTGTGGATTGCGCGACCGCCGTGCTCTTCGAGCGCGCGCACTTGGGGCAGAACCTCTCCTTCGGGCTGGAATATGTCCCGCAGTTCATACACTTGTAACCCAACCTCTCGGCCACGTTTACGGGCGCGGTCTTGGGGTCTATGAGCTCCCCTTCGGCGGATTCCTTCTCTTCCACTTCCTTGTAGACTTCCTCCCTCGGCATCACCTGGACAAGCGGTCTCTCCGGGTTCTCCGGGTTATCGACCACCCTTATCTCCTCGGTAGGATGGGGAAGATGCAGAGCAAGGGCCTGGGCGATCATGGACTTCCCTGTTCCGGGAGGTCCGACGAGGAGAAGATGCCTGTGTTGGGAAGCGGCGATCGATGCAAGGTTTATGGCCTCCTCCTGACCTATCACACGCTTCAGGGGGTCGGCTGGGATGATGATGTCATAGGTGGTCTCCATGTCATTGAGACTGAATCCCTGGCTTGCATCAAGGAAGGCCTTTTCCTCTCTCTTCTCCTCTTCCTCGGCTATTCTATCACCGTCTATTAGAAATCGTCCTTCGTTAGAACGTTCATGCCGTCCGGGTATTTCGAAACACTGCCCACCTTTGAGGCTGCCAGTGTTCCTATCCCCATGTCGTGGGCTATGTCAAGTAGTCTTTGGGTAACGATGCCGTCGAACACGATTGCCTTGACACCCTGGGTATCGTTCTGACCTTTGAGGGCCTCCGCAAGGTCCTTGACAGGCATCTCGGCTATTACCGAATTTGCCTCAGAGATTATTCTTGCCAGGGCCTTGCCGGAAACCTCGTTGTACATATCTCTGTACATTTTTTGTTCGTCTGACAGGGCAGGCTCCGCCTTTTCCTTGGGAGGTTCGTCCTCCGCTTTGCGGCCAAGCAATTTCCTACCGCTGGGCTTTGGTGGCTCCTTCTTGGCGGGTTCCTCAACCTTCTCCTTTGCCGGTCTGGGTGGTTCGGACTTGGGCATTTCTGACCTGCCCTTGCCGTTCTCCAGGCTGTACATGGTCACGAACTGCTCCGCGTGGACCTTGTTCCTCAGCGACTTCATTATCTGCTTGTTCGTGAGCTCCTCCACCTCCTTGCCCTTCTGGGCTCTGGCGATGAAGTCTATCTCAGAGACCTGCAGCAGCTCTCTGAGTACAAGTTCTCCTCCACGGTCGCCGTCGACGAATGCGGTTGCCGTTTTCTGTTTTGTGAGTTCCTGGATTGTCTTTGGTATGTCCGTTCCCTCGACGGCTATCGCGTTCTTGATACCGGCCTTCAGCAGGTTGAGGACGTCGTTCCTGCCCTCGACGATGATGATGGCGTCCGCCTGGTCGATGTTGGGTCCCGCTGGTAACTTATCCGGACCGTAGGTCAGGATCTCCTGTATCTGCACACCTTCCATAACCGAGTCCGCAAGGTTGATGCTGACCTCCTTTGATTCTTTCAACATCTCCTGGAGCAGCTCCTTGGCCCTGTCGACGATAATGCTCCTTTTGGTGACTCTAACGTCCTCGATGCTGGTGATCCTGACCTTTGCCTTGCACGGTCCTACCCTGTCGATGGTCTCGAGAGCGGAGGCCAGTATGGCAGTCTCCACCTGGTCCAGGCTCGACGGGATCTCGATGGCCCCTTCTGACTTGCCTTTGGACGAGGATATCTCGACCTCAATCCTGCCTATCCTCCCGCCTTTCTGAAGGTCTCTCAGGTCAAGCTCCTCCCCCAGGAGCCCTTCTGTCTGCCCGAAGATGGCTCCGACGACGTCCGGTTTCTCAACCACGCCGTCCGCTGAAATATTACCCTTTATCAGGTATTTTGTAGTATTTGGGTCTAAGTTCATTCTTTCACCTCTATATGTTTGTCTCTAATGATGTTCTGTACAAGATTGTATTACTACACCAGTCTCCTACTGGTTGTCAACTTCTCCAAATTCTCCGCTCACCCATTATCCAACAGGTTCGTCTGGTTTGTGAGTATTGATCCTCAATCGTGCAATCTTGATAGTGAAATCATCATTTTCTAATGCAAGGGGAATAGGTATCGTTATTATATTTAAACATATCGGTATATAATAACACAGCGAAGGATTATAAGGATAATGGCCAATCAACCGTAAGGTGTAACCATGCGGGACGACGGAAGGGATAGAGGAGCAAGCGGTCACGGCAGCATCATGTTCAGGCAAGACCTGGCCTACCCCAGGGAGCCCAACCTGATCACATATTACCCTCCAGAACCATCTGAAGAACTGAAGAAACAGGTGATGAAGGACAAGGCGGGTGGCATCACCCTGTACATCATCGGATTCGCCGTGGCCTTGATAGCATTCATTATGGCTCTGAACTTCTCGCGGGACATAGAGATATACGCCATGCTCATACCATTCCTTCTGGTCCTGGGTCTGGTGTTCGCCATATTATACCTAATGCTTGACAATGTGACATTGGCAACTCTTTCGCGGACACTCCCAATTATCCTACTGATCGCTTTGATATTATTGTATATCGTATCTATATTAAGCACAGTATCCGACCTGGGCAATATCATTGATGGGGGAGACCAGAACGCCATTGACAATGCCCTCGAGGATATTTTCGAAACTATACTGAATCCAGCATTCTTCATGCTGTCCGCGGGATTGTTGATTTGCCGTGCCGGAGGAACCATGTTGTGGACGTCCACGAAGGTGGTCCACCAGTACATACCCGGAACTATCATCCTGGAGGTCCCGGGGCTGGCATCCCCCGAGCAACCGCCTGAGGCTAATATGCATGACGATGCCGACGACGATGAAGACATAGAGATACGTCTGTGCGGGAACTGCGACGAGCCACTTACCTACATAAAGCAGTATGACAGGTGGTATTGTTACGAGTGCAAGGAATACGCGCCCAGGGACTAACCTTTGATTGCCCGCCAGAGCTCTGGGAGTATCTCTCCCGCCTTTCCCATCAACGTATGGTCTGCAATAGACGTGATCGGTGTTGCGTCCTTATTGATGTCCACAACACTTGCGCCCGAGGATTTGGCTAACATCGGGAATGAAGCGACAGGATACACCACTCCCGAGGTTCCCACGGTCAGGAAGACCTCACAGTTCTGTATTCCCTCGGATGCTGTTGTTAGGCCTTCAAAGGGCAGGGATTCGCCGAACCACACCACGGCAGGCCTCAGCAGGCTGCCGCATTCGCATTTGGGCGGTATCACCTCCAACGGATTATCATAAAGGAAACGCTCGTCGAGTTCGGCGACGCACCTTACCCTCCAGATGTTCCCGTGTATCTCGACCATCCTCTCGTTGCCGGCCTTCCTGTGCAGGCCGTCCACGTTCTGTGTGACCAGCAGGAAATCGGGATAATATCTCTCCATGTCCGCGATCACCTCGTGGGCGGGATTTGGCTTCGCCTTGGCCACGATCCCCCTTCGCCAGTCATACCATTCCCAAACAAGGGCAGGGTCCGAGGAGAACGCCTGGGGCGTGGCGAGGTCCTCGGCGCGATATCGCCTCCAAAGCCCGTCCCCTCCCCTGAACGTGGGCACCCCGCTTTCCGCAGATACTCCGGAGCCCGTTACGACCACGACGGAACCGGCGACCCTGAGCAGATCGATCAGGTCCTCTCTGAATTCCATACCATACCTCGCTCACACTGTATTAAATCGCATTTGCCTTGGATCCTGAGGAATTACCGCTTCTTCCTGCGGTAGCCTGCATAGGTTATCGACAGACCGCCAAGAAGAACCAGTATGACAAGGAACGGCGGGGCAGGAAGTCCGAGGAAACCCTTGTCGCTCGCGAACTCTATGTTCGGGTCCCTTGACACGCTGACACTTGACGTCTGGGTCTCGTCCACGTAACCGTCCATCGAGGCAGTGACCGATATCGTGAAGGTCGTGTCTACGGTCACGTTCGCCGTCATGAACACGGTGGCGAACTCACCCGCGCCGTCCGTGGTGCCCGTTGTGTCCTGGAGAGATCCTCCGAGACCGAGCGGGGAGACTGCCAGTGCCAATTGGACTCCCGTCACCGGCTCCTGCGTATCGCTGTCCCTCACCGTGACGGTGATGTCGGTCTGGTTCCCGGATCCGATCGATGTCGCTCCTCTGGTGATCTCGATGTCGAACTGGCTGATGATCGGGTGAACGGTCAGCTGTACCTGACCGACTCCCATGACGTACGACGGTCTCGTGGCTGTGGCGGTTATGATTATCGTCCTTGAGATGCTGGTCGCGGGCGCCGTTAGCGTTGATACGTAGAATCCGGTCTCCTCGGCATCCCAGACGCCGTTGCCGTTATCATCCTGCCATTGGGCCTCAACTGCACCGAACGTCCCGCTGCCTTCGAACTCGATGTTCACGTCTGGTATGGAATTGCCGTCCAGGTCCTCGACCCTGACCTCTAGGTCGATGTCATCCCCCTCGGTTACGAATCCGGGGAATGCCGATATCGAGACCTGCATCTCGCCGAGTATCTTGTTCCTCACGTTGGTGAACGTCCAGAAGTTCAGGATCCCTCCGGGCATTGAACCCGAGTCCCAGCCCTCGTATCGCGTATTGTTGAACGCGCTGGCGACCTTAGAGGAGAACAAGGGTATACATGGCAATTGTTCTGCGATGAAGCCCTGCGCGTCCTTGATGTACTCGGCCCTCATCTCATACGTCATCTGCTCGTTCGACTTCTCGATGAGCTCATCGAACTTCCGGAAATCGAAGCTCATTGTGAGGGTGTCATTCACCGGGTCCAGGTTATTCAATATCGTGATCTGGCCCAGCTCATGATCCCGCATGGTATATGTTTCATAGGTGTAATCAGCAAGGATCACGTCTCCAGGTTGCGTGTGGTTGAACTGGTCCGCATTCGAGTATACGGTCAGGATCCCGTTGGTCTGGTCCAACGAGTAGTCCGATCCGGGGTAATACCTGAGGTAATAGTAATCAGCGTCAAGCCTGTCGTGCGGTCCCAGAGGCACGTTCGCCGCGTTCAGGTCGATGTGGCCGGTTGCGTAGTTAATGACATAATTGGCCGGCGATATCACCGCATCGTTGAGGTAGAACACGAACGTGCCCTCCGAGATACAGTCATTCGCGTTGTTACCCCAAAGTGGCTCGGGTGCGAGGTCGTATGCATAGACAATGGTTGCCGGGTCGTAATATGCGTACGAGCCAAGGACCAGGTCTCCCGGGGCGTATCCGGGTAGCGTGAATGTCCCGTCGTTGAGGTTGGCACTGCAGGTCCCGGTCGTGTAATCGGTGATCACACCGTTTATCGCATTGATGACCCTGACATACGGCCATCCCGCATAAGTGCCGGTTG
>LSSH01000081.1 GCA_001595885.1 Candidatus Proteinoplasmatales archaeon SG8-5 | reverse complement strand
CGTGCCAGGAGGCACGTGAGCATGTTGAACTCCGTGTTGTCGGTGGTCGCCACGAATGCGCCGGCGTCCTCCACGCCCTCGCCCGTCAGGACCTCGGGGTCGCGCGCGTCTCCGCGTATCACCAACGTCGTCGACAGCTGGGTGGTGGCCTCTGCGCACTTGGCCTCGTCCATATCGATCAGCATGACGATCCTGGTGCCCTCCAGCTCCTTGGCCACCTGGATGCCCGTCCTGGTCGCGCCCACGATGACTATCTTCTGCATGCCCGTCTCCAACCTGTCGCCCACCGCCTTGCACTCTCCGGCACCCAGGCCGAAGGCCCTCTCGACCTCAGGGACGGACTCCTTCTTCTCCAGGACCACGATGACGCGGTCGTCCTCCTTGAACTCTCCCGAGAGCTCGGGCCTGAGCACGGCCCCGAAGCGGCTGACCGCGCTGATGTGCGCGCCGTGGGGCAGCTTGATGCTGCCGGGCATTCTGGATATTGAGGAGCAACCGGGCGTGAGCTTGAGCTCGATGACCACCGACCTGCCCTTTGACAGCTCGCCGCTCTGCACCAGCGAGGGAAGGAGCAGCATCTTCGATATCTGGGTGGCGGTGACCATGTCCGGGCAGATGGCAACGTCCGCGTGGAATATCTCCAGCTTTCCCGCGACCATGCCCTCCTTCACGTAATCGGCATTGCTGATCCTGGCTATCGTCTTGCAGCCCTTGGACTTGGCAACGATGCAGGCGATGATGTTGACCTCGTCGGAGCCCGTCACGGCTATCAGCATATCAGCGGAGTTGATGCCGGCCTCTGCGAGCTTCTGCGGGCTCGCCGCGTTCCCCTCCAGGGCCAGCACGTCCAGGGTCTCAATGGATTCCAATCTTTTTTTGTCATGTTCTATGACGGCGACGCTGTGGCCCTCGTCCAAAAGGTTCTTTGCGATCTCGGTGCCGACCTGCCCTGCCCCAGCGACCACAACGTACATCCGCATGGAAAACAAACGGCGAGATAATAAACCTTCGCGGGTCGGTTTGGCCGAAGCGGGGTTTACCGCCATTATTTAATACTTTCTTTCAAATACCGAAAATAATGAATTATCAGCTCCGATTGATAAAAAACCCTTATAAATATTTAATAAAATACCTTATTAGACCATAAAGTTTATATTAAAAGAGATTATGGGGGGTCAGCTAAACCAACATATTATGATGGAGGTGGGCCCGTAGCTCAGCTAGGTAAGGATAGAAGGCAATCCTCTAGAAAGAGCATCTGGCTTTTACCTGACTGATGATGCAGGCATTGGAAACAGAGTTGGTTAGAGAAGATACCAGGTGGTCCGGGGTTCGAAAGTCACATGGAGCAGATATCACCATCTCCGTGATACGCGACATGGATCTTCGCGGACGAGAAACGGTAGCAACCTCTGCACCATTTCTCGTCTAGCGCCTGAAAAATGCGAAGCTTTTTTCAGGGGAGTCGCGACGACTCGGAAATCCCCGCGGGCCCGCTGAATACCCATGAGGTGTAACCGTGGATGATATGTGTCCTAGCTGGCAACGACTTCCTTCCATCGAGGGAAACAGGGGGGTGAAATGATCACCGATGTCAACGTTCTCGAACATGATCTGGTTCCGGAGCATCACCTTGTGCCCGTTGATGATGAGGAGAAGATTCTCGGCAACCTTAACGTCGGAAAAGACCAGCTGCCGAAGATCAGGATTAACGACCCGTGCATTAAGGTTCTTGAGGAGTTCTATGGAGATGATGAGGAGATAAGGGAAGGTAGATTGGTAAGGATCGTACGACTGCAAACAGTTGCTGGCCTCAGCGTCAGCTACAGGGTCATCGTGGGTGGTTGAGGAATGAGAGAGCTAGTTGACGCCTTCTTCAAGGAGCGCAGCATAGTGAACCATCACATCGCCTCCTACAACGATTTCCTGCCCACCATGGAGAACCCGAACAACCGCATGCAGATGATAGTGGACAACATCAGGGTCTCCAAGGACGAGGACCTCAGGGGCATCATCCGCTTGGACGAGGACCGGACCGACGGCAACAACGTCGAGGTCAGGATAGGCAGGAAGAGGGACAAGAACGGCCGCGTTGACCTCCAGGACAAGCCCACCATCATCGTTAGCACGCCGGTCGTCAGGGAGGCGAACGGGGCGACGAACCCGCTCACGCCCATGGAGGCAAGGTTGAGGAACCTGACTTATCTCGCACCCATCTGGCTGACCTTCACCGTCATAGAGAACGGCATCGAGAGGGAGCCGGAGAAGGTGCACATCGGCAACCTCCCAATAATGGTGAAGTCGAGGAAATGCAACCTGGACGACACCAATACCGATCCATTGTTCAAGGAGCTGAACGACGAGGAGCTGGCAAAGCTGAGTTACGATGACAAATTGGCCATGCTCGGTGAGGACCCCTGCGACCCCGGCGGCTATTTCATCGTCAGCGGGACCGAGCGCGTTCTCATCACGCTCGAGGACCTCGCGCCCAACAGGGTCATGGTGGAATACAACGAGAGGTACGGGACCCGGACCGAGGTGGCCAAGGTGTTCTCACAGCGCGAGGGATACAGGGCGCTGACGCTTCTCGAGAAGAAGCGCGATTCCGTGCTGGTGGTCTCGGTGGCGGCGGCTTCCGGCCAGATACCCCTTTACATACTCATGAAGGCCCTGGGAATGGAGCACGACGAGGACATATACAACGCCATCGTCTCGGAGCCGGCAATGGCCAACGTGATCTACGCCAACATCGAGGAGTGCCAGGACACGAAGCTCTATCCCACGGAGGGCATCAACACCACCGAGGACGCCATACTCTGGCTGGAGAAGAAGTTCGCCACGGGCCAGGCCAAGGAGTACAGGGAGAAGAAGGTGGAGAGCATCATCGACAAGGCCCTGCTGCCGCACCTCGGCGACACCAAGGAAGACAGGTTGAAAAAGGCCATCTTCCTGGGCAGGATGGCCCGGGCCGTTTTGGAATTGAGCATCGGGACCAGGGGCGAGGACGACAAGGACCATTATGCCAACAAGCGCCTGAAGCTTTCTGGAGATCTCATGGAGGACCTGTTCAGGGTCTCGTTCACGAACCTGGTGAAGGACCTCAAGTATCAGTTGGAGAGGAGCTATGCGCGCAAGAAGACCATGAAGGTCTCGTCGGCCATCAGGCCCGACCTCCTGACGCAGAGGCTCCTGCACGCCCTTTCGACCGGCAACTGGGTCGGTGGTAGGGCGGGCGTGTCACAATTACTGGACAGGACGTCGAACATGAGCGCGATGAGCCACCTGAGGAGGGTGACGTCACCGCTCACCAGAAGCCAACCTCACTTTGAAGCCAGGGACCTGCACCCAACGCAGTGGGGCAGGCTGTGCCCGAACGAAACGCCCGAAGGACAGAACTGCGGGCTTGTGAAGAACTGCGCATTGTTGGTGGATGTGAGCGAGCGCTCGCACGACCACGAGATGAAGCTGCTTCTTGCCGACCTCGGCGTGAAGGAGGTGAAGAGCCAGCAGACAGCCCTTACCCGCGTTTACGTGAACGGGGACCTGGTGGGCACGCACGACCGCCCCCAGGACCTGGTCGAGGAGATACGCCAGAGGCGGAGGAGCGGCATCCTCTCGCACGAGGTCAACCTCAGGTTCGACGAGAACATGAACGACATCATCATCAACTGCGACGAAGGTCGTTTGAGAAGGCCGCTGCTCGTCGCCAGGAACGGCTCACTGCTTCTCACCAAGAAGAACCTGGAGGGCCTGGAGAGCGGCCGCCTGCACATGAACGACCTCATCAGGGAAGGCATCGTGGAGTGGCTGGACGCGGAGGAGGAAGAGGACACCTTCATCTGCCCGATGCCCTACGTGGTTCCGAGGATGTGCCCGGGCTGCGAGAAGCTGCTCTCGGAGAAGGACGTTGACTGGGAGAACATCGGCGTGCCCGAGCGCGTAATCAAGCTGAAGTGCCGTTCCTGCGGGGAGGTCATGGAGGGCGAGAAGAACCTCACGGAGGAGCACACCCATATGGAAGTTGACCCCATGCTCATACTGGGCGTGGCCTCGGGAATGGTGCCGTACTCGGAGCACAACTCGTCGCCGAGGGTCACGATGGGCGCGGCAATGGCCAAGCAGTCCCTTGGCCTGGGCGATTCCAACTACAGGATCAGGCCGGACACCAGGGGACACCTGCTCCATTACCCGCAGCAGCCGATGGTCCAGACCGAGATAATGAACTATGTCAATTTCACAAAGAGGCCGGGAGGCCAGAACTTCGTGGTCGCGGTGAGCTCCTTCCACGGTTACAACATGGAGGACGCCCTTGTCATAAGCAAGGCCGCCATAGAGCGCGGCCTGGGCCACTCCACCTTCTTCAGGACCTACAAGGCCGAGGAGAGGCGTTACCCTGGAGGCCAGGAGGACCACTTCGGCATACCCGACCCGGACGTGAGGGGCGCCAGGGCGGATACCGCTTACACAAACCTGGCAGACGACGGTCTGATACAGCCGGAGACCCCCGTGAAGGGCGGGGACGTCCTGGTGGGAAAGACCTCGCCGCCGCGTTTCCTCGAGGAGGAGACGGATTTCCTGACGCCGCAGAAGCGCAGGGAGACGTCAGTGACGGTGAGGCCCGGCGAGAAGGGCTGGGTGGACAGCGTCATGCTCACCGAGACGGAGAACGGCAGCCGGCTTGTGAAGGTCAAGGTGCGCGACCCGCGCATTCCGGAACTCGGTGACAAGTTCGCGTCCAGGCACGGCCAGAAGGGCGTCGTCGGCCTCATCGTCCCGCCGGAGGACATGCCCTTCAGCGAATCAGGTATCACCCCGGACCTCGTCATCAACCCGCACGCCATCCCGTCGCGTATGACCGTAGCCCACGTTCTCGAAATGATAGGCGGCAAGGTCGGCGCGATGGAGGGGCGCTTCATCGACGGGACGCCGTTCAGCGGCGAGCGGGAGGAGGCCCTGAGGAAGAGCATGGTCAAGGCCGGTTTCAAGCACAACGGCCGCGAGGTCATGTACGACGGCATCACCGGAAAGATGATCCAGGCCGACATCTTCGTCGGCGTGATCTACTATCAAAAGTTGCACCACATGGTCGCGGGCAAGATGCACGTGCGCTCCCGCGGTCCGGTGCAGATACTGACCCGCCAGCCAACGGAGGGGCGCTCGAGGCAGGGCGGTCTCAGGTTCGGTGAGATGGAGCGAGATTGCCTCATCGGACACGGCGCCGCGATGGTCATCAAGGACCGGCTGCTCGATGAATCGGACGGGACGACGCAGTTCGTCTGCGGCAATCCCAAGTGTGGCCACATCGCCATGATGGACCGCCGCCGCGTTCTCAGGTGCCCGGTCTGCGGTAATAATTCCACAATCTATCCCGTCCAGACCAGTTACGCATTCAAACTTCTCATCGACGAGTTGTTATCGCTCGGCGTGGCCATGCGCCTTCAGCTGGAGGAGTTGAAATGATACGGAGGGGCGTGTCCAAGAGGATACACGGCATCAGGTTCGCGCAGCTCTCGCCGGACGAGATAAGGCGCATGTCCGCCGTCAAGGTCATCACCGCCGACACGTACGACGACGACGGCTTCCCCATCGAGATGGGGCTCATGGACCCGCACATGGGCGTCATCGAGCCCGGCCTGAGGTGCAAGGCCTGCGGCGCGAAGGTCGACGACTGTCCCGGCCACTTCGGGCACATCGACCTGGCCATGCCGGTGATACACGTCGGCTACGTCAAGGAGATAAAGCGATTGCTGCAGGCTTCCTGCAGGGAGTGCGGCCGCCTTCTGCTGACCTCAAGCCAGATAGAAGAGGAGGAGGAGCTGAGGGAGATGCTGGAGGAATTTGGAGGCGATTTGGGAGACCTGGAGGCGCTCATGAAGCGCACCGCGAAGGATGCCAGCGTCCGCACGGTCTGCCCCCACTGCAGCGCCGAGCAGCTGAAGATAACCCTGGACAAGCCCACCACCTTCAGGGAGGAGGGGCACAAGCTGACGCCCAAGGAGGTGAGGGAGCGCCTCGAGCGCATTCCGGAGGAGGACCTGCCGCCGCTGGGCATGAACCCGGACGTGTCAAGACCCGAGTGGATGGTCCTGACCGCGCTGCCCGTGCCGCCTGTCACCGTAAGGCCCTCGATCACTCTTGAATCGGGAGACAGGTCGGAGGACGACCTAACGCACAAGCTGGTGGACGTGCTCCGCATCAACCAGAGGCTGAGGGAGAACCGCGATTCCGGCGCTCCGCAGCTCATCGTCGAGGACCTCTGGGAGCTCCTTCAGTATCATGTTACCACTTATTTTGACAACCAGACGTCCGGCATCCCGCCGGCAAGGCATCGGTCCGGTCGTCCGTTGAAGACCCTCGTGCAGAGGCTCAAGGGCAAGGAGGGGAGGTTCAGGTCGAACCTCTCCGGCAAGAGGGTGAACTTCTCCGCCCGTACCGTCATTTCCCCGGACCCCATGCTGTCCATCAACGAGGTGGGCATACCCTGGGAGGCGGCGAGGGAGCTCACCATACCCATCAGGGTCAACGACTTCAACATGGACATCGTCCGGGAATTCGTGCTCCGCGGTCCGGAGCCAATAGGCGACCTGGGCGAGTACGTGCCCGGCGTGAACTACGTCATCAGGGAGGACGGGCGCAGGATCAAGATAACCGATAAGAACGCGGAAACCGTGGCGGAGAACATCGACATCGGCCAGATAGTGGAGAGGCAGCTCACCGACGGCGACATCGTGCTGTTCAATCGACAACCCTCTCTCCACAGGATGTCCATGATGGCCCACAAGATACGCGTGATGAAGCACAAGACCTTCAGGTTCAACCTGAGCGTGTGCCCGCCGTACAACGCGGACTTCGACGGCGACGAGATGAACCTCCACGTTCTCCAGAGCCCGGAGGCCATTGCCGAGGGCCGCATCCTCATGCTCGTCCAGGAGAACATCCTTTCCCCCAGGTTCGGGGGGCCTGTCATCGGCGGCATCCACGATTACATCAGCGGAGCGTTCATGCTCACCCACAACAACCCGACGTTCTCCAGGTCGGAGACCGCCACCCTGCTCAGCCGTATCGGGGTGGAGAACTGGCCCAAGCCGGTGAAGGTGGACGGGGAGGAACGCTGGCAGGGAAAGGACCTGTTCAGCCTCTGCCTTCCCAAGGACCTCAACATGGTCTTCCAGGCCTCGATATGCAATCACTGCGACATGTGCCTGAAGGACAAGTGCGAGATCGGGGCGCACGTCAACATCAAGGACGGCAAGCTCGTCTACGGCACCATCGACGAGAACGCCGTCGGGGCCTTCAAGGGCCGCATACTCGAGAAGATAGCCAGGGAGATGGGGGCGGACGAGGCCCGCATCTTCATCGAGAAGGCCATCAGGCTCGCGGTGAGCACCATCATGATCAAGGGCTTCAGCACCAGCATAGACGACGAGGACATACCGCTGGATGCCAGGAACCAGATCGAGGAGATGCTCAAGCAGGCCGTTGACAAGGTACGCGGCTACGTGGAGGCCTATAACAAGGGCGAGCTGGAGGCCATGCCCGGCCGTTCACTGGAAGAGACGCTCGAGGTCGAGGCCATGCGCGTGCTCGGAAAGGCGAGGGACGACGCCGGTCAGATAGCTGGCCGATACCTCGGCCTGGAGAACTCGGCCGTCATCATGGCAAGGAGCGGTGCCCGCGGTTCGATGCTCAACCTCAGCCAGATGGCCGGCTGCATAGGACAGCAGGCCGTCAGGGGCGGCAGGCTTTCGAGAGGCTACACCGACCGGACGCTGCCCCACTTCAAGAAGGGCGACCTCGGCGCGGACGCCAAGGGCTTTGTCAGGTCCAGCTATAAAAAGGGCTTGACACCGACGGAATACTTCTTCCACAGCATGGGGGGCCGCGAGGGTCTGGTGGACACCGCGGTCAGGACCTCGCGCTCTGGGTATATGCAAAGGCGTCTCATCAACGCCCTGGAGGACCTCAAGGTCATCGAGGACGGGACGGTCCGGAACACCGCCGACACCGTGATCCAGTTCAGCTTCGGCGAGGACTCCGTTGACCCGGCCAGGAGCATCCGGGGGAAGCCCGTCGACATCGACGACATATTCTTCCAGGTGATGAAGAAGGGCAAGGGAGGTGAGAGCTGATGGCGAGGAAGGACACTGTTAACGCCCTCATCCGCAGGGGCGTGAGCGCGAAGGTCTCCGAGGCCATCGCCAACGCCGGTTTCAAGATAGGCGACCTGAAGAAGACGCCGTTCGAGATATTGACCAAGATCATCTCCGAGGAGGACGCACAGGACCTGCTGGACAAGATAGGGGCCAAGAAGATCCACCTGGAGGAGATCAAGACCACGCCGAAGAAGCCCGTCGACGAGGTCGTCGAGGAGAAGCCGGTCAAGAGGCCGAAGAAGCGGCGCAAGGACCTGATCATCCCCAAGAAGGTGAAGGAGTTCACCAAGGATGAGAAGGATATAATCAAGATCATAGAGAAGATGGGCAAGAGGCTGCCCAGGGCCATACTGGTGGAGCTCGCCGCAAAGTCTGCCGAGCATAAGTTGAAGGGAACAGAGCTGAAGAATATCGTCGAGCTGGTCGTGAACGAGTACCACAAGCACCTGGTCGACCCCAACGAATCAGTAGGTATAGTATCCGCGCAGTCCATCGGCGAGCCCGGGACCCAGATGACCATGAGGACGTTCCACTACGCGGGCGTGGCCGAGATCAGCGTGACCCTGGGCCTGCCGAGGCTCATCGAGATCGTGGACGCGAGGCGGATACCGAGCACGCCGATGATGACCATCTACCTGAAGGAAGAGCTCAAGGACAGCGCCGACGAGGCGAGGCGCGTTGCTTCCAGCATCGAGATGACCGTACTCCTCGATGTCGCCAAGGTCGAGACCGACCTCGGGAACATGCAGATAGTGGTCAAGCCCGATAAGAAGAAGCTGAAGAACAAGAACATCACACTCGACCAGATCGTCTCCGCGCTGAAGAAGGAGAGGCGCCTGAAGGCCGTCCTGGAAAAGCAGGGCCAGAACGTGGTCCTTAAGCCGGAGGAGGCGTCCTTCAGAAAGCTGCAGCAGACCTTCGAGATAGTCAGGGACTCGAAGATAAAGGGCGTGGACGGCATCAAGAAGGCGGTCATCAGGAAGGGGGACGAGGGCTATGTCATCTACACCGAAGGCTCCAACCTGGCTAAGATGCTGGAGCTGGACGACGTGGACCACGTCAAGACCACCACCAACAGCATCACCGAGGTGTTCAACGTCCTCGGCATCGAGGCTGCGAGGAACTCCATCATCGACGAGGCCAGCCATACACTGTCAGAGCAGGGATTGACCGTTGACATCAGGCACATCATGCTCGTTGCCGACATGATGACGAACGACGGCGACGTCAAGGCCATTGGCAGGCACGGAATATCCGGCAGGAAGTCGAGCGTGCTGGCCCGCGCGGCATTCGAGATCACGTCTTCGCACCTGTTGAAGGCTGGCATCTCCGGCGAGATTGACTCGCTGGACGGTGTTGCCGAAAACATTATCGTGGGGCAGCCGGTTACCGTCGGCACGGGGGCAGTGAACCTCATATACTCGCCCGGGCAGGAATCCAAGAAGAAGGAGGAATGAGATGGACCTAAACAAGAACCTGAGGACAGTCACGAAGACGGGAAAGGTGCTCTTCGGCGTCTCTCAGGCCAGGCAGGCGATACGAGAGAAGAAGGGCAAGCTCATAGTCATGGCCAGCAACTGCCCGATCCCCGAGCTCAGGAAGCAGAAGGCCGTTCCGGTCGTGGAATTCTCCGGGAACAACAGGGAGCTGGGCGCGGCGTGCGGAAAGCCATTTGCAGTCTCGGTCGTGACCGTCCTTGAGGCGGGGGATTCCCAGATATTGAACCCGTAGGATGGAACGATGGCAGGTGAAAGGCCGGACAACCAGACGCCCCATCAGATAGGAATCTTCTGGAGGAAGTGTGCGTGGCAGAGGTGAGGCTGGACAACCAGACGCTCCTCCACATCGGCCTTTTCGAGAGGGTTACCAAGGCAAGGGTGAAGGACTGCGTGGAAGCTGAAGATAAAATCATCTTCATGGTGGACCCGGGATTCATCAGCAAGGCCGTGGGCAAGAACGGCGAGAACGTCTCCAAGCTAAGGAAGACAATCGGAAAGACCATCCAGATAATCGAGTATTCCGATGACCCGATGCAGTTCATCAAGAGCGTGTTCCACCCCTACGAGGTCGAGAAGGTGGACATCGAGAGCAGGGGCGACGTCATCCACGCCACCGTGAAGGTGAACCCCGCGCTGAAGGCCAAGGCCATCGGCCGGGCCGGGCGCAACCTCAAGGTGTGCAGGGACATAATTTTCAGGCATCACAACATCCAGAGCGTGAGCGTGGCGTAGGACTTTTGAATGCCCGATAGCCTCGTCCGGATAATCAATCCTTATTGACCAGTTCCTCGGCCTTCTCTGCCGATATGCGCATGCCCTTTATCATCGCCGAGCTGAAACCGAACTCTTCCATCTTGTTCAGTCCGGCTATGGTACAGCCCCTAGGCGTGGTCACCTTGTCAATCTCAGCCTCGGGATGCATGTTGCCGTTGATGAGCAATGAGGCGGCTCCCTTCGCAGTCTGGGCGGCCATTTCCAAGGCTTCCTCAGAGTGGAAGCCGACCTCGATGCCGCCTTGGGAAGCCGCCCTGATCGCCCTGAAGAAGAACGCGACACCGCACGCACAGACGGCAGTGGCCGGGACGATAAGCTCCTCGTCGATGACCAGGGTATGACCGACGTTGTCGAATAACGCGGCTGCGCGGGACAGGGCGTCATTATGCTCCTTCTCGGCAGCCAGACATGTCATGGACTCGCAAATCGAAGCCGCGAGGTTCGGCATGGCGCGGATTATCGGGATATCGTTGCCGACGATTCCTCTGATCTCCCTGATATCTATGCCCGAGACAACTGATATTATCATATGCCTGCCGGGTTCAAGTTCCGGGCGAAGTCCTTCGAGCAGGTCCTTAAGCTGGCGGGGCCTCACGGCTATGATGATGACGTTCGAACGCTTGAGTGCATCAAGGTTGTCGTTCTGCACACTCACACCCATCCCGGCAAGGTCGTTTATCAGTTCGACCTGCCTTCTGGTCACAACGATCCTCGTCGGGTCGATGGCCCCGCATCTAACTAGACCCTCAGTTATGGCCCTTCCTATATTACCTCCACCGATAATGGCTACGGTCTCCGATTCCATGCTCACCGATTCGTTCAAGTCCTTGGACATAAGGTCACCCCTTCCAACTGCGGAGACTTAACCCATATTTAAATCTAAGCGACCAGAGATAATGATGTGCTAACCGAAAATACTATATCCAATCCTGTGATGTCTTGGCCTCATCGATTTGGAGTTGAAATAATGGCTAGGAACATCGTTGTCGAGCCGCTCTGTTGCACGCCCATCGAGGAGCAGGATGTGGAGATAGTCGAACGCAAGGGAATAGGTCACCCGGACAGCATCGCGGACGGGCTCGCCGAATCCGTATCACGGGCGTTGTGCAAGATGTACACGGACAGGTACGACAGGATCCTTCATCATAACACTGACGAGTGCCAGATAGTCGGGGGCCAGAGCGCGCCCAAGTTCGGCGGGGGGGTCGTGCTCGAGCCGGCGCAGATCATACTAGTGGGCCGCGCGACCACGGAGGTTGACAAGGAGCGGTTGCCCTACAGGTCGGTGGCCATCAAGGCCGCGCGTAACTACCTGAAGAAGCACTGCGCCCACCTGGACATCGACTCGGACATCACCCTCGACTGCAAGATAGGCAAGGGCTCGGTGGACCTTCGAGGGCTCTACGAGGTCCAAAAACTGCTGGCCAACGACACGTCCTTCGGCGTGGGCTTCGCCCCGCTGAGCGAGACCGAGCGCGTTACCCTCGAAACCGAGCATTATATCAACGGCCGCCTGAAGAAGAGCATGCCAGAAGTTGGGGAGGACGTCAAGGTCATGGCCTCCAGGGTCAAGAACAGGATCAACCTGACCATCGCCGCCGCGATGGTGGACAGCGAGATACCCGACAAGGACCACTACAAGAACGTCATCAAGGAGCTGGGGGACAAGGCGCACGACCACGCGCTCCACTTCACCAAGAGGGACGTCAAGGTGGACGTGAACACCGCGGACGACTACAGCAAGAACATCTATTATCTCACGGTCACGGGCCTTTCAATGGAGAACGGCGACGACGGGTCCGTGGGCCGAGGCAACAGGGCCAACGGCCTCATAACGCCGTACCGGCCGATGAGCATGGAGGCGACCGCAGGCAAGAACCCGGTGACGCACGTCGGCAAGATGTATAACATACTGGCCAACAAGATTGCCGAGGACATCGTCGCCGAGATGAAGGACGAGGTCGAAGAGGTCCATGTGCGCATACTCTCGCAGATTGGCAAGCCCATCGACCAACCCCAGACCGCGAGCATACAGGTCCTCGTCGGCGAGTGCGACAGGAAACCGGCCACCGTAAACAGCGATATCAAGGCGATTGCCGACGGCTGGCTGGAGAACATCGCCAAGATAACGGACCTCGTGGTCAAGGGCAAGGTCTCCACGTTCTAGCTGATTGCGATGTTCGAGGTGGAGCTGGCAAGCAGAGGCGGTGCGCCCCTGTTCCAGCCATACCATATTCTCAAGGCCCTTTGGTATCTGTACACGGCACAGCAGATAGGCCGGAAGGAACTTTCTTTGAACCTCGGTATCGGCGAGGGCAGCACCCGCAAGCTGATCGCGCATCTGGAATCGGAGGACTGCGCGACTTCATCAAAGCAGCACGGCATCGTCCTGACCGCCTTCGGCAGGGAGAAGGTCGACTCCCTGGGCCTGCTCGGGGCGTACGTGAAGGGCGGGTCTCTCACTGTGGGCGCGGTCGATTACGGCGTCAGGTTGACCGGCCTAGCCGAAACGGTCACCCACGGAGTGGAGCAGAGGGACGAGGCCATAAAGGTCGGCGCCGACGGGGCCACCACCCTCGTGTTCTTCAGGGACGAGCTCCGAATGCCGGACGGCTTCGACGTCGAGGGCGCGGAACCGGACATCGCCAGAGCGCTGACCGAGACCTTCAGGCTCGTCGAGGGGGACGCCCTCTTCATCGGCTCGGCGGGAACGCCCGAACCGGCCGAGGACGGCGCCTTCGCGGCCGCCGTCTGGACACTGAAGAAGTGATGCTTTCCGCTCAAAGCTGAATGATTCCCATCAATCGGAACGGGGCAAGGTCTAACCGAGCATTTTAAAGAAATGGAAAAGGGAAAGGGTTGCGGGGGACCCGCATTTGATTTTACCTGGATTACCAGTAATAGCCGCCGCCCAGGAAT
>LSSH01000080.1 GCA_001595885.1 Candidatus Proteinoplasmatales archaeon SG8-5 | reverse complement strand
GAGCTGGCGGTCGGTCATTTGCTCCAGTTCCACGCCGGTGAGGGCGAGCGAATCCTCCTTGGCGATGCCCATCTGCTTGGCAATTGAAATGGCCGTGAGCTTATGGTCGCCCGTGATCATGACAACGCGTATGCCCGCCTGCTTGCACTCCTTTATAGCTTCTATCGCATCCTCCCTCGGTGCGTCTATCATGCCGGCAAGGCCCAGGAAAACAAGGTTGGATTCGGCCTGCGCCTCGTCTATGAGGCACTCGGAGTCCTTGTAGGCCAGGGCTAGGACGCGGTAGGCCTCTCCGGCCATCCTGTCGTTCATTATTTCTATTTCCGCCTTGGCCTGCTCGTCGAGCGGTCTGGGGCCTGAGGAGGTCATCACGTGGGTACAGCAGGGCAGGATGGTGTCCATAGCCCCTTTGGCGTAAACGTGGCATGCATCACCCGCGGCCTTGTGAACAGTGGACATGCGTTTCCGGTCTGAATCGAAGGGATTCTCGGCAACGCGCCCGTAATCCCTGTTAAGGGCTTCCGGGTCTATGCCCCCCTTGCGTGCGACCACCATAAATGCGCCCTCGGTGGAATCGCCCTGCACTGACCATTGTTCGCCATCCTTCACGAGCTTTGAATCATTACACAGGGCCCCGGCCCTCAGCATGAGACTTAGGTGGTTGTCCGCTGAAGGCGTTATCTTGCCGCCCTTGACCGTGAAATCCCCTACCGGCTCGTATCCTTCGCCGCTGACGTCGTAGACCTTTTCCATCGTGTGGATGAGCTTGATGTTCATCACGCCCATGGTGAGTGTGCCTGTCTTGTCCGAGCAGATGACTGTGGTGCTTCCGAGCGTCTCGACCGCAGGCAATCTGCGGATGAGCGCGTGCCTTCTGGCCATCCTCTGGAGTCCCAGGGCCAGGCTGATGGTGACGACCGCTGGAAGCCCTTCCGGTATCGCGGCGACGGCCAGGCTGACCGACACCAGGAACATCTCCAGGATCTCGTCGCCGAGGGGCACTCCGGGAATCGGGTCGATCATGAACCGGATGATGCTGACGAAGAACACTACCGCGCAGATGGCCAGGATGGCCGCCCCGATCTGCTTGCCCAGCTTGTGCAGTTTCTTCTGAAGGGGCGTGGGCTCGAACTGCTCCTTGCGTATCATGTCGGCGATGTGGCCTATCTCGGTATGCATGCCGGTTCCGACAACAACCGCCCTGCCGCGGCCGTACTCCACGACGGTCGAGGAGTACACCATGTTCTTGCGGTCCCCTAGGAACGTCTCCTTCACATGGGTTGATTCCTCGTTCTTGTTCACCGGGTGCGATTCCCCGGTGAGGGCGGATTCGTTCACCTTCATGTTGATGGCTTCGATGAGGCGGCAGTCCGCCGGAACCATATCGCCGGTGTGCAGCAGTATGATGTCACCGGGTACAAGCTCCCTGGCCGGGATTATCGTCTCCTTTCCGTTCCTGATGACCTTCGCGTCCGGCGCGGACATCTCCCGCAGCGCAAGAAGCGCCTTCTCGGCCTTGTACTCCTGGGCGAACCCGAAAATCGAGTTCAATATCACTATAATCATGATGACGAGGGCGTCGATGTACTCCCCCAGCAATGCGGATATGACGGTCGCAATAATAAGAATGATGACCATCATGTCCTTGAACTGGCTCAGGAATATCTTCAGCGGTGATACGCCGGTCTGCACGGTGAGTTCGTTATGGCCGTGCTTCTCCAACCGCCGCTTGGCCTCGGTATCGCTCAGACCCCCTTCGCCTGTTGACAGAGAGGCATGGGTGTCCGAAACCGACTTTGTGTGCCAGTCAGACATGCTATATCGAACCTATAAAGGGCAAGCTGTACATAAATCCGATTATGCGGATTCACTGTTTTCATGAATTTTTTCAATAGTATCCAGGAGAGATTTCTGCGCATCCGCCAACTGATATTATATTGAAACGAAGGATTATCCGCCGCCCTCGTCCTTCTTTTCCTCGCCGGGCTTCTCCTTGGCGTCTTCCTCGCCCTCGGGCGCTTCCTCGCCCTCTTCGCCCTCGGCAGCTTCGGCTGCCGCTGCTGCCTCGGCTTCGGCGGCTGCCTTCTCCGCTGCGGCCTGCTCTCTCGCCGCCTTGGCGAGAGCCTCCTGCTCCGCTTGCATTCTCGCTATCTCCGCCTTGCTCAAGAACTTGGTCGGGTCCTTGTTGCATCTCTTGCATAGGCTGAACACGTTGATGAGCCGTCTGCGGCCGCATCCCTTGCAGGTTCCCAGCGCCTTCATGTGATTAACTCCTTACTTTGCTACGAATATGTGATACTTTTGCTCCGCTTCTGCCAGCTCCGCCTCTATTCGCTTGGCTATGAGCTTGTCCGGCCTGTGGACGGAGGATATCCTCTCCTCCAGGTCCTTGAACGATTCGAACGGCTTCTTCTTCCGCTCCTCGATGATGGCCCACATGGACTTCTTACCCAGCCCGGGCAGCAGTTCGAGCATGTGGAAGCGGGTCGTGATGGCCCGTGATTCGTTGTAGAACCTCACGAAATCCTTTTCCCTATCGGTGACGATGTCCTGGATTATCAGGGGCAACTCGTTCTGCGCGGCGTTTGTGAGGTCGTCGTACCTCACGCGTCGTTTCACGTGCATGATCGCTTCCCGCAGATCCACGTCCTTGCCGATGTAGACCTTCTCGCCGATGGTGAGGTGGACATTGTCCTTGGGGGTGAGTTCGAAGAGCTTGAACTCGTTCTCCCCCAGGGCGTAGGCGAGGGCTTCCCTTTTGAAGCTGCGCTTGTCGGTACGCCCCTGTGGTAGATAGTCCAAGATGTACGCGTGGTCCTCCAACTCGCTCACCTACAGGTATTCCCTTATCTTCTCGAGTATCTTCTCGATGGTCTCTTCGTCCACTGTCACCCTTTCCTTGAGGAACACGGCCCGTACCTCTTCTGGAAACTGGGGCATGAGGTCAACGAGCTTGCATGCGTGGTGGGGCGTCACCGGTTCGATCTTGGTCAGTTCCTTGACGAGCGTCTTTGCGTCCTTGGCCGATATCTTGGAGAATTGCTTGGCGTGCTCGTGGGCGAAGTTCTGCTCGGATGTGAGTTCACGCTTCTTCTGCTCCTTATCGAGCAGTTCCTTTATCTCAGCGAGTGTGAGAAATTCCTCAGACATCTCCTTCCCCCTATTTCGAACATTTCTTCAGGTGCTCCGGTCTGGCTATAACCCTCTTCTTCATCTTGCCTACGTTGACCTCGAGCACGAAGGCCCTGCCCTGTCTCCCGACGACCTCTCCGGTCAGACCCTGAAACCTGTGATGTGGCTGTCCGCCGTGGACGCTCGGGTCGATGACGATGCTGGCCTTCTCACCCTCCTCGTATTCGGTGAAGGAGTGCGTGATGGGCGCCATGCCCCTGTCCCGCGGGGACTTCCGCATTATCTTGCGGCTTCTCGACCGAATGCCTTTCGAACGTTGTGCCATGTTCATTCCTCGTCCAATATCTCCAAGACGTCCAGGGTCTTGACCTCGCATGCCACGCCCAACTCACCGGAGACGCTGGGCACTGTCCTGCCCCCGTCCCCGTGGACGAACTCCTTCACGTAGGTGCCTGCCTCGGTGGTAATGACCATGTCGGCCTCGTCCGGAGATATCACGTCTGCCTCGATTGCCTTGATCTCCCTCTGCCTTTCACGGTCAGCACGTCGATGGAGCACCCTGTTCGGGGTCCTCTGAGCAACGCGAGTGCCACCCAAAGAACCAACTACTTCAAATATCTTTTCCTGTGGGATAGGTGCGGCGAAATGCACCTTCACCCGGTACTTCTTCGCAGGTCTGGCTTCCTTGATCCTGATGACCTCATCGCGGTCGGATATTCGAAGTCCGGAAACCTCTATGTCGTTTGTACCGCGGTTGATGTCCTGCTCCAGTTCGCCAAGGTCGAAGAAACGCTTACGCGGTTCTTTAATCTCCAGCACGAACGGCCTCCCGGTACCGAGCATCAGGGCGTCGATATCCTCCCTGCCCATGCCGTGGAACCTATGGTCCTTCCCCCCCGATATCTCAAGGGCCGGAATGCCGGTCTGCTCCTCGACGCTGGTCTGGTACATCTTGCCGGTGTCATTGCACTTCGCGCAACCCTTGCCATTGCACTCGTTGCAGGGCCAGCGCGTTTGCGGGATACCTCGTGTCAACTTCTTGTAACGACCATAGATGAAAATGGGCGAGACCTGGGCGTCCGCTGTCTCGTACAGCGTGTCAATGATGGCCACTACGTCTGGACTTGAGAATTCCGCGGTCTTGCCCGTGCGGGATTCGACTATTTTGCCTATTTCCCTGTTGAACTCGGCCTTTATGGACTCTGCGTCTTCCACACCAAGCTCTGCCCAGAGGCTTTCCTCGGCCTCCACCAGTTCCGGGTCGAATTTGGTGCCGATGAGGAATGTGCTGTGCTCCCAATCCCCAAGTGTGGTGATCGCCAGGTCCGCAAGCTTCCCGATGTCATCGACAAGGCCCTTGCACATCTGGCAATCCTTGACGTTCCAGCGCTCCGATTCCAGAACAGCGCGCACAAATTCACCCCTGGCTGCGTTGGTGGCGCCTCTTCCTACCTTGCCGTACAACCTGCCCAGGCAGGTGTCGCAGAGCTTGAGCTGGGCCATCATTTTCTTATCTGTTTTCTCAAGGGTTGCCTTCAACTGCCCTTCCATGTCCTCAGCGAGCATCTGCACCTCACAGCTTACGCTAGACTCAATGCCGGTGGTCAAGAATCCCGTATAGCCTTATTTCTTCAGGAAGATCTCGATGGAGGAGACGTTGGATTCGCGTCCCTCCTCGCCCTCGAGGACCTCCGTCGTTATCTTTATGTCGTCCACGTTAAGGTCCTGAACGAACCTGTTTCTGACTATCTCGGCAACGTCCACGGCCTTGCTGATGGACTTGCCTCTGGCCTTGATCACTATCTCGTTCACGCCGCTGTTCGCCTGAGTGGCAACGGCGAGTACGTAGTTCATTGTTGGCTTCTTTCCGATGTAGACCGTGTTGTCTGGTTTCTCTGCCTCTTTTGCCTTAGCCATATCTACCCCCCTTTTTCCGGGATATCGGTTTGCAGAGGAATATGTCAAGTAATTGTATAAATATTTAACTGATTCGAGCCAGATTTCTATTTTGCATCGAGCTCAATGCCTATCGGGCAGTGGTCGGAGCCCATGATATCTGAGAGGATGAAGGCGTCTTTCAACCTTGGCAGGAGCTCGGCGGACACGAAGAAGTAATCTATCCTCCAACCAACGTTCCTTTCCCTGGCCCTTGTCACATAATCCCACCATGTGTAGTTGTAAGAATCCTTGTTGAAATGGCGGAAGCTGTCCACGTAGCCCATCTTGATCAGCTTGTCGATCCACTTCCTCTCTATTGGCAGGAAGCCTGACACGCCCTCGTTCTCCCTTGGCCTGGAAAGGTCAATGGGCTTGTGAGCCGTGTTCACGTCACCGCACACCACAACACCCTTTCCACTCGTCCGAAGGGATTCTGCCATTTCCAGGAATGCGTCGTAGAAGGACAGCTTATAGCGCAGCCTTTCCTCGCTGGCCTTGCCGTTGGGAAAATAGATATTGAACAGAAAGAACTCTTCAAACTCCAGCATCAGGCTGCGGCCCTCGGTGTCGAACTCCTCGATTCCGAATCCCTTAACAACGCTGGCAGGCTCGGTCTTGGTGAAGGTTGCCACGCCGCTGTACCCTTTCTTCTCGGCCGAGTTCCAATGGGACGAATACCCCTTCGGCTCCCTGACCTCGTCTGTCGCCTGCTCGGGTAATGCCTTTGTCTCCTGCAGGCAGACGACGTCGGCCTTATCAGCGTTAAGCCAGTCAAGGAATCCCTTCTTTGTTATCGCGCGAATGCCGTTGACGTTCCAGGATATGAGTCTCAATCGACCACCTAGGTCCTATCATCGATGTCTACTCCGTCGTTTGCATATCATATTGAAACCATGGGAACTCAAGGTTAATGGCCTTGAGTGATCATGCAAACGACATTCATGTCCAGTATAATTCAATGTTGTGTCAATGGACATGATTGTCGTGCCGCTCAGATCGCCCGTCACTCATCATCGTTCAGCAAAGTCAGCAATGTCATCATCGTGGCGGAGGCCCATGCGCGTTTGGGCACATAACCTTTACCTCGTAAGAAATGTTTTAATTCTACATTGGCAATCTAGGGCGGAAGTGAGGATATGACCGAGGAGAAGGAAACGCTGGTTAATGACCCCTTGAGCAAACTGTTCAAGAAGATAGGAGTCACGGGTATAGCAGCGGCAATATTGACCATGGCGATCGGACTTGTAGTGATCTTTTATCCGCTCCAATGGGAGGAGTTCAAGCTCCTCATCGGTCTGTTCTTATTCGTCCTGGGTCTCATCAATCTGACCGGTTACGTTGTCTCGATTGTGAGTCGTCACAAGGCCATGAAGACGTACGTCGAGACCGAGACAATGAAGGAAATGAAGGAGATCTGATCCTCAGCTATGATATGATGGTATGTCTACAGAGGACTATATCAAGTTATATTTCTACGACGGGAAGCAGTGCAATCCGAAAAGGTGCAGCGGAAAGAAGCTGGCCAGGTTCAATCTGGCCACACAGGTCAACCTGATTTCCAAGATCCCAAGCTATTCACTCGTTCTCGTTCCGACGGCTGACCGGGTGTTGTCCAAGGACGACCAGGAAAGGATTGAAGGTTCAGGGCTGGCGGTTCTGGACCTATCATGGAAGGCCACTGGTTCGGATTTCCCCCGTGTCATCAAGAGGACAAGACAGAGATCGCTGCCCTTCCTGCTCGCCGCCAATCCCGTTAACTACGGCAAACCCTTCATGCTTTCCAGCGCGGAGGCCTTTGCGGCCGCTCTTGTGATACTGGGTCACAGGAGCCAAGCCGAGGAGATTATGGGCAAGTTCAAGTGGGGCCAGACCTTCTTCGATCTCAACAGGGAACCCCTTGAGGAGTACGAGATTGCTAAGAACGCCGAGGATATCATCAGGGCCCAGGAACTGTTCGTTTGAACAACGATGGGTGGAATAATGAGATGTTTTCGGGGCTAAAACGTGTTCTTAACATATTATTCAAAACCAGGCGGTAGTAGGTTGGGTATGCCGTCCTCGATCCGATATGTGTGATTGCACTTTTTACACATGAGGCTGCCGGATAGCACCTCGGCGTCGTTCTCCTTCTTGACTTCCAGCGCCAATTCGGACTTGCACACGGGGCAGCATATGATTTCCATCATGTCCCGCTTCATCGTATCCCGGCTTGATATTGGCTTCATCCTCAAAATCCTTTCGTAAACGATAGTAAAGATGATATATCTATAGTCCTAATATGTGGTAAGAAGCTCAAGCAGTTAGTCAAACCCGGGAGATGAGCTAATGAATATCAATGAATTGAAATCTTTGGACGTGACTCAGAGCATGAAGGGGACGGCGAAGGCCATCAACGAGGCCATCGACTCGCTCAGCGGTGAGCTGAGGGACGGCAAGGGTTGCGGAAGCGCGCAGGACCAGGAGGTCCTTGGCGTGATCAACCAGAAGCTGCTCGAGGTTGACAATGCCTTCGACCGGCCCTTGGATTCCCCCGAGGTCTTTCAGAGGCTCAAGGGCATTGCCTCGGCGGCCAACCAGGTTGCGCTGGAAAGCTACTGCCAGGAGCAGGTCGACATGATAAAGGCCAACGACCTGCACTTCAAGGGCTATACCATTCTTTTCTACGGTGATTGCGTGACCGCGTCCAAGCTGCTGAAGGAGGCCGCTGAGATTGCGCCCAAGCACCCATTGGCGGCAATCGACCTGGAAAAGGCGGAGAAGCGACTGGCAAAGGCAGAGGACGAGTTATACAAGGCCGAGACCACCATAGAAAAGAAGCCGGAGAAGCCGGACGGCTATCTGAAAAAGGCGAGCGCCCTCGTTACAATGGGTAAACTCGAGGAATCACTACCGGTGTTCGACCGGGCCATCGCCCTCGACTCCCTGGACGCGATGGCAAAGAAGGGCGCGGCGCTGGAGGGCCTCGGAAGATTTGACGAGGCCGTGGTTCTTTTCAATAAGGTCCTAGAAGAAAAACCCACCAGCCAGATAGCCAAGAAAGGCCTGAACCTGGCAGAATATTTCGCAGAGAATCCGGATTAGGAACATTACGTTCAACAATCAGACGCTCCGAGCAGGTGATGGGGTACGGGGAGAGCTGGCGCAGGAGCGGAAGGGGGCGGAGCTAACGGGGTTAGAATACGTAAGGAAACTGGTGTTACCCGGTTATCAATAACAATCTTTGAAATTATGGGTTTACCAAGTATGGTCTAACGAATGTGGTCCAGACTGAACGAACCGATCGACAGGCCCTGCTTGCTATAGGTATAATCTATCCACGCCCTGCTCTGAACGTCCCCGATGCCCTTGATCGACAGGAACGTCTTGAGCTGCTCGACCTTGTAGTCTATCATGCCGTCCATGACGCTGCCGATCATTTGTATGTCCTGCTCGTCGTGCATTCCCTTCTCTATCGCGTACATCGCAACTGAACGCTCGCGCTTGCGCTTTCCCGCGAAGGGCTGCAGGAACTTGAAGGCCGAACCAGAGTCCATGTATGCGATGAGCGTGGAGATGGAACGGAAGGCAAGGCGGTAATACTTGTGGGTCTTCATCAGTTCTTTACCAGCTGCATCGACGGCCTTCATAATGGCCTCGTGGTCGGTGGGGTCGTCGACATAGTTGACGTTCGGCTCCACGTCCTCGATGCCGATGCTCCTCGAATAAGCATCGATGAACTTGACCAGGCCCATCTTCTCGTATTCCTCGAAACCTGAGAGGAGGAACATCATCTCTTCTCGAATCTCGGACGGCATCTTGTCGGTTATGATGAATATGCAGGGCACGCCCTTCTTCAAACCTTCTGCAACGAAGGTGTTTATAGTGACCTCCTTTCCTGTAAAGGGGGGTCCGTAAATCAAGATGTTGGTTCCGAAGGGGATACCACCGAGCATTAGGTCGTCCAGTCGCCGGTCGCCTGTTTTCACCTTCTCGATCTGCAGCTCGAGGTTGCGGTCCTCCTCCTTTGCCTCGATCTCCTCCTCAATAAGGCCCTTCTCCCTTAGTTTGAGCTCTTCGGTCTTGTTCCTGATGTACACTTCCTTGGTTCTGAGCTCTTCCTCCTTCCTGTTGATCTGCATCTGAAGCTCTTCGAGCTTCTTTTTCATTTCATGGGCTTCCATGCTGCCGGATTCGCGCATTGCCTCCTCCACTTTGCGCCTTTCCTCAATCAGCATCTGCTCCCGGTAGACCAGGTCTTCCTCTCGCCTTAGTATCTCGTCTTCCTTGTATTGCATTGGCTCCTTGACCTTCTTGAGCTCTTCCTCCTTGACCTTCAACTGTTCTTTAAGACGTTTGATCTCGTCCTCCCGGACGAGCAATGACTTCTCCTTGACCTGAAGCTCCCTCACCTTCTTCTCCAGGTCGGCACTTATCTCACCCTCGGATTTACCTTTTAGACTGGTGGTGTCCTCCTGTAATTTCCTGTCTATCTCGCTCTCGTTCAGTTTTTCTTCCAGGTCCAATATCCTGTTCTTGAGGTCGGCTTCCTTCTCTATCCACTCGCGCTCTTTCGCGCTCAATTCCGCGACCATCTTCTGCTGGAGCTCGGCATTGGCCTCCCCGCCAGTGGTGCCCTCAGCCTTTGCCTTGGCAATCTTCTCCTGTTCTGCCTTCAGCTCCTTCTCCCTGGCCTCGAGCTTCTTCTTCTCCTCCATCAGCTCCAATTCTAATTTCTTGACCTTCTTAGCGTCTTGGGGGACCTTGTCCAGGCCTTTTTCCATCTCCTTCTTCAGAGCATCCAGCATCTCCTGGCTCTTCTCCAGCTCGATCTCGACCCTCTCCCGCTTTGCAGCCTCATCGTCAAGTTTCTTCTTCAGTGAACGGGCCGCGCCACCCTTCTGCTGCATCTGCTGGGCCTTGACATATTTGATGACCGCGATGCTGCCCTTCTTGACCTGCTGGATCTCATCTTCCAGACGTTTTCTTTTTCTGATTTCGCTCTGCAATTCCTTGTTCAACTTCGCGGTTTCCTGCAGGAGGCCGATTGCATCAAAATCTCCGAGTTCGACCTGCTTGGCAGCCTCCTCGAACAGCTTTTTTGCCTCCTCAGCCTCAATCCGAGCGCCTTCGATCTCGTCCTCCTTATCTTTAAGAGCCCTTTCGCGTTCGCCCAGAAGCTTGTCCTTTTCCGCGAGCTTCTTGTCCACCGGACCCTTGAGCTTTCCTTGGTCGGGCTGGACACCGAGCCAATCCTCCAAGGTTTCCTCTTCGCCGCTCAGCCACTTCTTCAAGGCCTCCGTGCTCTTGTCACCGGTGGGTTTCTTATCGTTACTGGCAGGGCCTTTCATGGGGGCTCCTCCTTCCTTATCGGATCCCATAAGGTTACCGAGGTCCTTGCTGTCCCCCTCGCCGGCCAGCCATTTGGCCAGGGCCTCGTCTTTCTCGCCCTCCGGCGGTTTCTCACCTGCGGATTTGGATTCTTTGGTCGGGATTTCGGCCTTCTTTTTTTCTTCTTTTGGGGCTTCTTCTACAAAGCCCATGTCCCCTTCAACGACCGCGTCAACGGTCACAACATCGCTTTTGGTTTTTTCCTTGGGCGCGTCCTCTTCGGTCTTGGTTGTGGATTTCCCTAGTGAGATTTGCAGCTTTTTACCCTTCTTCTTCCCCTTTGGTATGGCCCCAGCGCCGCATACGCCGCATTTGCCTGATTCTGAATCAATGTCTCCGCCGCAGACCGGGCATTTCTTCGCGTCCTCGTTCGATTCTGGACCCAGCTATCCTCACCCCTTCGAAACAACAATCGTCAAATCACGTGAACCTGACATCGAATCACATTCGATATTTGCGTTTGTTGGCCCACGCATGCCATATCAGAATATGATATAAATAAGTTTATTTGGGGAGCAATAATGTCTACACATGGACTATTTCGAGGAGATCATACATCGGATTTTGGCCGGTGATGTCTCTTCAAAGGATGACCTGGAAAGGTTGAAGACTCGCCTCTGCAGGGCTCACAGAATGGATAGGATACCCAGCAACGCTGAAATACTCGCAAGCGTCTCCGAGGAGGATCTGGACGAGGTCGAGGGGCTGCTCAGGACGAAGCCTGTCCGTACAATAAGCGGTGTGGCAGTGGTGGCGGTGATGACGTCCCCTCACGATTGTCCGCACGGCAGTTGTGCCTATTGTCCAGGCGGTATAGAGAAGGGAACTGCGCAATCCTATACCGGGCGGGAGCCGGCCGCGCTCAGGGCTGCTATGTGGGATTTCGATTCGCAGGGTCAGGTACGTTCAAGGCTGGAGCAGCTGGAAGCCATCGGACATCCCACGGACAAGATCGACCTCATCATCATGGGCGGGACCTTCACCGCAAGAGAACCAGAATACCAATCCGAATTCGTGAAGGGTTGTTTCGACGCGATGAATGGTGTTGAATCCGATAGCCTGGCCAATGCCCATAATAAGAACGAGACCTCACAACACAGGTGCATCGGAATGACCGTGGAGACCAGGCCCGACCATTTCCTGCAAACGCAGATCGACGTTACCCTGGAACTTGGATCCACCCGAGTCGAGTTGGGTGTCCAAACGTTGAGCGATGAAGCATTGGAGTGGATGGAGAGAGGGCACGGTTCCGCCGAATCCGCTTTGGCCAGCCAATTGGCCAGGGATGCCGGGATGAAGGTGGGCTATCACATGATGCCCGGTCTTCCCGGCGAAACCCCTGGGTCGGATGCCCAGACCTTCAAGCGCCTCTTCACGGACCCGGCGTTCAAGCCGGACATGTTGAAGATTTATCCAACGCTCGTCATCGAAGGTACAAAACTTCATGCCCTTTGGAAGGCGGGGGAATACGAACCTTACTCCACCGAACAGCTGGTAAGCCTGCTTGCCGATGTGAAGGCCGGGTTGCCAAGATGGACGCGCATCCAGCGGATACAGCGGGACATACCAGTCCAGCTCATTGAGGCAGGCGGTAAGAAAAGCCACCTTAGAGAACTTGTGCAATGGGAACTGGAACGCCGCGGCGAAAGGTGCAGGTGCATCAGATGTCGTGAGGCCGGACACAATTACCTGAAGGGTAAGGAACCGAAGCACATCGAATTGCTGACAGATGAATACAAGGCCTCCGGCGGAACCGAATACTTCGTTTCCTTCGAGGATGTCGGGGAGGACATCCTCGTCGGCTTTGCCAGGCTCAGGATGCCTTCCGGGAATGCCCATAGGTCAGAGATGGAGGGCTCCGCGGTCATTAGAGAATTGCGGACGGTCAGCCAGCAGGTGCCAATATCGGAGCTGAAGGACACGTCGCTACAGCACAGGGGTTTCGGGGAGGCGCTGATCGAGCGCTGCAGGGAGTTGGCCGCCGAGGCCGGCATGGACCGAATGCTGGTGATGAGCGGGGTCGGTGCGCGAGAATATTACCGTAAATTAGGGTTCGAAAGGGTCGGGCCGTACATGGGCGCTGGCCTGCCTTAATTGGATGGTTGTGCCACAAACCTTTTAATATACTTCAAGCATGGTTTAAGCATGACTGGAAAGGGGAGACTTCTGGTCGTGGCAATGGCTGTATTGATAATATTGGGCATGTCTGTCGTTGCCTACGGCTTCATCGACCAGAGGACCCCGCTGGACGAGTATGCGAGCCTCTACGATGGCAGGTCAGGCGGTGAGCAGTCCGGGGCATCGATGGACGCAATGGTTCCGGACGGGCTCGAATCCGATTTCGTGGACCTCCCGGACTTCCTCCTGTACGAGCTGTTGGTGGAACAGGAGGAGAACGGCAGCTGGGAGGATGACATCGACACCACCGTGATTTCGAACCTAGCGATTTCGAAGCACACCAATGCATCAGCCGATTATGATTTAAACGGTACACTTTACACGGGAGCCGAGGCCGCCGGGAATTGGACCGCGGACAATTATTACGTAGGCCTGCCCAGGGTTGATGGTTTTGCACCTTTGATAATCATAACCAATGTAAACATTAGCCTTCAGCAGACCGTCGAAGATGGCCTATTAGCCAGTCAGAATCCCAACGGGAGCTGGAACGACGACGTTTCCGACACAGCGCTGGCCACATATTCTTTGGCCAGCAGAAACGGACCAGATTTTGAACCTGCTTTAAGGGGTATGGAATGGATTCGATATATGGAGGTTGAATATGAGTGGGGGTCGGTCCAGGAGGATGCGAAATCGATACTCGCGCTGGATGTGATGGGCACCGACCTCCGGGAAGAGCTGAATGCTCTCCTTTCAAAACAGAATGATGATGGAAGCTTCGGAACCGTGGAGGACACTGCCTGGGCCCTTATGGCCATCTCTACAAACCTGGGCATCGACACTCTAGACGAGGCTGACAGCGCCATGGTCTGGCTGAGGGAGCAGGACATCGACGATGAAGGAGAGTTGGCCCTCGCCGCCCT
>LSSH01000079.1 GCA_001595885.1 Candidatus Proteinoplasmatales archaeon SG8-5 | reverse complement strand
AACCCGGTTTCAACCGGAAGAAGGACCGTTAAACGGCGGGGGTAACTATGACCCTCTTAAGGTAGCGTAATACCTTGCCGCTTAATTGGCGGCTCGCATGAAGGCCCAACGAGAGTCCTACTGTCCCCGCCTGGAAGCCGGTGAAACTGACATTACTGGTGCACAGTCCAGTACCTTCCACCTGAAAGCGAAGACCCCGTGGAGCTTTACTGCAGCCTGTCGTTGTATTGCGATATTGGATGTGTAGAGTAGGCAGGAGATGTTGAACGCCGGGCGCCAGCCCGGAACTAGTCAAAAGTGAAACACTGCCCTTTCAGCATTGTAATACTCACTTCTCCGGAAGGACACCGATAGGTGGGCAGTTTGGGTGGGGCGCCACGCCCTCGAAAAAATAACAAGGGCGCCCAATGGTCGGCTCAGGTAGGTCAGAAATCTACCGTTGAGTGCAAGGGCAAAAGCCGGCTTGACGTGGATTGGCCCAATAACAATCCACGATGCGAAAGCAGGGCCTAGCGAACCAACCTATTTCATTTGTGGGAGAGGTTGATAACAGAAAAGTTACCCCGGGGATAATTGAGTTGTCGCTGGCAAGAGTTCATATCGACCCAGCGGCTTGCTACTTCGATGTCGGTTCTTCCTATCCTGGTGGTGCAGCAGCTGCCAAGGGTGGGGTTGTTCGCCCATTAAAAGGGATCGTGAGCTGGGTTTACAACGTCGTGAGACAGTTGTGTTGCTTTTTGGTGGAAGTGCGTTGGTGCCTGCGGGGAAGGAGCCTTTAGTACGAGAGGAACGGGGCTTCGTGGCCTCTAGTTTACCAGTTGTCCGACAGGGCATTGCTGGGCAGCCACGCCGCAATGGATAAGGGCTGAAAGCATCTAAGCCCGAAGCCACCCCTAAAACGAGGCACCTTATGACTCTCATAGAAGATGAGGTTGATAGAACTGGGGTGTAAGTGCGAAGTGCCTTGGTGCGACGCATTCAGCCCGCAGTTACTAATCGTCATAGCCACTATAGTACTTGACGCTGGACGTATTCGGCTTGTCCGTTTAACAGGTTGTATATGGCTTTTCCTTAATTTGTCAACAATGAGCATGCATGAGCTTTGGCTATCGAAGGAAAAGACATGCAAGACGTGAACCGATAAGAATCGCAACGAACCAGTTCACGTTGCAGTATGGCTTTTCCTTAATTTGTCAACAATCAGTATCCATGAGCTTTAGCAATCGAAGGAAAAGACATGCAAGACGTGAACCGATAAGAATCGTAACTAACCAGTTCACGTTGCAGTATGGCTTTTCCTTATTTCCATGTAATTAACCAGCATGAGCTTTAGCTATCGAAAGTTATCTGACCCGTAGTTCCCCTACAGAACTTCCAGCACCTTCCTGCACTTGTCAGCCCACATGTCCAGGCCCATGCCCTCGAAGTCGGCAAGGGCCTTTCGCAGGAACTCTTCGGCCCTGGCTGAGTCTCCCTTGGCCTTGTGCATCAGGCCGTATTCGTAGTGGAGGCCGGCCAGCTCTATCCTCTCGCCGAACTCCTCCAGGATGGTCCTGGCCTTACCGAACTCTGCTTCGGCCTCGACCCAATCCCCGGTCTCGCGGTGCAGCATGCCTAGTATCCTGTGGGTCCAGGCCTCCTCCGCCTTGGCCCCTATCTCCGAGGCTGTTTTGGTGGCCATGTCGACGTTCTCCAGGACCTTATCAGTGTCCTTGAGGTCCAGATATGCCTCTGCCAGGCCGCAGCGGTTGTGGACATCGAGCCATTTGTCTCCGATCTCCGAGCATATCCGCAGGCTCTTATTGTGGTGCTCAAGGGCCCTGTCCACCTCTCCCTTGTACCTGTACACCTGGCCGATGTTGTTGAGGGAAAGGGCGGTGCCGTGCATGTCGCCCACGCTCTCGTTGAGCTCCAGGCTGCGCCGGTAGAGTACGAGCACCTTGTCCCACTCGCCCCTGCTCTGGTGGACCAGACCTATGCAGGTGAGTGACATGGCGATTCCGGGCTTATCGCCGATGTTCTCCCTGATACCGAGGCTGCGCTCGAAGAACTCGAGGGCCTTGTCCGGGTGGCCCATGGCCAGGTGCATGTTGCCTATGTTGTTCAGGGCGATGGCGATGCCGTCCCTGTGGCCTATCTTCTCCTCTATCCCCAGGACGCGCTGGTAATACTCCAGGGCGTTCTCCAGCTTGCCCTGATAATCATAAACATTCCCGATGTTGTTCAGCGAGGCGGCAACGCCGTGGTGCTCGTCTATCCCTTCCATCACGCTCAGGCTCTTGTGGAAGTATTCCAATGCACTGTCGAACTCGCCCTTGTTGAGGAGGATCGTGCCGATGGACCTCAGCACGTTTCCGATGTCCTTCTGCTGGCCCCCGCCCTTTTCGAATATCTTCAACGCTGCATCGTACCGCTCCAGGCCCTTGTCGAACTCCCCCTTCCTGTAATGCGGATAGCCCTCGCTGGACAGTATCCTGCCGTACTCGACGCTGCCTTCCTCGGCCATCTCCTTCGCCTGGGCCAGCACCTCCAACGACCTGTCGAATTCACCCATCTTCCCGTAGGTCCAGCCAACCCTCCTGAGCATGCTTGCCTTTGTCGCGGCGTCCTGTGCTGTCGCGCCGGCCTTTTCATAGCTCTCGATGGCCATATCATACCTGCCGACGAGGGAATTGAGCCCGCCCAGCCGCTCAAGTATCTCGACCTGGTTGTCCCCCGCGCCCGACCTGATGTTGGGAATCAGCCGGACCGCGGTCTCATAGAACCCGATGGCCTGCTCTGCGGCGAATGCGTTCTCCGCCTTCGCTCCGGCCTTCAGGCAATAATCGAAGGCCTTCTGATGCTCGTTGCTCCGGGAGAAGTGCCTTGCCAGTTCATATAGGACATCGTCCGGCGATGTCCCGTAGGTCGACTCGAAGTGTTCGCCTATGCTCTTGTGATAGACGGACCTCCACCTGTCGCCGATGCCGGTGTAGATGACCTCCTGGAAAATCGCATGGGTGAACTCAGCGTTGCCGTTGTCCGCTGTCACGATGCCGGTGCTCTTCAAACTCCCAAGGGCCGAGGGTGCATCGGTGAGCGATTCGAGGGAGAAGGCCACGTCCCTTCCGAATACCCTGCCGATGCAGGAGGCATACTCGGCCAACGCAATGGCCTCAGGCTCAAGCGCCTCCAATCTCTGGTGCACCACGTCCTCGACCGTGGTCGGGATGACATAATCCTCTCTCTCGAGCACAAAGTCTCCATCCTTCCTCGCGACCGTACCCTCGTCCAGCATCTGCTTGAGCATCTCGATGACGAAGAAGGGATTTCCCCCGCACCGGCCAACCAGTCTATCAACGAACTCGGGCGGGAACCGGTTGGGGGTGAACATCTCATCGATCAGGGAGCCCACATCCTCTCCGCCTAGTTTCTCGACCTTAATCTCTGTCAAGGGTATGCCCTCGTCCTTCATACTGGCGACCGTATCCTGCAGGACCCGGTCTTCGTCCGGCCTCTGCGTGCCCAGGATCAGAATCCTCTTGTCCCTGACGTTCCTGGCCAGGTAATTGAGAACGAAGAGCGAGGACTCCTCGGCCCAGTGCAAGTCTTCCAGTATCAGGAGGAGCGGCTGGGTTTCGGTCGCGGTTTCAAGCGTCTCCAATACATGGTCGGCGATACGTATCCTCTCGTTCTCCAGCTTCAATCCCTCGAGGTCCCGCTTGACCAGGAACTTGGTTCCGGCCAGCCGTAATATCTCCTCCTTGACGGGGGCGACCTCTGACACGGAACCTGACCAGGATTCGAGAACATCGCCGTATCGCTCCTCAATGTCGTCCAAGGTCCTCCTGAGTAAATCCTTCATGCCGGGGTGCTCGGTACCCCGGAACACCGCGGTGAGGAACAGCCTGGAGCCGTGCTCTATCAATATCTTCATGTCGCCGTACTCCAGCCTGCCCAGGCCGGAACGTTTTTCTCCGCTGCTGTCGAACGAGTCCCTGACGAAGTCCTGGACAGCGGAGAGCATTCCTGCGAAGATGTCGGCGTCGAGGGCCTCGCCCTCAGGAACGGCCTCGGCGACCAGCAGCCCTGTGCGATTGACCGCGAAGACCTCTGTGAAGGAGGTGTGCATCTCCTCGATGAAAAGAGGCCTGTCCATTATACTCTCCATGGCCATCGAGAAGACGAGAAATGGATTTGCCATCTCTGCCGAGGCAGAACCTGATAGGACCTTTGCGTTCTTGGCGCCAGCCTTCTTACGGAATTCCTCGACCAGCCTCGTCTTTCCTATGCCGGCCTCGCCCGATAGCAGTACTGTCGAGCCCCTTCCGGCGACCGCTTCTTCAAGAGAGCCTTCCAGCCGGCTGAGCTCTCCCTTGCGGCCGATAAATTCCAGTTGCTGAAAAGCCAACTCCTCCATTGGCAGGAGAAATGAGGTTGAATGTTAAAATGATTACTGAGGTTTCGGTCCGGGCACTGGTCCTCCTACTTGCGAGGCTACACATCCTTCTCCCACCGCGTCCAGGTCCTTACCGTCTTGAAGCCGATGGCCTCGTAGAAGGGCTCGTGGCCGCCCTCCATGGGGGTGGTCGTTGCGCCCAGGGCCCTCATGCGGCGGAGTGCCTCGTAGACGATGGCGCGGCCCAGACCGAGGTTTCGGTATTCCGGGTGGGTACCGACCGGCTCCATGTGGCCGATCTTGTTGTGGTCGTCGTACCAGATGATGCAGCAGGCCGCATAGGTGCCGTCATCCGCTTTGATGAAAATATCGTTCTCCGGTTCATAATCGGGAGCGCGCATCAACTCCTCGTAGGCGAACCTGGAGGGCCATTCCTTCGGCTCCGGGTGGTCGAATGCGCGACCGAATATCTCGCGACGCTTGTCTACGTCGCACTCATCGGCCATGGTCAAAATCTCAAAGCCCGGGGGCAGTTCAGGCCTGGGGATCTCACTGAGTTCGAGTTCCTGGCCTGCGTGTGATTTGGATTCTTCTTTGACAAAGCCCCGCATCCTCACGGCCTTTAAAAGGGATACGTCTCCGCCGCACACCCAGATGTGCACGCGACCCGTTCTTGGGTTGGCGAATCGCTCCTCGCCGTAGGCCAGCATGTCTTCAAGCAGGTAGATGTGCTCGGGATGCCGCTGCACGAATATCTCGCCGTAACCAGGGTGGTTGACGTCGGGGTGCTCGATGCAGACCACGCCGGCTATCTCCCCATCCTCAGTCTCCCACACGCCGTTCATCTCCTCCCACAAGCGGATGGCCGCCAGGCTGTCTTCCACTGATTGGCCTTCGTCCCCCCAGGATCCGAGCATGGGGGCGACAAAATACCTGGCGTAGTTCCACCGCTCTATGCCCCAGTTGACAGGTGGGTGAAAAGCCCTGTGGGTCTCTACTAGGAGATCGCGGATGCGGATGAAATCGTCGTGAACGTACGGGCGGCGCTTCGGCCTCATGGGACCCTGATGTAAGTATTTGGAAAAAGGCTTCGCTTTCATTAATCCTGAGGGGGTTACATCTCCTGCAGCGCCTTCAGGCACTTGAGCTCCCAATACTTGACGCCCTCTCGGCCGTACTCGACCATTGACTTTCCCATGCGCTCCCTTGCCTTCTCGGTTTCACCCATGTCCTTCAGGAGGAAGGCGTATTCGTAGTTGGTCTTGGCCTGTTCCCTGAGGGCACCGTCCTCCTCGAATATCTTCATGGCCTTGTCGAACTCCTCGACCGCCCTGGCGTGGTCCTTCATGTCCCTGTAGGTCATTCCGATGGCGCGGTGGGCCCCGCCCTTCAGGCTCTTGATCTTCAGGTCCCCTATCAACTCCATGGCCTCTTCGGCAGTATTGAGGGCCTCCCCGTGGTTACCCAGTGCCAGGTGGGCCTCGGTTTGGAGTGACAACGAGTAGCTTGACATGGGGACGTTCCCGGCCTCCCTGCACAACTCCAGGGCCTGGCGGAAGTTCTCGAGCGCGGAATCGGGTCTATCTTGCGCCATGTCAACGAATCCCTTGCAAGCGTAGGGCAAACCCATTTGGCCCAGGTTTCCCAGTTTCTTCTTGACTAATAGGCATTGGTCGTACATATCCATCGCCCTGTCCATCTCGCCGATGCAATAGTGGATGTTGCCTATGTTGAGGGTCGTCATCGCGACGCTCATCAGGTCGCCCATCTTCTCGGATATCTCCATCGAGCGCTGGAAATAATCCAGTGCGGAATCCATGTTGTGGCTGTTGTAATAGACGATGCCGATGTTGTTGTACGCCGCCGAGATGTTATCGTCATCGCCTATCTCCTCGGCAACTGCCAGGCTCCTTTGCTGGTATTCGAGGGACTTCTCGTCGTCACCCATATTTTGAGAAATGTTGCCGATGGCCCTCAGAGCCCTGCAGATGTCCACCTTTTCGATCGCCGAGTCCTCCGGCGCCTCTATTGCTTCGTTGAATATCGACAAGGCCCGGTCATAGTCGTTCTTCCAGAAAGAGGAATGGCCCTCGCCGAGGAATATCTTCCAGTATTCGGCGGTCCCCTCTTCCACCAGACATTTGGCGGTGGCCAGCAGTTCCAGGGACTTGTCGTAGTCTCCCTTCCTCGAGTGGACGCGGGCGCTCCAACGCGTGTTCCTTGCCTTCACCTCGTTATCCTCTGTCAGCTCTATCGCTTTCTCATGGCTCTTTATTGCCGAATCGTATTTCCCGATGAGTACCTGGACGGCTCCCAGGCTCTCATAGATACCGACCTTGGATTCGTCATTCACGAACTTCAACGCGTCAGTGTATAACTTGATGGCCTCCTCGTTCGCATACTTCTCCTTGGCATCGTCGCCTGCCTTCACAAGGTATTCTCCGGCTCTCTCGTCCTTCGCCTCAAAGTAATGGTAAGCGAGTTCGTTAACGATATCATCCATTTCGTCCTTGTGGAACTCCGCCAGCGTATCCGCGACGATCCGATGGTATTCCTGTTTCAGTTCCTCCATCAACCCGTTGTACAGGACCTCCCTTATCTTGGCGTGGTCGAAGACGTACCTCTGTTCGATGGAGCGGATGAGCCTGTGCGACCTCTCTATCTCGTTGAGGGACTCCAGCAATCTCAGCTTGTCGATATCCATGACCTTCCCGACCAAATCGGACCGGAATTCCTCACCGACGACACTGGCATAATCGAGGATCCTTCTCTGTTCCTTCATCAGTCTGTCCAGTCTTCTCTTGACAACGTCATAGATCTTCGTTGGGATGTTCAGCTCTGCCAATTCGGTCCTCAACACCCAGGAGCCGTCGTCGTTCTTGGATATCGAACCGTCCGCTATGAGGAGTTTGACGACCTCGAGAATGAAATAGGGTGTGCCCCCAGTCTCCCTGAATATCTTATCCAGGAACACATCGTCGAAGGACGTGTTTCCCAGGGCTGACCTGATCATCATGGCCGTATCATCAGGGCCCATTCTTGTCAACTCGATGTTCTCCAGTAAGTTCTCACGGTTCATGTTCTGCATCGTGGTCACGAGCTGGTGGGTCCTGCCCTCGGACGTCTCCACGATATCCTCAGGCCTGTAGGTCCCCAGGAACAGGACCTTGTGGTCCCTTGTGTTCCTTGTGAGGTAATGGAGCAGCGCCAGGGAGCTGGGGTCAGCCCACTGCAGGTCATCTAGGAAGAACAGCAGCGGTCTATCGACACATACCCTCTGGATGCCCAGGAGAACGTTGTCGAAAAGGTTCTCCTGTTTGAGCTTCGCGTCATCCGCAAGGAATTCGCCGTTGTACTTCCCGCTTCTGACAAGGCTGGAAACAATGTCCTCGATCCCTGCCACTTCGGCCATCGAGCCGCTCCAATCCGCGAGAACGTCACCGTATTGTCTTTTGACCTCGGCCAGGACCTCTTTCATGTCGCTGACCAGGAACTCGCTCATCGCCCCTTTGGTGACAACTGCCAGGTGAAGGCCGTGCAATTCCTCTAAGATTATCTTGTACTCCTGGTATCCCAGGATGTTCAAGCCGCCTGTCCTCTCAACGTTGTCCACCATCTGCATGGCGTCCTTGACGAAGTTGCCCACCGCGCTGAGCATCGAGGAGAATATCATAGGATCGAATCCCAGCTCCTCCCTCTCGTGCTTTGATATGGGCACGCCGCCGTCGTTCATCAGGTACACGGACACGACCAGAGGCGGGGGCTCACCTGAGATGAGATGCAGCAGGCCGGCTTCCCTCAAGGCAGTCTTGATTGGAAACAACGGCTCCAGGCTCTCGGCCAGGCACCAACCTTTGATGATCAACGCGCCTTCGCACTCGGCGGCCTTTATGGATTCAGAAACAAGCCTGGTCTTGCCGATGCCAGCTTCACCGGTAATGAAGACGGTGGAGCCCTTGCCTTCAATGGCCTTGTCTAACGATTTGATGAGCTTTTGGAGTTCTTCCTCGCGACCGATGAGTTCGGGCTCAATCAGGTCCAATTCTTCCATTGGCGGAGAGATGTGTTCGGTCGTTAATATAATTTCTGAGGGCTATGGCAGGTAAACCAAAGAACAGGTGCCTTTCTTTTCTTTAGTATTTCTTTTCTTTATCTTCTTTTGTTCTCTTTTCTTTTTTCATCGGTATATCGAATCATAGAGGGGATGTCAACCTGGATACATGATAGGGGTGTCCTCGGCTTCCTTACCAGTTCACTACCCATATCGTGTCCGCAGGCACATGTATCCAGTAGGCTTCTCCGGCAGTCATCATGTAGGTGTCGGCGAGCTCTGTGGTCCTGTAGGGGGCGGCGGCGCTGAAGCCCTCCACTGGTCGGTCGTAGCCTGTTCCGGCCAAAGCGGTTGATATCTGCCGCTGGGTCAGGGACGGGTATCCGACCATGTTCCAACCCGCAAAGAGCTGGATGTTCGTCGATGCCGGGACCACTCCTGTTCCGACAGTGAGGAAACCGTCGCCGACCGCGGTTACGTGCACCCACAGGCCCATAGTGTTGTCAACGGGTGCCAGGTCATTCAGGGCACTTGGCTTGAAGTCCGCGTAGGATTTCCATTCATCGGTCAGAGGGTCGCACCATTGAACGATATCCCAGGTTGTAGTACCGTCCCCGCGCAAGGAATCGTCCAGGACACCGGTCGCATTCCCGCTGACATCGATCGGATACGAGATGAGGTTCCAGCCGTCTACGACCGGTATGTCGAACTTGGTCGAGTCCACGACCTCGATGTTCCAGACCAGGTGGTCCTGTCGCATGCCGTCGGTCAGGAAAGGGTACATCTTGTAGGTGCCCAGCTGGCCGGCCGTTGGCGTCCATGAGAACAGACCGGTAGCGAGGTTGACGCTCGCTCCCGCTGGCACTTGCCTGACGTAATATCGCAAGGGCATGTTGTCAGGGTTGTGGGCCGTGAACTGCACCAGCAGGGTCTCGCCGACCTCGACGAAGGCTGGAAGGGCGATGCCATCGAGCTTGGGCGCCTGCTTGGCCAGTCCGGAGCACTGGTCGTCGTGCCTGAACAAGCCCCACTCGATGTTGTCCTCGTTGTAAGTGTCGTTATAGTCCCATATATAAAACCGGTTGACCTTGTTGACGCCGCACATTATCTCCAGGTCGCCGTCCGAATCCAGGTCGGTCATCGTGGGCGTGCAGATGCACTCGGTCTCCGGGTCGGTGGTTGTGGGGTCCGGGTCCAGGGGATAGCCGGCAACGGGCGAGCCGTCGTGGTGCCAGGCATGTATCAGACCGGGAGCCCCGGTGCTGTTGGAGGTCGAGCCGCACATCAGTTCCATATCGCCGTCGCCGTCTATGTCGCCTATTGACGGGGCACTCTGGGGGTCGGTCGCACTGGGCGTCCCCTGGACCAGTTGCTTCGGGAAGCCCAGGGCGCTCAGCGGGTTGCCGGCAGAATCGAAGGCGTAAATAGTATTATCAGGACCGTTGAGAAAGAACGATTCGAGCGTTCCGTCACCTGTAAGGTCGCCAATGCTGGCTTGTCCATAAGTGCCCAAGTTAACGCCAGCGGATCTGGTCCAGACAACATTGATCGATGTACCGTCGAACTCGAAAGCCCTGGCATTCATGGAGGCCGCGCCGACGACCTCCAGGTCGCCGTCACCGGTCAGGTCTCCGACACAAACGCCCTTGTGGCTTCCGCCGGCGACGGAGTCCAGGATGGCCCCGTCGCTGCCGCGTAGAACGTATGTATCGGTCCACGCACCCATGATTATCTCGACGTCGCCGTTGCCGTCAAGGTCGGCCGCCGCAGGCGGGGCCTGGCAATTCTCGATGAAGGTGTGCCATTCCAAGGTCCCGTCGTGCTGGAAGCAGTGCACGCCATCGTAGATGTTGTCCGGGTCGGCCGCGACAACGATTATCTCGCCGTCGCCGTCACCGTCCACATCGGCCAGCAAAGGATTGGCCCTGATGAAGTAGCCGAAATTGATGGGCCAGGAACCGGACATCAAGGTCCCGTTCCAATGCCAGACCCAGATCTGGCCGGCCAGGAAGGTGGTCGTGACGACCTCCCAATCGCCGTCGCCGTCCACGTCGCCAATGGCGCTCGATGAGCAGCTGGGGTCACCGGCCATCGTGTTGGGCCAGCCTGGAACGTTGGTGGCGTCCTCGTTCCAAATATGTGTGTATCCTCCCGAGCCGGGATTGCGATAGCACCCCTGGATTATCTCGTTGGAGCCGTCCTCGTCAATGTCGAATATGATGGGACAGGAACGGATGTAATCGCCGAGGTCCTTCGGCCATCCAGTGATGTTCAACGACTCGTCAGGGGCAGGTGTATCCAGTGGTCCGTTAAGTACAGACGTATCGATTGGCTCCTCAGGATTTACCACGCTGACCCCCATGACAGTCACCGTGCCGAAGACCGTTACGCACGCGATTAACAAGCTGAGGAACTTGAGCTTCATGTCTCCACCTCGTTGGCATATAAAGGCGGGAAGCCCATAAGAAGCTTGCGTTAACGCACTCAAAAAAGACCGTCCACGCTGAGGTACCTCTCGCCTGAATCCGCGAACATGCAGACGATGAGCTTGCCTTCGTAACCCGGTCTCTTCGCCAGTTCCAGGGAGGCGTGGGCGGTTGCCCCCGATGTTATGCCCACGAGTATGCCCTCGTCCCTTGCCAGGCGCCTGCAGGCCGCAAAGGCGTCCTCCTCCGAGACCAGGACGATCTCGTCGACGAGGCTTTCGTCGTAGAGGTCCGGAACCCAACCAGGCGCGGTGCCCATCATCCTGTGCGGGTTGAAGATGCCCCTTGACAGGAACGGGGCGTTGGCCGGTTCGATGCCGATGATCCTGAGCTCGGGCCTCCTGGGCTTGAGGACCTTGGATACGCCGGACGCCGTACCCGTGGTGCCCAGCCCGGCGACAAGCGCGTCCATGCGACCGTCCGTGTCGCGCCACAGCTCCTCAGCAGTGGTCTCCGCATGCGCCAGGATATTGTCCGGGTTCGAGTGCTGGCAGATGTAATAGGAATCGGAAATTTCCTCATGCAATTCCTTGGCCTTCTCTCGCGCCCCGAGGGTCCCCTTCTCCTTGGGCGTGAGAACCAATTCCGCGCCGAAAGCCTTGATGATCTTCCTCCTCTCCAGGCTCTGTATCTCCGACATGCAGATGATGAGTCGGTAGCCCTTCATCGCGCAGATGGACGCGAGGGCGATCGCCGTGTTGCCGCTGGAGGCTTCGATTATAGTCGTGTCCTTCGTTATCTGGCCCCGCCTCTCGGCCTCGTTGATCATGTAAAGGACGGGCCTGTCCTTCATGCTGAAGGGATTGAACATCTCCAATTTGGCGGCAATCCTGGCCTCCGATCCTCGGGCAAACCTGTCCAGGTAGACGAGCGGCGTGTTACCGATGCAATCCACAATGCTTTCCTTTATCTCCATTATATCATCCTGAGCTCAGGCTCTCCAGCGCCTTCCTGCAATCCTCGGCCCACAGCTTCATGCCCATCTCATCGAACATGGATATGGCCTTCTCCATGTTCTCCCTGGTCATGACGGGCTCGCCTTGTGCCCTGTAAAAGAAAGCGTATTCCTTGAAGGTCCTGGCCAGCTCCTCCCTGTGCCCGACCTCCTCGAGTATCGACCTGGACCTCTCAAGCTCCTCAGCGGCTTTGTCCAGCTCCTTCGAGTGCCGGAGAACCATCGCCAACACGCGCCGCGCCAGGCCCTCCTCGCCCCTCAGGCCCTGGTCGACCGCGATACCCACGGCCTTTTCCGCATGCCCTTTGGCCGTGGCTATGTCTTCCTCATCCAGCGCATACTCTGCGAGACTGCAGAGCGGATGGATGGACATCTGCTTGTCCCCGATCTCCTGGCTGATCTCCAGGGACTCCTCGTAGTTCTTCTTGGCATTGGCCTTCTCCCCCTTGGTCTTGAATATTCTGCCGATGAGGTAAAGGGCGTATGCAAGACCTTGCCTGTCACCGATCTCGTCGCGAATTTCAAGGCATCGATTGTATATCCCCAGCGCCGTGTCCAGCTCGCCCTTGGAATGGTACAGGTTGCCGATGTTATAGAGGAGGATGGAGATACCAACCTTGCTCCCAAGTTTCTCTGCTATCTCCAACCCGCGGTGGAAATGCTCCAGGGCCTTGTCCAGTTCGCCCTTGTCCTGGAATATGACCCCGAGGTTGTTCTCGGTCTGGGCTATACCAAGGATATCCCCGATCCTCTCGCGGATCTCCAGGCTCTTATGGAAGTAATCCAATGATTCGTTGATGTTGCCGAGGCCGAGGGTGACGCTGCCCATGTTGCCCAACAGGAGAGCTATCTCCTTCGGGTTCCCTACCCTCTCGCTCAGCTCGAGGCTGCGCCTGTAATATTCCAGCGCATCCCTCATCTCTCCCCTGTGATAATGAACGTTCCCGATGCCGTTGAGGGTGGCGGCGACCTCCGCGTCATATGTCCCGACCTCGGGGGTAAAGGCGTCCAGGGCTTCTTTGTAAATAGTCATGGACCTGTCGAAATCGCCCTTTCTGAAGCAAGTTGTACCGTCTTCCAGCCAAATCTTTCCCAGCTCCACTGGGGCCTTGCCATCAATCAATTCCGCTGCCTCCCTTGTCTGCTTCAGGGATTCATCGAAGTCGCCCTTGTTCGTGAGAAGATTGGCGCTCTTCCTAAGCATCCTGGCCTTGAACACTCTGTCCTCCGCGGCCTCCTTCGCCCTCCGATAATCATCGATCGCGTCGTCGTAAAGACCCATGACCGACCTGACATCTCCCAGCCTCTCAAGCAGGTCCAGGCGTTTGGCCGCCGCAAAGGTCTTGTCCAGGCCGGGCAGGGCACCCAGGGCGGCTTCGTAGAACTCCAGCGCCCGTTCCAAGGCATACGAGCCCTCGGCCTTTTCCCCCGCTCGGGTGCAGTATTCGACGCATTTCCCGTGCTCATTGGTCCTGGAGAAATGTCTGGCCAGCTCGAAGATGACCTCGTCCGGGTTATCGGCGTAAGCGGTCTCGAAGTACTCGCCGAGTGCCCTGTGATGACCTACCTTCCACCTATCCCCGATACTTTCGTATATGACGCTCTGGAACAGGGCATGGCTGAACTCCAGTGTACCGTTCCTGCTATTAAGGATGCCCGATCTCACAAGCCGCTCGATGGACTGTCCGGGCTCGCCGATCATCCGATTTGAGCCCATTATGCCAGAGTCAAAACTCTGCCCGACGCAGGAGGCGTACTCTGCCATGGCCATGGCGTCGGCGTCGAGGGCTCCGAGCCTTCGGTTGACAACCTCCTCCACGGTCTCCGGGATATGATACGAGTCCGAGACGAGGGTGAAGCCGCCGCTCTGCCGCGCAATGTTGCCGTCGGCGTGCATGCCCTTGAGCATCTCGATGACGAAGAGGGGATTGCCCCTGGATTGCTCGAACATGCCTTTGGCCAGTGAGTCAGGGAAATCATTGTTCTCGAACATCCTGTTGATGATCTCGACGGTGTCACCGAGTTCCAGATGCTCCAGGACCATCTCATCGAGTATCCCCTCCCCCTTCATGCCCTCTATGATCCCCTCGAGGACCTCCGATTCCTTGGGTCTCAGCGTCCCCAGCAATAGGATGGGGGAGCCCCTTACGTTCCTTGCCAGGTAGTTGATCACGAACAGCGAGGACTCCTCGGCCCAGTGCAGGTCTTCCAGAATGACCGCGATGGGCCTCTCCCCGGCCAATCGTTTCAAGACCTCA
>LSSH01000078.1 GCA_001595885.1 Candidatus Proteinoplasmatales archaeon SG8-5 | reverse complement strand
CCGGCAGCTTGTAGTCCCTGGCGGGTTTGCAGTCAACATAGATCTTGCGGGCGCCGATGATCCTCCTTGCCTCGCGGGCCGTGTCGCAGTATCCGGCCAGGTCCCTCACTATCACGAGCAGGGGCATGCTCTTTCTGACCGCGTGGGGACCGGGTGCGGGTTTGGTGACCCAGACGTTGGACTTCCTCGATATCGGCCATGATATCGGAGCTGTGAGACGCTTCATGTGCTTGCTCATATCATTCCCCCCGATCTGAGCGCGTCCAGCTTGTCCCTTCTCTTCTGGTCGGAGAGGTCGAGCTTCACAATGATGACGTTTGACGGGTCGATCTTCCTTGATACCTCGGAACCGTCCGCTTTTCTCACGTTCACTCCCTCCAGGCCTATCTTCAGCTCCTTCGTGTAAATGTCAGTGACAATGCATTCCTTGTCCTTGAACTCCTCGTTGCCCCTGACGACGCGGACCACGTCGCCCTTGCGTACCGGCATCGTCCTCACGTTGTATTCCTTGATGAGGGCGTCGGAGAGGTGGCTGGATATGTAGCGCCTCCGGTAATGGCCGTGCGCGGTGAATCGCGCCTTCCTCTGCTTTCTGGGTTGCTTGGTCGTCTTGTCCTTCATGCTATCACGCCATCATGGATGCGGTGGCCGCCGGTGCCTGTCGTCCTGTTCCTTTCGTTCATGCTATCACACTATCATCGATGCTGTGGCCGCTATCCTCGGCCATCGCTCGGCCGCCTCCCTGGCGACCGGGCCCTTGATGTCCGAACCCTTGGTCTCACCTTTCTCGGTGGTGATGACCACCGCGTTATCCTCGAACTGGACCATCGTGCCGTCGGACCTGCGGAAGGGCCTTCTCTGCCTGACTATGACTGCATGCACCAGCTGCTTCCTCATGTCAGGTGAGCCCTTCTTCACGCTGACTATGAGCAGGTCGCCGATTCCGGCGGACGGGTAACGCCTGTGAGTCCCGTGGTACTTGGGGACCTCGACCACCTCGACTATCTTCGCGCCGGTGTTGTCGATGCAGTCCAGCCTCGCTCCCTTGGGGATGCCCCTCGTCTGCCTGCCAGCCACGCCTTTCATTGTTCACTCTCCGGTCCTTTTCTCTATCACTACATACGAGATGGTCTTGCTCAGGGGTCGGCATTCCATTATCCTCACCCTGTCCCCGGACTTGGTGCCGAGGCACGGGGGACTGTGAGCCAGGTATTTGCCCGAGCGTTTCTCCAATCTCTCGTACTTCTTGTTCAATCTCATGTACTCGCGCTTGACCACGACGCTTTGCTGCATGCGGTCGGAGACCACGATGCCCTCGAGGATCTGGCCGCGTACCGGTAACGTGCCATGGAATGGGCAGAAGCGGTCCTTGCATTCCTTTTTCGGAAGTTCCACGTCAATCCCGATGTCCATTCCCTTCGGTATCGGCTTCCTCGGGGGCTTGGGCTTCCTGACCGGCTTCACTGAAGCCGCCTGTCTCTTCGGAGCCGCTTCCTTGGGTGCGGATAGTTTGGTTTCTCCCCCTCTTCCTTGGAAGGGGCCTTTGGGGCAGGGTCCACTTCCTTTGCCTCTCCCTTTGGCGCGGCGGCGGGCGCCTCCTTCTTAGGCGTCTGCCTTTTGACCTCGTCCTTCTTCGGCGACGCTTCCTTCCTGGACTCGTCCTTCTTCGCGGGTGCCTTGGCATCTTCCTTTGTCTTCTTATCATCAGCCATGCGTTCACCTGACCTTCTTGGTCCTGTCCTCCGGCCTGTAGCGTATACTGTCGCCCACCAGCGTCACGTTCTCGCCGTCCAGGTCGAAGACGAAGCTGCGGCCCGTCTTGGGGACTGTCCTGCTCTTGCTGGCATCGGTTATCTCGAAGGTGTTCATCGTCTCGTCTGTTATCCGGCCCTCGTATTCCATCACATCTGCCTTGTACACCCTGACGTCGAGCCCGATCAGCTCGTGCTTGCCCAGATTCCCGGCGTTTCTCATTCTCACTTCACCTGAACCTTGAATCCCATCTTCTCCAGCTTGGCCTTGACCTTCTTCTTGTGCTCGCCCTGGAGCTCGATGTTGCCGTCCTTGATGGTGCCGCCTGAGGCGCACTCGGTCTTCAGCGTCCTGGCCAGCTCGTTGACGTCGATGTCGCTGGAGTTGACGCCGCTGACGACCGTCACTACCTTACCGTACCTCCTGCTGTCACTGCTCAGGGTGATCTGCTGCTGCTCCCTGGCGATCTCCTCGCACATGCACAGCTCGCCTGGCAATCCGCAAACGGAGCATATCTCAGCCATTACTCGCCGACCCCCTTGGTCCTGCCGGGGGCACCTGGTTTCCCCTTGACATTATGCCCTTTGGAAATCTCCAACTCGCGCTGCACCGTCAGTATTCTCGCGATGTTCTTCCTCAGCGCGCGTATCTTCCCGGGGCTTGCAGGGGCGCCGCCCATCGCACCGATGCCTCTCTCGTGCATGAGCTCGTTCCTGAGTTCCTTCAGCTTCTCGGCACGAACGTCCTCGCTCATATCCCTGATCTCACTTATCTTCAGCAACGCCATCCTTTGCGTCCTCCTTGGCCTCGGCATCCTTCGGTGCCTTCTTCTCCGCTGGTTCGCCCTCCTTTGCGGATGCCTTATCCGCAGGCGGCTCTACCGCCTGCTTGACTTTCTCTGGTGATAGTGATTTTTCGGCCGACGGGGCTTCCTTCTTCCCGTCCGGTTTCTCAGGCTCGGGCGGAGCCTCCTTCTTTGGCTCAGCCTTGGGTTCGGCCTCTGGTTCCTCTGCCTTTTCTACAGGTCCGGGTTTGGCCTCATCGGGCTTTGGTTCCGGCTTACCCGCCTCGGGTTCGGCCTCCTCCCTGGGCCTCCCCTCCTCTGTCTTGGGCCCGGATGGCCCCTCCTTTGGCTTCCCGGCGGGTCCCTGTCCCTCCGGCTTCTTCTCATCCTCGCCGGCTGGCTCCGGCCCCTTTTCCTGGTCCTTCTCCGGAGCTTCTTCGTACGCTTTATCCTCCGGTTCCCCATTCTTTTCGGTCGGGGGCATCGGAGGCATGTCCTCGGCGGCCAAGATCTCCACCTCGTCGGGGAGCTTCGCGTCCGGGTGCATTATCTGGACCTTCACGCCGATGATGCCCTGCTTCAGCTTGGCTGGGGTGTAGCCCTCCTCCATCCACTGGAGCTTGGGCTCGCCGCAATATTTGATGTGACCCTCCTTGAACTTCTCGGTCCTGTGCCTCTGGCCGGTCAGCTTTCCGGCTATGATGACCTGGCAGCCTCTTGCACCGTTCTCCATCACCCTGCGGACGGTCGAGTGACCCGCCCTCCTGAAGTGCCAGCCCCTCTCCAGGGCCGAAGCGAGCTTCTCGGACATTATCTGGGCGCTGAGGTTGGGGTTCTCCACCTCGACGACCTCCACCTGAGGCTTGTCAAAGCCGTACTCGAATTCAATGGTGTCGGTGAGGGCCTTGATGGAGCTGCCCTTCCTGCCTATGACTAGGCCGGGGCGCTCGGTGATGAGGGTGACGCGCGTCCCCATGGGGGTGCGCTGTATGTCCACTCCACCGAAGCCCGCGCGCTTGACCTGTTCCTTCAGGTGCTCCTTGAGCAGCACGCGTCGAACGTTCTCCTGAATGAACTTCCTCTCGCCGGCCATCTCAGTCCTCCAGTATCTCCAATATGATCTCCACGTTCGTGGTCTCCTCGTCGAAGCTCTCCCAGCGACCGTGGGCCCTGGGCATGTAGCCCCTTGTGACTCGGCCCTTTGACGCGGCCGCGGTGACTATTCGCATGTCCTCGGAGTCCATTCCGCTGCGCTCTGCGTTCGCCTGAGCGCTCTCGATGACCCCGAGTATGAACTTGCTGGCCTTGACAGGGAACCTGCCCGGCCCCTTGCTGGTCTTCTGGTGCGGGACACACTTGTTGTACCTGCGGAAGGTGATGGGCTCGCGCTTCTCCATCACGGCTTCCAGGAGGTCCTTCGCGCCGAGGACGTGCATGCCCCTGATGGTGTTGCATATCTCGACAGAGTGCCTGGGGGAGATCTTCATCTCCTTGCCGTAGGCGCGCGCCATCCTTTCCGAGTCGAAGTCCCCTGTGTATCCCATATCTTCACCATTTCTACTTCAAAGGCATGAACTTGGACGACCTGGTAGCGCCCACTCCCGGCCCGGAGTGCTTCACCTGTCCCCTGGTCGGCGAGAACTCGCCCAGGTAATGGCCTATCATCTCGGGTTTGATCTCAACGTCCCTGTATTCCTTGCCGTTGTAGACGCTGACCTTCTTGCCCACGAAGTTCGGGAGGATTATTATCTCGCGCCTGTGGGTCTTCAGGACCGGCTTGTCGCCGCTCAAAAGGCGGTCGACGAACACCTGCTCCTCCGGATTGAGGCCGCGTGTGTACGAGCGCCTTGTCCTGGCGTTCATCAGGGGAAGTATCTCGTCCAGCGACATCTTCTGCAGTTCCTCCATGGTGAATCCGCGGTAGGTGAACTCCTTCTTCCTCCTCGCGGCTATCGCGCCCTTCCGCTTCCTCGCCTTTCTCCTTGCCGCCTTGGCGGACGACGTTGACCTGCTCTGTCTCCTGGCCATTATTGCTTCCTCCTCTTGGGTTTGGGTGCCATCCTGCCCACCTTCCTGCCGGGTGGGGCGTTATACGAAGGAGAGCTCTGGGTACCCACGTGCGGGTGGCCGCCTCCTCCGTGCGGGTGGTTCACGGGGTTCATCGCGATCCCCTTCACCCTCTTCGGTCTCTTTGCCTTGCTCCTGTAAGCGTGAAAGCTCTTGCCGGCCTTGGCAAGCGGTTTATCCGTCCTGCCGGAACCCGCTAGTATGCCGATGGTGGCCAGGCTCTTGCTGTCGATGTGCTTGAACACTCCCGATGGCATCTGGACGATGGTCTTCTTCTTGCCCCTGGTGACCACGGTGGCGGACGTTCCGGCCGTCCTCACGAACTTGCCGCCGTCCCCAGGCCTCGCTTCGATGTTGTGGACGAGTGTTCCCTCGGGTATCTCTTCGAGCGGGAGCGCGTTGCCCAGCTCGACCGGCGAGCCCGGTCCGATGTGTATAGGCTGGTTCATCCTGAGCCCTTCGGGAGCGAGCATCAGCGCGGTCTCCTCGTCGAACCTCACCTTGGCCATCGGGGTGCTGCGACCGGGCGCGTGGAATATGTCCACGACGACGCCCTCGGCCTTCTCCACCCTCGGGTATCTGGGCAAGCCCTTGTGCCTGTGGCTGGGCGATCTATACGTGCTGGTGCCCCGGCCCCTCCTCTGCGGAATAATCCTCTTGCCCATTCACAAACCTCAGAATATGCCTATCCTCATTCCTACGTCCTCGGCTGAGAACTCGTCCGTCAGCTTGATGATGGCGTGCTTGCCGTTCTTCATGATCCTGGTGTTGACCTTCTCCACCTTGACGTCGTACCTGCGCTCGAACGCCGCCTTTATCTGCGCCTTGGTAGCATCCCGCCTGACTATGAACTCCAGCCGGTTGCCGTCGGTGTTTGACATTATGGGCGTTCCTGAGATGTGGTTCATGGACTTCTCGGTCACGTAGGGCGTGAGAAGTATGGGCCTGGGCCTAGCCATGTCACTCGCCTCCCAGGGACCTGAGCGCCCCCTCGGTGAACACTGCGAGGCGGCCCGGGTCTCCGCCCGGGGCCAGCAGCTCCACGTTCAACCTTGACGGTTGGACTATGTCAATGCCCGGAAGGTTCCCTACGCACCGGCGCGCGTTCTCGATGTCGTTGACCACGAACAGGATGCTCTTCGGCCTCTTCAA
>LSSH01000077.1 GCA_001595885.1 Candidatus Proteinoplasmatales archaeon SG8-5 | reverse complement strand
ACCGGTGCCTCCGCCTCCTCCGCCGCCGCCTCCGCCGGTGGAGATAACGGACACCGTCAATGTATAGGTTCCAGAGCCCCAAAGGGCGTTGGGGTTAATGTAATAATAACCGCTGCTGGAAGCCGTGTAATAAATTGACTCGAATGAGGAGCCGCTGGTCGATGAATCGACCTCCCATCCTGAATCATCATACAAGAAAAGGTCAAAATCATCGCCGGTGCCTGTCATGGTCGCCATCAACATATCGCCGCTGCTCAGGTATATCTCGTAATAATCGTCCGGGTCTGTTGAATCGTCCAGCGAACCGTAGACTGTGTCCCCGTCGTATATTGATTCGGCTTGGGCCATGGAATCGTTTGGTTCCGTGTCTGCCAGCACCATTGAAGGAGCGGTCAGGAACATCGCTGCAATGATGACCGCAACGAACATCCTTCCGAGCTGGCCTAGTCTATTTTCGTTCTTCATTTTCATCACCCATGAGCAAGTAACCCTTGCCCTCATCCGTAACATATTACTTCGAATATATAATACTTGAGGAAAGATTCATCACCCTTTTTATAAGGCCAGATGTACGAGATTGTGTAAACGGAATCCAAATCAGGCCTCTGTGTTAATTATAAATATCCCCATTATCTGACCTCAAGGGTATGGTGGACCGATGAAGCTTCGTGTATCTTTTGGCATATTCGGAAGGGGCGTGGCCATGGGCATGGCCGACATTGTACCCGGTGTATCCGGCGGCACGATCGCCATGATTACGGGCATATACGAGCGCCTGGTCAGGGGCATCAGCAACCTCGGGTTTGCCAAGGTGAGGGACGAGTCGGGGGAGACAAGGCGTAAACTGAAGAAGATAGACCTCGACCTGTTCGTGCCCCTCGTCATCGGCATAGCCATTGCCATCATACTGATGTCCAACGTCATCCTATACCTGCTGGACCATCAGCCCTCGCCCACCTACGCCTTCTTCTTCGCTGTCATTCTGACCTCTGCCTTCGTGTTTCTCAGGCAGAAGGGCGTGCTCACGTTCTTCAACGGCATCTACGTCATCGTCGGATTCCTGGCCACCTTCGCGCTGGTGAACTCGGGCGTGCTGGAACTCGGCCACGAGCCATACATCATCTTCTTCGCGGGAATGGTCGCCGTCTGCGCAATGATACTGCCCGGCATATCCGGCGCCCTCATCCTCCTGTTCCTGGGCCAATACGAGTACATGCTCGACGCCCTGAGGTCGCTGAGCTGGCTGGACATCGTTCTGTTCATCACGGGCGCGGTCATCGGCCTGCTGGCCTTCTCCCGCCTTCTCAACCATCTCCTGAAGAACTACAGGAACTCGACAATAGCCTTCCTCATCGGCCTGATGCTGGGCGCATTAAAACTCCCTTACGATAACATCGCCATAACCTCGACCAACTTGCTTCCCGTCTTAATCGCGGCAGCCGCCGGCTTCCTCCTCATCGCCATCATGGAGCTGGAGCTGAGGAGCAGGAAAAGAAAAGCATAGCGGGGAGTCGATTTTCAACGAAGAGGGCATTCCGAAAATTGCTGCGCAATTCTCGGACACTGGACGAGAAATGCTGGCAGGTGTTTCCTACCGTTTCTCGTCCGTGCCTCAACGGGCGATGTTGCACAACGCCCGTCTTCGGTTTGAACGACTGATCTTCGGGTTATGAGCCCGATGGGATTTCCTGGCTACCCCACCCCGCTATGAAGAGATGTTGCCAGTGTTCGCAGGGCGTGCATAATCAGTTGAAGTTAAAAAGCTTGCGCAATACCCTTACTCGCTTCATTCCAGTATTTCTATTATCTCGATGGAGAAGTCGCAGGCCTTGGCAGAGTGGGTGAGCCAGCCGAGGCTGATTCGGTCTGCGAATTCGGCGTATTGGACGATGTTCTCGGGGGTGACGCGGCCGGATATCTCGACCTCGATGTCCGGGTTAATGGCCTTGATGGTTTGACTGGCCGCCTTGCCCTCTTCGGGCGTCATGTTGTCGAGCATGATGATGTCCGCGCCGGCCTTTGCCGCTTCCTTCGCTCCTGCCAGGTCAGTGACCTCGACCTCTACTATGTTGGATAGGCCTGATTCCTTTGCCTTTTTGACCGCGGCGGTTATCGACTCAGTGAACATCAGGTGGTTGTCCTTGATGAGTATCTGGTCGTAGAGGCCCTCGCGGTGGCGTATGCCGCCGCCGAATTCCACTGCGGTCTTCTCGTACCTTCGGAAGCCGGGCGTGGTCTTCCTGGTGGCGGCTATCTTGACGTCGGGATTTATGGGCCAGCATTTATCGACCAGCTGCCTGGTAAGTGTTGCGATGCCGCTCATGCGCATGACGAAGTTGAGGGCGAGCCTTTCGGTCTTGAGGAGGGCCTTGGCGTCGCCGGTGATCTCCATTATTATCGTCTCGGGTCGGACCTTTGAGCCGTCCTGGACGAAGTGGCGGATGTTCAGCCCCTCGTACTCGAACACCCTTGTCGCTTCTTCGTTCCCCGCGAGTATGCACTCCTCCCTGGCTATCATGTTGGCCCTTGCCTTGACCGCGCCGATCAGGGCGTCGGAGGTCACGTCGCCCGGACCCACGTCCTCTGTGAGGAACTCGTACGGTTCTGCCATCGGCTATCAATGAACCTGCGAGTTTAAAATCTTTGGGATGCGCTGCCTTCCTCCGTCGATTTGATAACCCATCAAGTCAGAGCATTTGGCTCTGACAGATGAGGCGTGCTCCCCCTGGAAGTTGATAATATGGCCGCATCAAAACGTATCTCATCTAAAGGACAGATTATCAATCTCAGTCACTGTCGGTGTCGGTCTCCATCCTGAACATGACGCCCATGTCCTTCAGGACCTCGTGTATCTTATCGGCAAAATAGATGGTGTCCTCTATTGTTGCGCTCTTGTCCCACTCGTACACGAAGTCGTAGTTGCCGGTCGTCGGTTTGAAGCCGATCATCTGCAGTCTCTCGACCACATCGGATGGGCGGGCGCCCTTGGTGTTGAACATCGTTGTCAGGTAGGTCCTCATCATATGCAATATAGGTTTGGAAAATATTAAAACCTTTTGGAGTGTGTTGTTCTGTCGCACCCTGTAATGTGGTTACATAGAAAATCGGGACTATCGGTTCCGAGAAACCAAGCGTGCGACCCTCCACATTGAACATCAGGGCGAAAGACTGGTCGTTCATGCACAAGTTTCATATGTGAAATGCATATCCAACGCCGATGAGACCGAGAGTGCATGAGAGCTGTTATGTACACCCGAGCGCCGTCATTATCGGCAATGTCACAATCCATGAGAACTGCGGTATCTGGCCCAATGCCGTGATAAGGGGTGACGAGGATTCCATCGTAATCGGTGCTGGTTCCAACGTCCAGGATTGTTGCGTCCTTCACGTTACGGGAGGTCATCCCGCAAGGATCGGCAAGAACGTTTCCATCGGTCACGGCAGCACCGTCCACGGTGCCACAATCGAGGACGACGTGATCGTCGGGATGAACGCGGTCCTGATGAACGGCGTTTCGATCGGCTCCGGCTCGATAATCGGTGCGAACGCGGTCGTCAAGCTGGGAACGACGGTTCCGCCGGGCAGCCTGGTGGTGGGCATCCCTGGAAAGATCATCAAGGAGGGGGATGAGAGGTTGAGGGAAGAGGCGCTGATAAACGCTGAAACCTATAGAAGGCTCGCCGAAGAGCACAAGTCGGGTATGTATCGGCAGCATGCCTCGAAAGATTGAGCGCCTGGCCACTCCTTAATCGTAAACTCAAAAGGTTTATACTCCCTTTCTTAATCTCGCCACGGTGACTTTGATGTCTCACAAAAGATTGTGGATACCCGGTCCAACCGAAGTGGACGCCGAGGTTCTGAGGGAACAGACCAGATGGATGATTGGCCACAGGAGTGCCGAATACACAAAGTTGTACGAGGGCATTATCGATAAGCTAACCAAATATTTCCAAACCAAGCAGAACGTCTGCACCCTGACGGCCTCCGGCACGATATGGATGGACATTACGGGCCGGTGCATTGTCAAGAAGAAGGCGTTAGCGGGGGTGTGCGGCGCGTTCTCGAAGAGGATGTACCAGACGATAGCCGACTGCGGTAAGGAGGTGAAGCCTCTCGACGTGAAATGGGGTCGGGCCATCAAACCGGAGATGGTCCTCAGCGAGCTGCAAAAGGACGAGTATGACACTGTAGCCATCGTTCAAAACGAGACTGCCACGGGCGTGCGGAATCCCATAGCGGAGATCGGGAAGGCTATCAATCGTGAATTTCCAGACGTCATATTCGTCGTTGACGCGGTATCCTCCGCCGGAGGGGACTACCTCGTGCCGGAGGAATTGAACACCGACATATTGTTCACCTCTACCCAGAAGTGCTTTGCACTGCCCCCTGGTTTGTCCATCGCCTGTTATTCAACAGCCGCCCTGAAAAGGGCGGGAGAGGTGCCGGGTCGGGGCCATTACACCGACCTCAAGGCCATTCACGATTACTACGGAAAGAAACACCAGAACCCGACCACGCCGAACATCTCTCTCATGTATGCGCTGGATTATCAGCTGGACAGGATGCTGAAGGAGACCCCGAAAGGCAGGTATGAAAGGCACCTGGAGATGGCCGAGTACACGAGGGCCTGGGCAAGGAAACACTTCGACATGTTCCCGGAGAAGGGTTTTGAATCAGTGACGGTCTCCACCATCGAGAACACCCGCGGCGAGGACGTCGCAGAATTAAATCAGGAACTGGCAAAAAGGGACTATCAGATTGCTAACGGTTACGGTGAGTTAAAGGAGAAGACGTTCAGGATCGGGCACATGGGAGAGTGGACTCCGGACGACCTGAAATCTCTGCTGTGGCATATAGACGAGATATGGGGGCTGTAGGATGAAGATAATTGTGACGGACAAGCTGGCCGACGAGGGAGTGCAGAAGCTGAAGGATGCGGGTCACGAGGTCCTCATCGCCTGGGACGAGCCCAAGGAGAGGATCCCGGAACTAGTGGGCGACTGCGACGCCATCGTCATCAGGAGCGCGACCAAGGTCACGAAGGACATCATCGACGCCGCGCCCAACCTGAAGGTCATCGGGCGTGCTGGCATAGGCCTTGACAACGTCGACCTGCGGCATGCGGAATCAAAGGGCATCAAGGTGAGGAACACACCCGCGGCGACCACCGTATCGGTGGCCGAGCTCACCTTCGCATTCATACTGGCATCGGCCAGGGACATCGTTGCCGGCACTTGCACGACCAAAGAGGGGAAATGGGAGAAGAAGGCCCTGAAGGGCACCGAGGTGTTCGAGAAGACGCTGGGCGTGGTGGGCATAGGCAGGATAGGCGGCGCCGTGGCGGAGCGCGCCGAGGCCTTCGGCATGAAGGTGCTGGCCTATGACCCGTACGTGCAGAGCGACAGGTACGAGAACGTGGAGTTGGACGACCTGCTGAGGCGCAGCGACTTCATCACCCTCCACCTGCCTCTGACGCCCGAGACGAAGCACATGATATCCACAGACCAGTTCGCCATCATGAAGGACGGCGTGGTCATCCTCAACGTGGCTCGGGGAGGCACGATCGACGAGGACGCCCTGTACGATGCCATGACCTCCGGGAAGGTCAAGGTCGCGGCGCTGGACACCTTCGAGGTGGAGCCGCCGGCAGGCAACAAGCTCCTCACGCTGCCCAATCTCCTGTGCACCCCACACATCGGCGCGCAGACTGCCGAAGGACAGCTCAGGGCCGGCATCCAGGTGGCGGAGAACGTCATCGAGGCACTGAACGAATAGGTGGCAACATGGTGGTTGTCCGTCCCTTCAGGGGTCTGAGGCCGCAGAAGGGCCTCGCCGGGAAGATCGCATCCCCCCCGTATGACGTCCTGGACTCCAACGAGGCCAGGCAGATCGTAGGGAAGAACGAACACAGCTTCCTGAGGGTGGTCAAGCCCGAGGTGGACCTCGACCCGGACGCGGACCTTTATTCTGATGAGGTTTACCAGAAGGGAGCTGAGAACCTCAGGCTGATGATGGACACCGGTGCCCTGGTCCAGGACCCGGAGCCGGGGTATTACTTCTATCGCCAGATAATGGGCGACCATTCGCAGGTGGGCCTCGTGGCGACGGTCTCTGCGGACGATTACGATAACGACCTCATCAAGAAGCACGAGTTCACCAGGCCGGAAAAGGAAAAGGACCGCGTCAGGCACATCATGACCCAGCGCGCCCAGTGCGGGCCCGTATTCCTCACCTACCCGGACGTTCCCGAGCTCAACGCCATCCAGGAGAAGGTGTGCGATGGTGAACCCGTCGCGGACTTCACGGCCGATGACGGCATCCGGCATACTGTCTGGGCGGTAAACGACATCGGTGATGTCGAGGGCATCTGGGACATTTTCTCGGGTGTCGGACAGCTGTACGTGGCCGACGGCCATCACAGGAGTGCTGCCGGCAGCATCGTGGCCCGGAGGATGCGGGACAAGAATCCCGGTCACACGGGGGACGAGGAGTACAATTACTTCCTCGCAGTCATCTTCCCGCAGAGCCACATGCGGATACTGGCCTACAACCGCGCCGCGGTTGACCTCTGCGGCATGGACGCCCGCGAGTTCCTTATGAGGCTGGAGCACGACTTCATCGTCTGGGAGAACGCCCCCCCCGTTCCGGAGGAGGTCCACCACATCTCAATGTACCTGGACGGGAAGTGGTTCGGCCTGATGCCCCGGCCCGGTTCCTTCCCCACGGGCGATCCGGTCAAGAGCCTGGATTACAGCATATTGCAGGACAACCTACTCGCTCCCCTGCTCGGTATCGACGACCCCAGGACAAGCCAGCGCATCAAGTTCGTGGGCGGGATAAGGGGCACAGGCGAGTTGGAGAAGTTGGTGGGATCGGGCAGGTTCACGGTCGCCTTTTCGATGTATCCGGTCTCGCTGGACCAGTTGTTCGCCGTCGCCGACAGCGGCAACGTCATGCCGCCGAAGTGCACGTGGTTCGAGCCCAAGCTGAGGAGCGGCCTTATCGTTCATCTGCTGGACTGAATGAGTTGGATTCTACTCGGGTTTTATTCCGGTGGTTGATCGAAGCCAGCAAACCTTAATTTTGTCGTGCAATGCCTTTGTGGTGTGACGGCATTGCTTTTATACAACAACCTGTATGAGAGCATGATGGCGACCGAGAAGGGCCACTCCGACATCAGCCAAGTCATTGCCGATACCGCGTACCTGGCATACGAGAGAAGATTACTGAGCGAGGTGAAGCAGGCCCAAGCGCCAAAGCACATCGCCATCATCATGGACGGCAACCGCCGCTTTGCAGCAGAGATCGGCCTGAACCCTCTGGACGGGCACAAACAAGGGCGGAACAAGCTGGAGGAGCTGCTCAACTGGGGCATGGAGGTGGGCACGAGGATACTCACCGTCTACGCGTTCTCCACCGAGAACTGGCAGCGCAATCCCGAGGAGGTGAAGGAGATCATGCGCCTGTTCGAGGATAGCTTCTACAGGGCCGGAGACGACAAGCGCGTGCACAAGCACAGGATAAACATCAAGGTCCTGGGGTTGGTCTCGTCGCTGCCGGCGAACGTGCAAAAGGCCATCGAGTATGCCGAGGGAAAGACGAAGGACTACAGCGAATACAGGCTCAACCTGGCAATCGCGTACGGCGGCAGGGAGGAGATAATCCAGGCCATCAAGGACATCGCCGGCCAGGTCAAGCGCGGCGAGATAGACATCGAGGACATCGACGATAAACTGGTCTCACGGTCATTATACACGGCAGACCTTCCCGACCCGGACCTGATACTGAGGACGAGCGGCGAGGTGCGCGTTTCCAACTTCCTCCTTTACCAACTGGCCTATTCCGAGTTGTACTTCGTTGACGTCTATTGGCCCGGATTCAGGAAGATTGACTTCCTCAGGGCAATCCGCTCGTATCAACAGAGAGCACGAAGGTTCGGGAAATAGAAAATAATAATTATTATATTTGGTTAAGAGTGTGGAACATGTATCATGAGGAGCTAACGAGAAAAGGCGGTCTGGGCGGCTTGGTTTTCTCTTCTGTGGGAGGAATCATCGCCATCATCATCAGCTTCACGTTTATACACATCAGCGGTGGGTCATATGCCGGATATGACGAAGGGTTCGTAGACATTTTCAGCCTGGTCGAGACCTACAATTACCTCATGGCGCTTCCGGTCTTCGGGATCATGGCCATAATACTGGGAGCCATTGGGTACTTAACTCAAAAAAAGCAGGTCGCCTACGTCCTTCCGTTTTTCGGTATTATGATATTATTAATACCTTTCTTGTTTGCCCTCCAGTTCGCTGCTGACTCTGTATTGTCCATCACCGAAGTCTTCTATTACACCGAGACCGTAGATATGGGTGCTGCCGGAACCCTCAACATCATGTGGTTCTTCTTCGGAGGCTTTTTCTGTCTTATTGCAGGTATTCTTATTATCCTGGGGGGCAAATCACTGATCTCCTACATCAATCCCGAATATGTTGGCAAGGGCACGAAGCTGGAGGAGGCCATCAAGGCGAAGGAGATGGCCTCCCCCGACTACGTTGACAAGGAGCAGGTGGAACAGATACGCCAGGAGCGCATCGCCAGGAGGGAGAAGGAGGAGGAAGAGAAGAGGCAGAGGAAGGAAGAGAGGGAATACAGCACAACCTGCTGGGTGGAGATAGAGGCGCCGGCCAGCATATTATTGGGCAGCACCGAGGAGATAACGGCCAACATCATCAACGACAGCGAAGTGGAGGTCAAATCCATCGAGTTCGACCTGACCGACCTGGAGCACTACTTCACCATCACCGGCAGCCTGAAGTTCAACAACGTCGCGCCGGGCGAGGAGACCGCCGGCGTCATCAAGATCAAGCCCAAGGTGGACGAGGAGGGCATATTCCCCATCCTCATCGAGATCAAGCTGGACGATGAGACGATAGAACGCCGGTTCAGCATCCGCATCGAGGGGAAGGAGAGTTATTAAGAAAAAATGCGAGGAACCGGAGTTTCACGAAGCGCTGGCATCTCGACGAGCAAGCTCGTCTCGGACCGGCCCCAATGCTTTGCATTGGGCACGGCCTCGGCCAGCTTGGCCAGCGATTCAGTTCTTTACGCTGGCCTTCGGTTCGAACCGGCGAACCACTAAGGAATAGATCTTGAGTCTATCGCCGTGAGCCTATGATTCCAAACGAAGTTTTCAGCTACCGGCTGAGTCGCGGCCAAGTATGCCCGCTCCTATCGCCGTTTTCTGACCCCATTGGAATCACATTTGGCCAGGCTTGGCTATCCTCGCACAAAACTGGTTGATGACATTTCTCTACATAAGTTTTTGCGAGTCTGACCAATTCCCACCAACCGGATTGGTCTGGACCGACAGGCACAATTACTACCGTGTTCAAAACAGGTGGCTGTCGATACTATCTATTACTTTAAACATTTATACTGGTTTGATATTGCGAAAACACTTCAGGGGCCGTTGGTCTAGGGGTTATGACACTTAGCCAGTGCACATTGTGCTGACTGCGTCACCGCAAACTGCGCCGCGCTACGCAAGGCTTGCCTGCGTCTGCTGCGCAAACGCAGATGACGTCGCCCTTACAAGGCGAAGATCGGCGGTTCAATTCCGCCACGGCCCATAATTATTCCTTCCAGACCGTATAGCACTTGTAGTTGTCCAGAAGCTCTTGGGTATTGTCGTTGTTGTCGATGTTGATGGAAGCGATGCCGACGACCTTGCCATCCATCATGCCTATCAATTCTACGGCGGCCTTGATCTGGGCGCCGGTCTCTATCCACTCGTCGACCAGCAACAATCTCGAGCCGGGCAGGAAGGCACCGCGTCGAAGTTCTAACGATTTATTTTTGCCAGTGTAATCCATGAACCCGACCGCGTGGGCTTGGACCGGCAGTTTTCCGCCCTTCCTTATGGGTATGAGCCCCTTGCCGACCCTCTGGGCTATTCCGGCACCGAGTATGAACCCCAGGGCGTCAATGGCGGCAACCGCTTCGAACTCGATCCCCTCGAACTGGGACGTCAGGTCATCCAATAACTGTGAGAATGCATTCGGATCGGCAAACAATGGGGTGACGTCAAACCTCTGTCCATCGGTTTCTGTGTCTATCAGGTCGAGATAATCTTTGCTCACTCGTCCACCATCTTTTCTATGAGCTCGACCAGCCTCTCCACGATGACCTGGTTGGCGTTCTCGCCAAATTCCTTCGTTGCCAGCAACGGCTCCCCCATTACTCCGCTGGGGAAGTATTTCTCAGGGTTGCGGAGCACACGGTATTCGGGGAAGTTGGGGTAGCTGGGCTCGGCAGTGCCCTTGACCAGTCCCGGGCGGATTGCTAGGATCCGCGAGGTCTCAATCATGCCCGCGTGGCCGTCGTTGACGGGTATCTCGATCTCGTCCATGGTGTAGGCGATGTCGTAGTCGGAGAGTATCATCAGCTTCAGGCCCGGGTTCGCTTCCAGGGCCGCCTGGCCGGCGAGCTTCAGTGCGGTCATGTGGACGCGCCCCGCGTGGCCTGAGAGGACCACCACGTTCTTGAAGCCGGTCCTAGCCAATTCGTTGAGGATGTCCTCGATGAGCATGCGCAGCGTGTCGAACCTCAGGGTTATGGTCCCGGGAAAGTTCTTGGTGCTGGAACACACTCCGTACTTGATGATTGGAAGAACGTAAGCGCCCGTGAGCTCTGCCACGTTGTGGGCGACGTATTCCGGCTGGATGTTGTCCGTGGCTAGGGGCAGGTGCGGGCCGTGCTCCTCCAGCGCGCCGATGGGCAGTATCGCGACCGACCTCTCGTTGATCTTCTTGTGAACCTCGAATGTCGTCATCTCCTCGAACAACATGCTATCACTCCATCATGGAACGGACCGTCTTCGCGTCCTCCTTCGCTCCCAGCCGCTCGAATATGCCCAGGGCCTTATTAAGGTATTCGTCCCTGTCCTCGACCAGGTCGGCCAGTCCCCTGTAGGCCTCGGCCGTCTGCCAGTTGAACTTCAGGTCCTCGGCGAGCTCCAGGCACCGCTCGTAGAACCTTACCGCCTCGGTTTTATCGCCCTTGGCCTTGTAGGCGTCGGCAATGTTGCTGTAGAGGATGGCCACCAGCTTCTTGTCGGATATCCTCTCGGCCGAATCCAGGGCCTTGGCGTACTTCTCCAACGCGGAATCTGCTTCCCCTGCCTGCCAGTCGAGTATCCCTAGGTTGTTCAGGGCGCGGGCCAGGCCTTGGTGGTCGTTGGCCCCTATGGATATCTCGTAATCGATCCCGTAGGCCCTTCTGGCTTCCTCGGTGTTGCCCATCCTCCACTGGACCACCCCTATGCTGTTGTGCAGTTTGGCCTCGAGGTTCTTGGGCAGGCCGGGTGACAGGGCATCGGTGAACTTCGCAAGGGCATCGTCCAGCCGACCCTCGCGGTACAGCAGGGCGCCCCCGTGCTGCAGAGCCCTGGAAAGCCTTTCCGTATCCCCTAGATCCCTTGCCACTGATGCGCATTTTTCTATCGATCCCGCGGCCTTTGCCCATTCGCCGGTCTGCTCCAGGGCCTGGGCGTTTAGCAAAAGGGCCTCGTATAGTTCGGTGGGTTCGTCGAAGGAGTCTGGCACATACTTCGTCAGGTTCAGGATCTCGTCCAGGTAACCCTGCCTGAGGAATTCCTGGCCGTGGATGCTCAGCATCAGCAGTCCGGAGCCAACATCACCGGCTTCGAAGAGATGATAGGCCTCCTCGATGTGGCCTTCCGTGTCATTGGTGAAGAGGTTGTAATATTCGGCGGCGTTCTCGTGCCTGGCGCTTCGCTCGGCCCTCGATTGGCGTTGATAAAAGTACTCCTTCATGAGGTTGTGCATGTGCCACCCGTCGGCGAACCAGGCCAGGTGCCGCTTCTCCAGTGACTCCAGGGACTTGAGCTGGACCTCGTCCCGGGCCACGGCGTCGGTGCGGACGCCCTTCCTGAATACGGACAGGGAGAACATCACCTCCTTCTCCGAGGCTGTCATGGTCTCGAAAATCTCTCTTGCCAGTATTGACGAGACATCGCCTTCGTCATGGGCTTCCGCGGCACTCCCTGCCAGTGTCAGAAACAGGGGATGACCGCCCGACCTTCCGGCTATCTTCTCGGACGCGCCCCTGTCGAAACCCCTTTCCATCAGCAGCCCGATGCTGGAGCTCTCGTCCAGTCCATCCAGCGTCAAGGTGACGGTGTGCGGGTCGGTTGCGTTAATGAAGTCGATTTGTTTTCTGCTTATGAGGACCAGTTTGATGTCGGAGCTCTGCCTGGCCACCGCTGCCGTCATCTTGAGGAACAGGAGAAGGCTTTGCCCGGCGACGTCGCAATCGTCGAAAACGAGGATGCTGGGCTCCTTCACTTCTGCGAGGATGTCCCTGACGTCCGCGAGGTCCGGAACCTCGTGGGCTTCCAGGTACCGTTGAAGGCGGTCGAACCCGAAGGATTCGAGGAAGCAAGACAGGTGGCTGGACGTGTTTCGGGTGCTGGCCCATTCGGTTATGGGGAACCAGAAGGTGTGGCGACCTTGGCCGTGAAGGGCGACGGCCCGGGCCGCTAGGGCGCTCTTCCCGATGCCAGGAATGCCGTAGATTACGGCTGTGTGGATGCCGCCGTCGAACATTCCTCTTAGCTCTTCGAGCTCGCTCTCCCTCCCGAAAAAGGGTTCTGTCCTGGGTACGCTGGTGGTCCATTCCATCTCAGACCGAGCCCTGGCCGGCGGCAGGTTGACCACGCCGTCAAAGGTGATGAGGGATGCCCTTGCCAGGCCCATGGAGATGTCAGGTATTGCGAGGAGCTCGCTGAGCTCGCCTTCAAACCCATTGCCGTCGGGAAGCGTGGCCGTCACATTCGAGCTCTCGACCCTGGCACGCAGTTCGCCCGCCTCTGATGCCCCCATTCCCGTCAGGTCATAGCACTTGCGGCGCCTGGCCTCGCCCTTCACGTGGGCGAGCCGCTCGTCTACGAGGCCCTTGCCCTTGGCGACGTCCAGCGAGGACGAGATGTGGCTTCGCCTGACTCCTATCGAGCGGGAGATGCCGGCCTGGGTCATCTCGATGGGCACCGTTCCCTCGCCGAAGTAGCGTTTGTAATCAAGCAGGTGAATCAGAATTGCCTCTTCCACCGTGACCAGACGACGCCGCGCCATCAATTCCACATATGCGCAAAACCGCTTATACTTGACGGTCAAAAGTCTACATGTCGAAATTAACCATATAAAGCGCCGGAGACAAAGACCTTCATGCAGGCAAGACCTGCAGGAGGACAAAACATGAAGAAGATGTGGAGAAAAAATGACGGAGTGTCTCCGGTGATCGCGACCATCCTGATGGTGGCCATCACCGTGGTGTTGGCGGCCGTGCTGTATGTCATGGTGATCGGTTTCAGACCGCCCATTAACAATGCCAGCGCGGGCTCCTGGACAGATGTCAGGGCAACCAGTCAAACTTCCGGAATAGCAAAGTTCGGTGCGTTTACCGGTAATATTGAGCCCATAAGCTTGCGGGTTTTCGTTATGGAGAACGGAACTGATGTCGGTTATATATCCTGGGGCAGTAACATTGATCCGTCAATGGTCAATTGGAACAATGGGCCAGATGGGGCCACAGTCACCTATTTTGATTATGACCCCAGTGGCGGCCAGGTCAACGCAGGAGACTACATCGAACTTTCTGGCCTGCTATCGGGAACCACATACAGTTTTGAGACCTATAACGTGGCAACGACCTCGATACTTCCCATGACCGGGGATAATCCGTTGTTCTCAACACCCTAATGCCGGTTCACCCGGCACCCTTTTTCTTTTTTTCCGATTGGAAACTCTTTATCACGCACCTGCCGGTCTTCAGGCTCATGAGCACGGCGTTGCCGGGGTCGGGGTGGAAGTTGTGCATGAGCTGGAAGGGCGTCTGCGATTGCCAGGCCGAGGCGTTGATGAGGGTTATGCCGCGGTATTTTTCCACCGACGTGCGGTGAACGTGCCCTGTCACGAAAACGTCGGGGACCGGGTTGATGACCATGTAGTCCTTCGCCTCCGGGGCTAGGGGGGTCTTCTCGCCGTAGGAAACGGCCATGTGGCGCCTGTTCAGCATCTCAAGCATGGCCGCGTTCGGGTCCTGGTAGGTGATGTGGGGGAGCGTGGCCACCAGATCGTCGATGCTGCGGCCGTGGTAGGCAAGTATCTCGACGCCGTTCAGGCTGAAGTAGCAGGGGTTGCCGATGAAGGTGTAACTCTCACCGAACGGCTCCCTGAACTCCTCGGCCAGGGCCGGCTGGGGCTCCGCCGGACGCACGGCATCGTGGTTGCCGGGTTGGAGTATGACCGATATCCTTTCGGGTATGGGCTTCATAAGGTCGGCCAGCTCCGCATACTGGCCCGTGATTGTGGTTATGTCGAGCTCCTCTATCTGGTTCGGATAGACGCCTATGCCGTCCACCAGGTCGCCGGCGATGACGAG
>LSSH01000076.1 GCA_001595885.1 Candidatus Proteinoplasmatales archaeon SG8-5 | reverse complement strand
AATTCCAGTTTGTGCACGGCGAGTTTGTTACCTGAGAATTCCACGGCGAATGCCACCTCCTCTCGGAACATCGAGCTGGAACTGGCAGAGGTTACGAACCTGACCGTACACCTGAACATCAGGCCCAACGCCACAGGCAACGTCACCGTCAATGTCGATGCCAGGTATTTCTACGGTGACGAGCAGCTTGATCCAGGAGTAATGAACCTGGATGAGTCGGTCAGCATTTATTTAGAATTGAGACCTGCGCCTTAGGTCTTCGAATGGTGCCTTGAACCCATGGTGAGAATTCGCCCCCAAGGTCCTGTTATCAATTTCGTCTTATCAACAGGTCGCCTTTTAGGTCTTTTCGAATACGAAGAAGTGCCTTGTCAGGGACCTGTGGACCCTGACGGTATGGGAACCTTTGAGGTCGAATAAATAGCGACCCAGTTCTGCGTGTTCTTTCGATGGCAATACTATTACCAGCCTTCCGCCGGAATCGAGCATCGCGGCAAAGGCCGCGAAGGCTCGGTCGTAAAGGGATCCGATGGACTCCTTCGCAGTGCTGGCAGACCGTCCGTACGGTGGGTCGGTGGCTATCGCATCGACCCGCGGGAAGGTCGAAGCTATCTCTGATATGTCGCACTGCCTTAGTTCGAAATCCTTGACCCCGAAGTGGTTGAGGTTCTCGCGGGTGCCCTCGATCATCCTGTCATCGATGTCGCTCCCGAACGTTCTCATTCCGGCAAGACCCGCCTCCAGAAGCACCCCGCCTGTGCCGCAGAATGGATCGAGGAGCGTTTGACCCTCTTTCAGACCGGTCAGGTTGACCATGGCCCTGGTGAACTTCGGATGAAGGGATATCGGGTGGCTGAAGGGGCGGTTCTCCGACTTCCGGACCTCGTACTGGCTGCGGTCGATGTTGGCCATCAGTACTCCGATGTGGGCCCTCTTTCCCAGCAGCACCAGGACCTCGACGTCCGGGCTCTCCAGGTCCACCTTATTGTCCTGTGAAAGGACTGCGCCCATCTCTGTCGTGATCCCGATCCCGACATCGGGACTGACATTGCTGCCAAGGCGCTTGACCGTCACTTTGAAGGTGTCCCCGGGAAGCTCCATGCCCTTGCCCGACTTGATCACATCCTTTATCTCGCAGGAGGCCCGGTGGTCGCTGACGCTCCATGAAAGCGCCAGGCGATCCTTCAACCTGTCAATCGGCGCGTCGGTTTCCGCGACCAACGCCCTACCGTCAAGTTCGGTTTCGGAGAATTGACTGCCGTAGGCGGAGGCCAATGCCCTGGCCTCCTCGATCCCTATGTCGGGAGCCTCCCCAGAAAGCTCGATGAGCAGCATCGGAGTTGAAACTGCAACAATGATTTTAGACTATCGGAAGAACATTAAAATCAAGGCATTGTAATGGATTCGGTCATCGCAGGCACGGCCTCCTCCTTCAACTCTGAGGCATGAACGACCGTAAGGCTGAGATTATCCAGTATGACCCGGCTCTTGCACTTGGGGCAGACGATGCCGTCCCAATAATCCATTTGGTTCTTGAACTTGATGCCGATGCGCGCCGAGCCGCAATAAGGACAATCGAACCTCAGCTCTATGTTTCGAGCTTCCAGTCTTTCGATGTTGTACTTCGATATCTTGCCCACGTTATGCCTCCGGCACCGCAGATCGCGGTGTCCAATGACATATAGGTCAAACCTCTTATTTATAATCTTTCCCTCGTGTGAATGTGTGTGCACTGATTTATATGTGAGGTCATTTAGCAAGCGGGTCAATGGATTCGAGCTACAAGATCACCTATGTTCAACAGGCGAAGCCTGAGGGGTTCACCTTCAGTCCAATCGAGATAAAGGAGATTGTCGTCTCGGTCCTCGTTCTCACACTGGCATTCGCCATCGCGATGACGGGAGGGGCCCAGGGCGTTATGTTGTACCCTGTCCTGTTTGTCGTCATCCTGCCGATCTCCGCCCTTGCCGTGATATCCGCCTTCCTTCTGCACGAGCTAGCGCACAAGTTCCTTGCCCAGAAGTACGGATGCTGGGCCGAGTTCAGGTACTGGCAGTTCGGCCTCCTAATCGCCCTCCTGTTCTCCGCGATGGGATTCCTCTTCGCGGCCCCGGGGGCGGTCGTCATCAGCGGTTATGTAAAGAGGAGCGAGTACGGGAAGATCAGTGCCGCCGGACCCGCGGTCAACCTCTCGGTCGGATCGGGTCTCGTTGGAGTGGCCCTGCTCGTCGGTCCCGACACACTCATCGGGTTCATATGCTCCACCATCGGCTTCATCAACGCCTTCATCGGCGGCTTCAACCTCATACCCGTCTCACCATTCGACGGTTCCAAGATCGTCATGTGGAACAAAGGCGTGTACGCCGCCCTAGTGGTAACGGCGATATCTCTGGTCGTGACGTATTACCTTTGGCTGTGACCCCGCCGGCTCAGACCCACTCGAGGAACTTCAGGGCTAGTATTATCACTATCTGAAGCAGCGCCAGTGGTATCAGGAAGCGGTAGCAGATGGAGACCATCTGATCTATCCTGTACCTTGCCACTGCCACCTTGATCAATGTGAGTATTACCACTACGAGTATTATCTTCAACAACAGCACGATGAGGCCGATTAGGAACTCGGCTATCCAGGGCAACCCGCTGAAGTCGATGAATATGTCGCCGCCGCCAAGGAAGAGGACGGCTATCAGGGCCGCGCCCACCACCATCTCCACGTCCATCATGAACTTGAAGAGGGCCAGGCGCCGTCCCGAGTACTCGACCAGAGTCCCGCCGACGATCTCCGTCTCGGCCTCGGGTGAGTCGAAAGGAAGCCTTTCCAGCTTACCCTGAAGTGATATGATTCCGACGAAGAACGCTATCGGCGTCAAGATGATGAGCCAGTAATCGGCAACTTGGAAACCGAGTATGTTAGCCATGCTCCAGGTCCCCGCGACGAGGGCGGGTGCGAGCATCGCGATGAAGAAGGGTATCTCGTAGGAGATGAGCTGCGTGATCGCCCTCATCGAGCCGACCTGTCCGAAGGCACTTCCCGACTGCCAGCCGGCCAGGAACAGGGCGAGGGTGGGCAGTGTCAGGAGATATAGCACTACAATGAGGTCCGCCTCGAAGCTGAAGGGAGAGTCCCCGGCTATGTAGAAGGGTATGTAGATGAATGCAGCGAGAACCGCGGCCAGTCCGATTATGGGCACGGCCGAGAACATGCGGCTAGAGGCCTCCTTCGGCACGACGTCCTCCTTCGACAGAAGCTTGATGAAGTCGGCTATCGGCTGTATGTAGGGCGGTCCCTTTCTCTTCTGGAATCGGGCGCTCAGTTTCCTGTCTATGTACTGACAGGTCATCGCGAACCAGCTGATGAACAGGAAGCCCGGGAACAGGACGATATAGAAGAACGCCCAGACGAAATCCATCTCAGTCACTTGCCTCACCTCCTGAAGTGAAGAGGACTACAGCACTGATGAATAGGCCGGCCAGGAATATCAAGGCGTATATGGCGTCCTCCGAGCTGGGCACGATTGCCAGAAGCAATATGGCCACATGGAACACGGTGAATATGAAGGCCACGTGGAAGAGCACGTAGGACGGGGGCGTTTTGCCGCCAGGCAGGTCCTCACCGCAGGCGTAGGGGCTGAGCTTGTGATGCGACTTTGGGACCTTCGGGGCCAGTACCCCGCCCAGCCTGTAGAGGATGTACGATATGATCAGGAAGGCCATGAACACGACCACCGGTGTGAGAAGGGTCTTCATCAGAAACCACCTCCCAGGGAAACGAAGAAGTCAACCACCGGCTCAACCGCCTGGAGGCCGAGCTCCGGCCATATGCCCAGAATCAGCGTGATGGTGGCCAGTATGACTATGGGTATGAGCATGGCCGTCGGAGCCCTCTTTGCACCTAATAGCCTGCCCTTCGGTTTGAGGTAGAAGGTCCTGATGATGGGCAGGTAATAGCCAAGCGAGATGACGCTGTTGATGAGGACTATCAGTGCGATGAGAATGCCGATCCAGCCGATGTCCACGACTGCGTCGACACCGGCCTTGAATATCATCCACTCGCTCATGAAACCGCTGAAGGGCGGCGCTCCGGAAAGCGACAGGGCGGCGATGACGAAGGCGAAGGCCGTGAAGGGCATGGCATATCCGATGCCCTGCATCCGCTTGACGTTCCGTGTGCTTATCCTCATTATGAAAGCGCCGGCGCACAAAAAGGCCAGTCCCTTCATGAACGCGTGTGTCATGATGTGGAAGATGCCTCCTCTAATACCCGCTTCTATGCCGTAGGCCATACCCACGCTCACCCCGAGGATGATATAGCCCATCTGGGCTATGCTGGAGTATGCGAGGATGCGCTTGAGGTCGGGTCTTCGGGAGCCGAACTGCACGAAGGCCATGATGTTGCCCACGGTCATCGTAACGATGGCCAGGCCGATGAGGACCTGCCACACGGCGGTGACGCCTTCGAAGACCAGGATGAACTTCAACAGTACGATGAAGCCCGTCTGTATGACAATCCCGGACAGCATCGCGCTGATGCCTGAAGGGGCAGCAGAGTGCGCGTCGGGAAGCCAAGTATGAAGCGGTACTATCGCGGCCTTGACGCCGAAACCGACTATGAGCAGTATCACGGTCGCCATGGCCATGCTCCCGCCTATGGCCTCGCCCATTATCACGTCGATGTCGAACGAGCCGAACTGCCCGTAGATCAGCGCCATCGCGAAGAGGGCGATGGCGGAACCCGCCGCGCTGAGCACGACGTACTTCATGCCTGCCTCGACCGCGTCCCACTTCTCCTTGCGGAACACGACGAGGACATAACTGGCTATGCACATGAGCTCGTAGAAGATGTAGATGGTGAACAGGTCGGTGGCCATGCCGATGCCGACGATGCCCGCCGTCATGAGAAGTAGCAGCGGGAAGAAGTGCTCCAGCCTGGAGTCGTCCCTCATGTAACGCGTCGAGTATATGGAGACCATCAGTGTCAGGAAGGTAGAGACAAGAATGAGGAATATTCCCAATGCGTCAACGCGGAGCAGGCCGCTGCCTATTGTGTACTCCACCGAGCCGGTGGCACTGTCCCACACATCGCTGGCTATGAGCAGTGCGATGATGAAGGCGAGGGCCGTGAACACCGAGGCTGTTGCGCCGGCGAGGAGCTTGTTGTCCCTTGACGCTCCCATCCTGCCTGCCGCGTAGGCGATGTATGCTCCGATGATGAGCAGTAGCAGTGGTAAAAGCACGAGCATCAGATCACCCCCTGGAACAATAGGAAGAGGAAGATGAGGAGCACCATGAGAACGAAGCCGACCGTGTTGATGTTGACGTCACCGGTCTGCAGTCTCCTTATCCTCCGGCCGCACCATCTGACCACTCTGACGCAGGCATCGTACAGCCAGTTAAAGCCAAAGCCCTTGCGGGCCGCCCATATGATCCACTGGCTTATGTAGCCTTGCTTCAGGCTGTTGCGCGCGCTGTAGATGCCCAGACCGAGCAGGATGGCCAGCAGCGATAACAATACCGCGGTGCTGGAGAAGGTGTCCACTATGAAATCACCGATCGGGTGTGCGTGCACATCTGCAAACCCAAAGGTCTCGAATCCCGAGCTGAAATAGTCGACGGTTATCCACGAGATTATCGCCCCGATACCGAGTATTGCCAGCGGTATCCACATCGCCGCTGGTGCCGGGTGGGCCTTCTCCCTCCTCTTGCCCTCCCCGCCGAAGACGAGGAAGTACATGCGGAAGGAATACGCGGCTGTAAGGACGGCTGACAGCACCACCAGGATGAGCGGTATCGTAAGCTCAAGAGAATAGGCCTCGTGGAATATGAGGTCCTTGCTCCAGAAGCCGCTGAATATGGGTATACCGGCTAGGGCCAGGGTTCCGAATAACATGAAGATGTGCGTCTTTGGCATTTCCTTCCTCAGGCCTCGCATCTCGTACATGTTCCGCGTTCCGATCGAATGAATTATCGCGCCGGCGCAAAGGAAGAGCAGCGCTTTGAAGATCGCGTGGTTCATCAGGTGGAATCCCGAAATGAACACACCTCCAAGTCCCAGGCCGATTGCGAAGACCATATAACCCAGCTGGCTGATGGTCGAGTATGCCAGCAGCCGTTTCAGGTCTGGCTCGACCAGCGCCATAATTGCCGCGACAAGGGCGGTGATGCCGCCGAGGTAGAGGAGCGCCGTTGTCCAGCCGTCCACCTGGATGAAGACGGGGGCCATTCTCGCGAGAACATAGATGCCGGCGTTTACCATCGTCGCGGCGTGTATGAGCGCGCTGATGGTGGTGGGCGCCTCCATGGCGTCCGGCAGCCAGGCGTGAAGCGGGAGCTGCGCGGATTTGCCCATTGCACCTATGATGAACGCGAAGGCGGCCAATGCAAGGAACTGCATCGGGATCGCCGCGGCGTTGGAAATCAGATATTGGATGCTGAACGCCTGGGCCACGGTCGTTCCGGGTATGGTGATGGCACCGGCGTACAGCAGGAAGATGCCAACGATGAGGCCGATGTCGCCGACCCTCGTCACTACGAACGCCTTGATGCCGGCGTTCGCTGCCTTCTTGTCTTCCACGTCAAAGGAAATGAGGGCATAGGAACACAGGCCGACTATCTCCCAGAATATGTAGAGGATAAGCAGGTTGTCCGTCAGGACCAGGCACACCATGGCGCCGATGAAGAGCATCACCAGGGCGTAGTACCTGGCCAATCCCTTCTTCCCCTCCATGTACTTCATCGAGTAGACCATGACCAGGAAGCCTATCCCAGCCGCTATCAGGGCGAGTAACAGGGACAGGGGGTCGATGTATATGCCGAACACGATGCCGGCGCTGGGTATCCAATCGTATGATTCAGTTATGGCGGTCGCGCCCGAACCGAAAATATCCGGAACCAGGAGGAACACCAGGACCGCGGTTATCAGCGAGAACACCACGCCGACGCCGGCGATTACCGTCTCGCCCATCTTCCTCATCAGGGCTATGACGCCGACCGAGATGAACGGCAGGAGCACGATGAGGGTCACGAGTATCGAATCGTCAAGTAACATCCTTCACACCCCCTATCCCTTCAACTCGGTTATGTCCGAGGCGTCGAGGCTACCGCTGTGCCTCCAAACGTTCACGACGATCGACAATGCCACCGCTGCCACGATGGCCTCGATGGCGATGATGATGATGACGTATCCCTGGACGCTCGCACCGCCGAGGGCGATGAAAGCGAGCACAGCTGCCTTCGCGAGTATCTCAAGACCGATCACGACCTTGATGAGGTTGTTCTGGCTCATTATACAGAACAGGCCCACGCCGAGGAGCAACGCCGCGCCGAGGAGGTTCATCTGAGTGGGGTCCTCTAGGACCATTTGAAATCACCTCCGACAAGGGCTATCACGCCGACCACGGTGGTGAATATGACCACGGCCAGCAGAAGCAGGTCAAAGTTCCTGAGCGACCACAACTGGTCGTCGACCGAGGCTGCGTCGTCGTTATCCGGCTGCGAGACGTCGCCCATCAGGTATGAACCGATCGCGAGCATTAGAATGATCGCGAGGATTCCCGCACCCAATGCTATCGGAATCTTGCTTCGGGGTCTCAAATCAATCCCCTCCCGTTCGCGTGAGACTAATAGCTGAAATGAACAATACCGTTATCAGACCCGCACATACAACCAGCTCAACCACCGCCGCTATCGGAGCGGTGTTGATAAAAAATATTATTGACAGCGAGGCACTGCCAGCACCCAGAAGGATTGCGGAATGCAGCAGGTCGCGCTTGACAACGGCAAGGCCCAGAACAACTATTGTGATTATAAGCACCACAAGGTTGACAATGGCCATAATTTCCATAATCAATCACGCCTTTTTTATATAATTGGGGGGGGACAATACTTTAACCTTGATAAACCTTATTGTGGATTCCGGTTATTGTTCATTCCAATACGAATTTCCTGACAATGATTTGGCCTTCCGTGAGCAGCTCGATGGCGAGGTTATCCTCATATTCACCTTCATACACGACCTCACCTAGGCCAGCATTCAGGATCATCTTCGCGCAGACACTGCATGGGTAATTAGTAATGTACATCGTGGCACCCTTCACGCTGACCCCGAAGACCGCGGCCTGGATGATCGCGTTCTGCTCGGCGTGCACGCCCCTGCACAGCTCGTGCCTCTCCCCGCTCGGAACGTTTTGCAGCTCTCTAACGCATCCTGTCTCGGCACAGTGAGCAAGACCCTTAGGCGCTCCGTTGTAGCCGGAGGTGAGAATTCGCTTATCCTCGACCACGACCGCCCCAACCTTTCTCCTGAGACAGGTTGACCGCTCCGAGACAAGGTGAGCCATATTCATGAAGTACTCGTCAATGGTGGGTCTCTGGTTGATTCCGCTCATGGGGGTGGGGAAAAGGAGTATCTGTATTTCTTTTTTGGTGTCTGTTTGACGAATCTCGGTTGGCAATCGAAGAATACTTTGACGGTTTTTCCCGAAATATACAAATCGAACGGGACCGGATTTCATTTCTTCTTCAAAGCACCCGACTCGAGGGCCCAGGCGTACTTCTCCAGATCACCGTCGGTAATTTTTAGCCTGTCACCCTGCTTGTACTTCTTCCCCGTGTGCCAATCAGTGAACTTCCGCATGACCTCGTAGGTGGTCCCGCCGGTCTTCATCTGGGCTCTGCCCTTCTGCCTGCGGTATTCAGAATAGTTGCCTGCATAGTGGGTAACGGCTCCCTCCCTGATCTCTAGGATGCTCGTTGCGACGGAATCTAATAATGCGCGGTCGTGTGACACCATAAGCAACGTGCCGGCATACTCGCCCAGGGCCTTTTCCACACCTTCCCTGGCGAGAACGTCGAGGTAATTCGTGGGCTCGTCCAGTATCAGGGTGTTGTTCTTTGATAGCAGAAGCTTGGCCAAGGCCAGCCGCGCCCGTTCTCCGCCGCTGAGCACGAACACCTTCTTGTGAACGTCCTTGCCCCGGAACATGAAGGCAGCGAGGAAGTTGCGAACCCACTGCTCCGATGCCCCCGGTTTATTCTTCAATATCTCCGTGTAGACCGTGTTGGAGCGGACCAGGCCGTCCTGTTCCTGGGAGTAGTAGCCGATGTTCACTCCCTTGCTGACCTTGACCTGTCCGGACGTTGGCTTCTCCTCCCCCGTGATGAGCTTGATCAATGTCGTCTTGCCGGAGCCGTTCGGACCGATGATGCCGACCTTGTCCTCCTTCTCGATGCGGAAGCTGCACTTGCCTATCACCGAAACGTCACCGAAGACCTTGGTCACGCCTATTGCCTCGATGGTGTCCTTGCCGCTCTTCTCGGCCTTTCCGAAGTCGATGTCCAGCTTCTTTGAGTGGTCCATGGGCTTGTCCACCCTGTCCACCCTGTCAAGCTTCTTTTGCTGCGTCTTGTGGATGGACTTGTACGTGTATATGCGGTGCATGAACTCTATCATTTCTTCCTGGCGTCGGATTTCCTTCTGCTGTTTCCTGTAACGTAGCTGAAGGTCCTCGAACTCCCGCGCCTTCTTCTCGACGTATTCGGAATAATTACCGGTGTAGGTCTTGGACATCCCGGCCTCCAGCTCCACCACCCTGGTGACCAGCCTGTCGAGCAGGTAGCGGTCGTGGGATACGGTGAAGATCGCGCCCCTGTACTTGCCGAGGTAATCCTCGAGCCACTCGGTGGTCTCGATGTCGAGGTGATTGGTGGGCTCGTCCAGCAGCAGGAGGTCCGTGTCCTCCGCTTCCAGGATTATGCTGGCCAGCCGGGCCTTCGTCCTCTCGCCGCCGCTGAGGACGTCAACGTTGGTGTTGAGGTTCTGTTTTGAGAAACCGAGCGTTTCCAGAACGCCCTGCGCCTTCGACGGGTGCCCGTAACCGCCGCTCGACGCAAAGTCCTCCAGGGCCTTTGCGTACTCCTGTGAGGTTCGCTCCAGCTCTTCGGGGGTCAGACCCTCCGTCTTTTCAAGCTTCTTTTCGAGATAAACAATCTTCTTTGCAAGTGAACCTAGTTGGCCAGTGGGGATGGAAACCGCCTCCAGAAGCGTCTTCGAAGGGTCGAGGCGGCTCTCCTGGGTCAGATAACCGACCGTCACGTTGCGCATGACCTCCAGTTCGCCGCTGTCCCGGTTCTCAAGGCCGTAGATGATGTTGAGGAGCGTGCTCTTTCCCGTGCCGTTCTGACCGACCAGGCCGACCTTCTCTCCCTGACTTATCTCGAAGGATACGTCGCTGAAAACGATTTGATTGCCGAAGGATTTGGTGACCGAGCTGAGCGAAAGGACAGCAGGCATTTGACCGCCTAACCGCGGAAAATGATGCGCTTGCTCAACCTTAGCGGGAGCGGCAGCGGTTCGAAGGGCATCTGCCCCTGCCGCTGAATCAGAAGTACTTCCAGCTCTTTGATGGTCATCGCCCTTTCGTCCTCTCCCCTGATCCTTACCTGGAACGACCCGCTCTCCTTCTCCTTCTCACCGTAGACGATGATGAAGTCCACCCACTCCCTCTCGGCGTCCCTTATCTTCTTGCCCACGGTCATGTCCCTGTCGTCTACGTCCGCCCTTGCGAGCAGTTCGCCTGCCAGGGTGACGCAGTCGTCATTGTATGCGTCCGTCACCGGTATCAAACGGACCTGTGTCGGTGACAACCAATACGGCAGCTTTGGCTTGGCGCCCTGCTGGGAACGGAGATGCGCCCTTTCCAAAAGCGCGTATATCAGCCTTTCAACCGCACCAGATGGGGATTGATGGAGTATCAGGGGGTGATGCCTCTTGCCGTCCTTGCCCACGAAAGTGATGCCATATCGCTCGGCGTTCTCAACGTCTATCTGGTCCGTGTTCAGCGCGCTTGCTTTGTCCAGCACGTCCACGAAGTTCCACTCGTACTTGAACACGAAGTAGAAGAAGCGGTCCGACCATATTTCCACCAAGGCTGGCTTGCCCCATTTCTTGACAAGGCCGACGAGGAAGTCCTTGTTGTTGTCGTAGAACTCCTGCGTCGCCCGTATGGCGAACTCAAGGTCTCCGGGTATCTCGAACCCGATGCCCGACAGGATATCCCAAGTGAGGCCGAACCTTGAGACCGCCTCGTCCTTGGCCATGTCCATGTCCGCCGCGAAAGAATGGGAATCCGGCATTGTGAAGGACCTGAGCCTCCGAAGGCCGGCCAGCTCGCCCCTCTGCTCCGCCCTGAACGAATACCGGCTCATCTCGTAGAGCCTCATAGGGAGGTTCTTGTACGAAATTGTGGCATCGTGCATCATAAGGAACTGCCCGAAGCACGCGGCAAACCTGAGGAACACCCTCTTGTCCGGCGTTTGGATCGTGTACTGGCGAGCCGGGAACCTGTGCATGTATTCCTTGAGCGAGGGGTGCTCGAAATCGTACATGATAGGGGACTCGATCTCCATGCCTCCCGTCTTCTTCACCATGGCGGTCACGTATCTCTCAAGGAGGGACTTGACCATCTTACCCTTGGGGTAATACCTGAAGTTGCCGGGGTCCGAACCGGGCTCGTAATCCACCAGCTCCAGGCGCTGCATAAGGTCGATGTGCGGCGGCTCACCCTTGTTCTCCCGGCTCTTGGCCATCTCGTACTGGCAGAACCGCTTGAGCTGTTCGTGGGCATTGAAGTCGAAACCCTTCACGCTGCCGTTGTCAAGGTCAAGTTTATGCTCGTTTCCGTCTGCATCGAGGATGATCCAATCGGACTTGATGGTCTCCTCTGCCTTGACCGCCTCCGAGACCTCTTCCTCGCCCGCCTCCCCTTCGCCCGCAACTATCTCCCTAGATAATTCACTGAGCGGGTGGCCCTTGCAGCTGATGTTGAAGGACTTGTACCAGCCGAAGGGCGATGCGTGGACCTCGGTGCCCTGTTCCCTGAGCAGCTGCTCGGCGTAGTGCAGGATGTCAACGCTGGACTTGGCGTTTGCCAGGGACGAGCTTAGGTGGGCGTAGGGATACAGCACAACCCTCTCGGCCTTCACCTCCCCGACGATCTCCGTGACGTTAGCCGCAAGCGCCTCGGCCGACTCCTTCTCCTTCCCCTCGTCCTGCTTCTCGAAGCTGACGAAGGCGACGAGGACCTCCTCGAACCTCCCCGACATCTGGCTGTCGCTGATCTCTTCAGCGGCCTTCGTCTTCTTCCTGGCCTCGTATTCGATGAAATCCGCATGTATGAACAGAGCCCTCATGCTAAATCAGTCCACCAAGAGTTTAAACTGGTATTTTAATATAATCATATACTAACAACATGCCCCAGCTGTAAGGCTGGGGTGATGATGTGCGACCTCTTGTGTGACAAGGGCTTCGATGTACTGTTCGGAAAACCTTGCCTGCAGGGCGGGGATTTATAACCAACCGCTTCGAGCAGGTCGAGGGGGTGCTGGGCGGAGGCCAGCGAAGAAGCGGGGGAGAACGAACTGAGCGAGGGGGAAAACAATGTGCATTATAAATGCCCTGTCCGTAAGGGCAGGGTTCTGATAGTCAATCGGTTGGTGACAACGCCGATTGCATAACCGTGGAAGCCCGTGTGTAAGCACGCGGAGGTTTCCATCATGGCAAATCTTAAACACAACCAGCCGTATCGCGGCGCACATGCCCGACGCCCTCAGGCACTGCCAGGCAATCATGAAGTTCGGCGCCGCGGAGGAGGTGGACTTCCACGCGGAGAAGCAGCTGAAGAGCTCGTTCTACGAGTACAAGCAGGCGAAGAGGGTTCCGCTGGCATCCTCGAAGTATCTTGTCAATGAGGAGGAGTACGATTCCCTGCTCCAGGCCTTCGCGGAGGTGAAGGAGTTGGAGACCGGCGGCATACGCTTCTTCAAGCCTAATATGAAAGAGAACTGGGACTACAATACCCCGACGAGCATGATACTGCTGATGGGCGACGGCATGGGCATCGTGGAGAGGTTCGACTACGATTCCTTTTCCCTGGAGAAATGGAGCAAGGGGCAGGAGGTGCAGAAGGAACTGGTGATGCTGCGCGCGTTCCCGACCAGGTTCTACGTTCCAATGTCAATCAAGACGAAGTCAAAGGACCCGCTGGCCGGCCCGCCCCGCCTGTACATACCGAGGTTATTGACCCTCGAGGAATTCTGGCAAGACATCCGTGCTAACGGGCTGGTGCCTTTCGAGATCCGCGTCTGCGCCTACACGCGATCTGCGCGATTCTCATATGACATCGACCTGGTGAACAACAGGATGCTGAAGGACTTCAGGGGAGGCCAGGTGCCGCCGAAGAACAAGGCGGTGAGGACAGCGATGGATTACATGAACTTCGACATGATCCTGGCCTCCACCGATATGAAGGAACTCGTCAAGAAGGTCTTCATCAGCCTCTTTGAGGTGAAGGAGGCCACGGCCTTCGACATCTCCCACACAATGGGAATAACAGACACCATGGCCAGGAACGGCCTCGACGCGGTAGTCTCGAGGGAGCTGGCCGATAAGACGGGCAAGCCCCCACGGGAGACGTACAAGATAGACCCGAAGCTTCTGGAGGTAGCTGCGTCTGAGTTTCTTTAACCTCAGACGTGCGCTGAGTTTCCTTAACCTCAGACGTGCGCTGAGTTTCCTTAACCTCAGACATGCGCTGAGTCCTGATAGATTCCAGACGTGTCCTGAGCCTGTATGAACCTCAAATTGGTATATATCACCTGTATGTCTCAACGCGCCAGACCGCCAACTTTCGGAATAGGTTCATCGCCTGTCTTTGCTGTCCTTTCGTGTGATCAACATTGACGAGGGCTTCCGTGGCTTTTCCTCCTCTTGTGCTGTTTCTTCGCCCTCTTCTTTATCCGTGGCTTCCTCCATCTCTTTCCTCCTATCCTCTTCCTCCAGGGCCTTGGCCCTCTGGCGGCCGGTTGGCCTGTAAAAACCGGGCTTGAAGGCCAGCTCGGTCGCGATGAAGACGAATATGAGGAACCCGCCGATGACGACCCACGACCACGGGAAGTTTGAGGGAGTAGGGCCGTCAATGGTGATGATTTCCTTTCCCGGAAACGGTGGATAGTATGCCTCGCCGCCGTTGACAACAATTGAATACTCGAGCGCGCCGCCCCATTCCTGGGCGGGGATGATCCCCGACCAGGTCCCGTTATGCTCGTCACCCGATGAGCGATCCAGGATAATGGAGATCGGATGTATCCAATCCTCCTGCTGGTAAAAGAATTGCACAATATCGACGGGAACATCGCTGGTGATGCTGACCGAGATGGGGATCGGCTCCTCTGTTTGTGCTGTCTCCGGTATCGAAACCTCCTGAAAGACAGGTACGGCAAGGACGCCGTACGAAGTGATGACAAGCGTTACCAGCAGGACGACCGAGCTAATCCTCATACTTGATGAAGTCACCCAACGTCATCCCCTGCGAGTACGCGCTCTTCGGTCCTGCCTCTTCGTGTTCTATCGATTCCCTCAACGATGTGCCAAGCGCCCGTTCGAGCTTCTTCACCAGCATATCGCTCGGTCGCATATCGCCGCTCT
>LSSH01000075.1 GCA_001595885.1 Candidatus Proteinoplasmatales archaeon SG8-5 | reverse complement strand
CCGGTCACTTCAAAGCCGGTTGGAACCTCATAGGCTACCCGTTCCCCGTGGTCCAGGCTGCTTTCTTAACCTTCGGCAACCTGATAAACATCGCCGACGCCATGTGCTACGACCCCCTTGACCCCTACAGGTTAAGGCAGTTCGACTGGGTGATAGAAGACCACGAGCCGGGTAAGGGATACTGGATATACAATCTGGTCGACGAGACCGTGATTTGGGGATGCCCGTAATACCGATGAGAAGCCCGCTTGAGGGAGAGGTCTGCCAAGGCTGAGCCACCGACCTCACGGTAACAAGGACCACCACAAACAATCAGAGCACTGGCTGTATTTACCGGGGTCAGCCCGCGACTATCTCGAAGCCGTCATTGTCGAAGATGAGGGGGAAGTAGCCGCGCTTGTGCTCGGTGAGGCGCATCTTCATTATGCTGAAGTAGAGGTTCACGGCCTGGCCTTCACGCCGCATGTCGAGGTGCAGGATGCCGTCGACGAGGAAGTCCTCCCCGTGCCTGCAGAACTCCTCCGAGCCGGATTCCATCTCAGCCACCATGAAGCAGGTGAGGTCCATCTCGCGCAATGTTGGCCTTGAGGTTCTTCAGGTACATCTTGAAGACCTCCATCCACGTCTGGCTGGTCATGTGGGCTAATTTCTTCCGGATCATCCCTAGGTCGAGGACGCTCAGCTCCTCGTTCAGCTTGGAGATGTCCATCCCGAGGCCCTTCATGTTCGCCAGCAGGCTGTCGCGGCTCTGCTCCAGGGAGACGTAGACCGAGCGGAGGCCGGCCTTGGCAGTGTTGTGGTAAAGGATGTTGAAGGCGAAGGACGACTTCATGGTGCCGGGCTGGCCCGCGATGAGGACCATGCTGCCCTCGGGTATGCCGCCGTCCATGTTCTTGTCCAGGCCCTTCACGAATGTCCTGACCCGTTTAACGTTCATCTCCTCAACTCTCTCACTCCTCTATCCCGGAAGTGACTTAATAGTCTTTCTGAGGCCGGGCATCCCTGATGTTCGAGATGATATGAGGTTTTGACATCCATCGCCAGGTCCCGGTCCATCTTCAGGTAATCCCTTCGGCTGAGGGATATGCCCAGATCTAGGGCTGCGGCCTCTCATCCCGTGGTTCCCCGGGCGGTTCTTCCCCGGCATGCTGCTCCTGGAACGTCTCACCCTTGCCTCTGGAATTGCTGATGACCCAGGCCGCGACCAAAATGACCGATATCAGCGCGGAGATGAGCAATGGCCAGAACATCCAGGAGAATTCGTTGGTCGGCGAGAACGCCACCTCCACGTTGGCGTTGGTTATGGTCTGCCCCCTGATGGTCCTGTCGTTGTCGGATATCTCGGCGGCGTGCACCCCCTGGTGTGCCGTGATGCCGAAGCCGCTGGGGATGGTTATCCGGATGTTCATCGTCGTGTTCAGGTCGCCGCCCTCGTTTACGACGCGGAACGTGTACGAGTCCAGGTCGGGGTTGATCCCGGTGAAGGAGATGCGGCCCTGGTATTCGTACGTCAGCTCGTCGGTGGAGTTGACGGGGCCCACCGCGTCCTTGAAGGTGGCCACCAGGTTGATGAACGTGCCCTCGATGCCGTTGAGCGTGTACTCGTTGCCGTGCTCCCCGACGAAGTCCTCGTACACGGATTCGAAGTTGGTCACCTCCGGCGAGGTCACGTGGCTGTCGTTGTTGCCGTAGGCGTCGATGCCCCGGCGGAGGTTCTGCGCGTGCCGGCCCGTGAACTGCTGCTCGCCCTCGATCACGAGCAAATCGAGCGACTCGAAATCGTTGGACTCCCAGCCGCTGATGTCGGCGCGGCAGGGCAGGGCAAGCGCTGTCATTATCAAAATGACCAAAACCAGACTTCCTGTCTTTCCGACCATCGTGTCCGTCAAGTTGTTCAGGGTATAAAATATTACGGATTTGGGGCGTGGAGCTATGCCCTCCAAATCATGGTCAACGGGGATGTTACTTCCTGCACTTCCTGCAGTACCAGGCCTGTTTGTTCTCGAGCCACACAAGGGGAGTGCCGCAGAAGGTGCACGGATGCCTGTCCTTCATAATCCTGGCCCTGTGCATGTTCTCCAGGTGCTTGTGCCGGGAGTAAAGGTACCACGGGAAGCAGATGATCCATATCAGGAACACGCAGATGGCCCAGACGAGGGGCGAGGTGTGCAGGACCTTCCCGTCCGGACCGGCTATCTTCTCCCCGTCGACGTAGACCCATATGGTCGTGATGAGCACCAGGATGCCCACGATGACGTTGCAGAGGCACATCGTGCCGAAGAAGGAATAATCATCCTCGTATTGCGCGGAGCCGAGGCCCGCCAGGAAGATGAAAACAAGTGACAGGAAAACGCCGATTATCAAGAACCTGGCCATGTTCAAATTATCCGGCTTCCCCATGATGATCTCTCCGACACCAAATGGGAATGTCGATAATAAAGCTTATTCAAAGGCCATCGCCCCGGCCTAGACCTTTCCCCATATGAACTTCTGGGCACCCGAGTCCGGCACCGTGGCGATGTAGGCGTAGAGGTTCTCCTTGCTCATGTCGTCGAGCTCCAGGATGACCTGGGCGAACTCCAGCGCTTGATAGAAATTCGACTGCAGCTGGCGGATGTGGTTCTCGTCCGCGGTCTTCGAGCTGGTTATTATTGCGCCGAAGACCTTGATGGGCGTGCGGCCCTCCAGCATCAGGAGCTCGGTGAGGTCCTGGGCGACGGCCGTGGGCGTGTAGAGCTTTGGCCCGGCCCATTCGACGTGAACGCGCGGGTCGTCCACGATGACGAAGTCGAACATCCCCCTCTGGCCCCGATGAAGGGCGAGCCGTTGGGTCGTCTTGGGGCGGTTGAGGCTGAAATCCTTCCAGGAGTACTTCGCGCGGGTGGGGTGCTTCGGGATGAGAATCTGCCTCTGCCATACGTCGACGTTGCGCTTGGCGTAAAAGCTCGCGACATAGTGAGAGAACTGGTGGTGGAAGAACTCCTCGTTGAATATCCGGTCGCGGCCGCCCTGCTTGATTATCCTCTCTGTCCGTGCAAGTATCTTGCCGAATATCTGCTCCAGCTCGCGGATCCTCACGGCCTCACCCCTTCAGGTTCTTCATGGCCCTGTCGTACTGGATCTTGTTTATCTGGCCAGAGCGGTACTGCTTCTGAACCTGGCGGACGCGGTTGAAGTTGCCCACCTTCGTGCGGCAGAAGGCGCAGCTGGGCATGTCGGTGGAAATCCACCTTCGGCAGGCTGGGCATTGTATCTCGTCGTCGTAGATGGAGGGCTCGTACTCGGGGATGTGGTCGTAGGCCGGCGCGGGTCGCGGTCTTGGCCTCGGGCGGGGCTCGGGCGGTGGCCTGGCTTCCACGCGGCGGGTCTCGGGCGCAACACGGCGGATCTCAGGCTCCCGCCTCGGTTCCTGCGGCTCCCTGACGAGACCCCTGTTCGGATGCTTGACCCTCTGGGCGAAGCGCCGGTCGTACATGTAGAGGTCATTGGTTTCCTTCTCCTCCTTCCTCTCGGCCCCGAGGATGGCTATCGTGATGGCCATCAGGAATATGGGCGTGAGGATGGCGACCGTGACCTGGGTGAACAGAAAGAACTCGATGTACCACTGTCCGTCGCGCCAGCCCGATGAGTCGTCCCACAGGTAATATATCAGGGCGATCATCAGCCAGATGGCCAAGGCAATGGTAACCGCGATTATTATCTTAGAGCCTCTTTTCATAGCCCCCCTCGCCGGGAAAATCAAGTCATGGTTTATTAGGCTTTCCCAACGGGCAGGGCGGGGTATTCGGGCTATATTGCTTGAGAGCGAAATTACGGAAATGTAATAATCCTTGATGATTTTCAGGCATAATCAGAATTAATATTTAAAGTAGATATGGGAATCAGAAATATTTTATAGTGTGCACAACCTTCTGGTAATAGCTTTTGAGAGGGAGACAGATGCAAGGAGCTGGGCGGGCCGCGGCACTTGCTGTCGCGGTCGTTATGATATTGTGTGCGCTGGGCGCGTTCCCCCTGGGGACGGCCGATCATGTTGATGTCGAGCTATCTGAACCGGGAGGTGCGGAGCCCCAGTACACCGGCGTGCAGAGGACGGTGATGCTGGAGGAGTTCACGTTCGTCACGTGCCACTTCTGCCATGAACTGGCCGAGGGCATCGGTGGCGGGTCCGGGCTCTACGGGACCATCGACCTTTACGGTTTCGACCAGATAGCGCCGCTGTGGATACACACGAGCGGCGGCAGCGACCCGATGTTCATCAGGAATCCCGAGCCCTGCGTGGGCCGGTTCTTCAATTACTACGGGTCATCTGCCAATCCCTACACCTGGATAGACGGCAGTTGGCGCACCGACAGCGAGGAGGGCGTGCCAACAGACCCGGAGATACACGCGTGGTTCGATCAAAGGCTCCCTGTGCAGTCCAACCTGTCGATAGAAACCACCGGGGGCCTGTCGGGGACCAGCGGCTCCGTGACCATCCGCATCGAGGCGGTCAACGACATCAACTACACCGACATGAAATTACACATGGCCCTGTGGGAGGACCACATCCAGATAGACCCGCGGTTCTACGACCCCGGTGACCCGCCGCCGGGCTCGCCACCGTCGGGCGAGTTCAGGTTCGCCTGCTGGAAGATGGTGCCCGATTCAGGGGGAACGCCGATATGGCCGGACGGGGCCAGGAAGCACGACACCTTGGAGATCACGCAGAACTTCTCCTGGGACCCGGCCTGGAACATCGTCAACGGAATGCTGGGGATGAGCATCTGGGTGCAGTGCAACAGCTCGCAACTCGTGGAGCAGGCGCACGTCGAGACCTTCGGCAACTTCCAGAACCACGAGCCGTGGATAGATATGATCCATCCGGCCGGAGAGGGGCAGGTGTTGAGCGGCGTTGAGACCGTCACCTGGGACGCGACCGACATGGAGGACCCCGATGGCAGCCTTGATATTCACCTCGAGTACAGCCCGGACGGCGGAGCCTCTTGGCTCACATTGGAGAAAGGAACCGCAAAAAACGACG
>LSSH01000074.1:1316-5772 GCA_001595885.1 Candidatus Proteinoplasmatales archaeon SG8-5 | reverse complement strand
AACTTGTCGAGCATGTTGCCCACGCCTATGTCGAGGGTCTCGCCGAAGACGCGATACCTGCCGTTCGCGAACGAGATGACCTGGGTGTTGCCTCCTGAAACATACAGAAGGACGGGGTCATGACACTCGCAGACGCCCCGGCCGATCTCGATGTGCGCCACGCAGTGGTTCACGCCCATGATGGGTATCCCAAGGGTGAGTGATATCGCCCTGGCCGTGGTGGCGGCGGTGCGGAGGCACGGTCCCAGACCCGGGCCCTGTGAGAAGGCGACGAGGTCGATCTCCCTGGCCTCGATGCCCGCCTTGTCGACGGCGTCCTTGATGACCGAGCTAGCATGCTCAACATGGTGGTTGGCGGCCTCCCGCGGGTGTATTCCCCCCTCTTCCGGAGCATACATCTTCCACACGTTGGCCAGGACATTGCATTCACCGTCAACTATCCCAACGCCGAACGTGTGGGCCGTACCCTCTATGCCTAGGCAGAGCATGAGGTCCGCATTGCCTGCTAGATAAAAAATCTTCCTCACGAATTATCCTTCGTCCGAGTCAATGGGAGGATTTGTATCTTTGTACCCGTGTACAAGTAACTGTTAAATAACTCTAATCAATGGCGCAGATGTCAATCCCCACAGCCCCGTAGTGTAATGGCAGCACGGAAGGTCTTGCACCTTCCGGAATCAGTTCGAATCTGGTCGGGGCAATCATTTTTCTAGCAATCTTGCATGAGTTTAATCGGATAATGGTCTGTTCATAACCTGGCTTCCGACATTTCCGGCATCAATAATTTATTATTCTAATAATTATATATTGAAATACATATAGTGTTCCCAGGGGGACACGTATATCCTAATGGAGAACAGTTCCTCATGTTTCTTTTCCAGATAATAATCGAACATGCTCGAACCCAGGACGTCCCTGACGAAATCGCTGGTCTCCATTATCTCAAGGGCCTCCTCCAACGTTGTAGGCAGGTGCTCGATCCCTTTCTGCCGCATCTCTCTCTTGGTTAGCTTAGTTACGTCTCCGACTACCGGGTCGCCCGGGTCTATCTTGTTCTTGATGCCCAGTAGTCCGGCCCTTGTGTACAGCGAATATACTAGATACGGATTGCACGCAGGGTCTGCCTGCCTTGCCTCGATATCTATGTGCTCCTTATGCGTTGGCGCGGCCACCCGAACAAGGGCGGTGCGGTTCCTGAAGGACCAGGATATGAACACCGGCGCTTCGAATTCGGGAACCAGCCGTTTGTAGGAGTTGATTATCGGATTGGTCAGGGGCGTCATGTCCTTGGCATACTCCAGTATCCCCCCGATATAATAACGGCCTGTCTGAGAGAGGTGATCTGGCTCGTCCGGGTCGAAGAAGATGTTCTCTCCGTTCTCGACCAGGTATTGGTGGGCATGCTGGCCGCTTCCCAGGTCCGCGAAGAGTGGCTTCGGCATGAAGGTGGGCACGAAATCATAGTCGTTGGAGACCAATCGCGACATCTGCTTGAACAGTATCACCGCATCGGAAGATGCAGTGAGCCCTGGAATGAACTCGAACTCGATCTCATGCTGGCCGTTGCCGTTCTCGTGATGGTGGTATTTGATGGGATACCCGAACTCCTCCATGAGATTGCATAACTGGCTCCTGTATCCTGAAACCCTATCCATGGGCGGGGCCAGGAAATACCCCTGCTTCGGTTTGATGATGTAATCGTGGTTCACAAGCGGTTTTATCAGAGTGGGTATCACCTTAAGGCTGCCTCCGCCGATGTTGCTGTCCATTCCCCAGACGTCGTTCTCTATCTGGGCGGCCTCGAGTGATTTGAAGACGAAGAACTCCATCTCGGAGAGTGTATTGATGCCGTCAAAACCCTGATCCCGAAGGATCTCCTCAGTGTTCTTGGAAATGCTCCTGGGGTCGCCTGGGAAATTCTGTTTCGTAGTTACATCCTTTACATAACACAAGACGAGAGCGGTCTTCTTGGCTGGATCCGGTGAGAATGGCAATACGACGAGCGTTTCGGGGTCTGGAAACGCGTTCATGTCAGAGTCTTCCGTCGTAAGAAATCCTATGGATGAGCCGTCAAAGTTCACCCCGTTCTCCCAGGTCCTGCCCTCAATGAATTTCCTCACTGGAAGGAAAACGCAGCGAAGCTGTCCGAAGACGTCGGTGAACTGCAGCTCGACCCATTTGACATTCTCCTTCCTCAGGATATCATTAGCCTGTTCAATATTTGTCAGCGAAGATTCCTCCTCGTGACCCCTAAGAATTTTAAATTGTATAAAAATGTTTGGATTAAACTCATAAGGGGTCCTGGGCATCAAATTTTGGCGAAATAATAGGAAAAACTAGATTATCGTAACCGAGCTAGATACTGAATCCGTTCGATATACAAGTTATGCTTCTGACCACGACTATAAATAATAAGACGAAAATATCTGACGGCCATCATTCGATAATGTCTGGTTGATGATACAGGTGTTCGACGCAAATAGTATCAATTACAAGGAAATCGGTTTCAAGGCGGGACTCGAGATACATCATCAGTTAAAGGCGGAAAGGAAACTCTTCTGCCATTGTCCAGCAGACCTTGACGAGGAACTTCAGACAAGGCCCCAATATACGTTCCATCGAAGGTTCAGGGCAGTTATGGGCGAGATGGGCGATTTCGACCCAGGAATGCTCGTGGAGGTCGAGAAGGGTTACCTTGTCATCTACCATGCCAATGACGAGCACGTTTGCACATACGAGATGGACGAGACCCCTCCGTTCTGGCCCGATGACCACGCCATCGACATCGGCTTTCGGATCGCCGCCCTCTTCAACTGCGAATCACCAGTTGAGGAAATAGTCGTCAACAGGAAGCAATACCTTGACGGCTCCATCACGACGGGGTTCCAAAGGTCGATGATAGTCGCCAGGGACGGTTATGTCGAGCTCAGGAGCGGTAAGAAGGTGGCCATTGCCAACATCCTCATAGAGGAGGACGCCGCGAGGAAGATCAAGACAGAAGAAAGGGGCAGGACGGTCTACTACAACCTGGACAGGCTCGGCGTCCCCCTGACCGAGATAATCACGGACCACAACGACGTGGGAAGCCCCGAAGAATTGGTGGAGACCGCCGAGATGATAGGCCTCAACCTAAGGACGACCGGTTTCTCCATGAGGGGTATCGGCAGCGTGAGGCAGGATGTGAACATCTCCATCGACGGCGGGAACAGGGTTGAGATCAAGGGCATCCAGGACCTGGGCATGCTGCCCAAATGGTGCGCGATGGAGGTGTTCCGCCAGCAGGTGCTCATAGGGATAGCTTCATCATTGCGGGAGAGACCGGTGGGGAAGGACGACTTCGAGCACACCTACATTGAGATCAGCCACCTGTTCGACGACCTCGGAGAGGGGCATTCCGCGTACGCGGTCCGCCTGCCGCTCATCGAGGATATTTTAATGAAAGAAGTCCAGCCAGGCAAGGATTTCGGATACGAGATATTCGAGAAATGCAACCTGATCACTGGTCTTCAATACGACGAAATGTTCCACTCAGGCGAGTGCCTGCCGGAATCCATTAGAAGGAGCGCAAGACCGGAGGAGCTGTTCGTAAATGAGGATGCGGACAGGGAGATCCGGGACCTCATCAGGCTGGCCGAGGGAGACGGTTACGTGGCTGCTCGCGGCCCTACCAAACCGGTCCTTCACACGCTCAAGAAGACGGTGGAGCGATGCAAGCAAGCGTTCGATGGCGTGCCCCAGGAGACCCGAAGGGCGCTGGCCGACGGAAACAACGAATTCCTGAGGGTCATCCACGGAAAGGAGAGGCTTTATCCCGACACGGATACCCCGCCGATACCGTACCCCTTGGAGAAATATCACCGGATGAAGGAACAGGTCAGACCCCGCCCCATCGAGCTGATGAGGAAGTATGAAGGCGGAAACCTGAATTGGGCCCAGCTGACCAGCCTCATCAGGTCCGGGAAGCTCGACCTCTTCGAAAGGATGGTTGGAGAAGGGATATCTGTCCAGTTGGCCCATCACATTGTCCATGACCTGCTGAAGCTACTGGCACGGGAAGGCTTGGAGGTTTCGAATCTGTCGGGCGATGTCCTCATCGAGGTCGGTTCGGAGGTCATCAAGGGGAATATCAACCGAGGTGCGCTCCCAGACATATTAAGGGATATGTGCGCAAAGGAAGACATAAGCGCGCAAAGGGACACTATCGAAGAGGTGAAATCGTCCCAGCTCACCGAGGGCCAGTTACGGTCAATTGTCATACAACATGTCGAATCTCTGAAAGGCCCTGATCAAACGGTTGACAGGAACGCCATCATTGGCTCGGTGAAAGAAATGCACGGCCGGAACCTGAACGGCAAGACGCTGGCAAGGATCCTGGAGGAGGTCCTGTGACAGGGGAATACACGCCCCCGGACGGATACCGGGGGAAGCTGTTGGACAGGCTGGTGAAGGAAGGTCT
>LSSH01000074.1:0-1302 GCA_001595885.1 Candidatus Proteinoplasmatales archaeon SG8-5 | reverse complement strand
TGGTCCGTTGTACGCATTAATAAGAGCGATGGCGCGCACTTCGAGGGTGTCCTTCTTCCCCGCTCGGAACATACCTCGGACGATTACCTCACCATCAAGGTTGACACGGGCTATAACATCGGCATCCAGCTCCCCGACGATGCGACGATCGAGGAGGCCGGATACAAGCACGGGGAGTATAAGATCCCTGAGAAGATGGTGGAAAGGAACCCGGACCTGCCTGACGTGACGCTGCTGGGCACGGGCGGGACAGTGGCAAGCCGGTTGGACTACCGCACAGGCGCGGTCCTCCCGGCATTCACGCCATCCGAGCTCTTCTCCGCGGTTCCGGAACTCATCGAGATATGCAACCTGACCCCGAAGACGATCTACAAGATACTATCCGAGAACTTCTGCACCGAATACTGGATCCGGACAGCCGAGGCAGTGGCGAAGGAGATAGGGTCCGGGGCGGAAGGGGTCATCATCGGCCACGGCACGGACACCATGGGATACTCGGGCTCCGCGCTCTCGTACATATTCCAGAACCTGCCGGTGCCCGTGGTGATAGTGGGCTCCCAGAGGAGCAGCGACAGGCCGTCGAGCGACGGGCCCATCAACATCATCAATGCGACGTCCCTTGCGGCATACGGTGACCTGGCTGAAGTGGTCGTCGTGATGCACGGCTCGACGAGCGATAACTACGACCTGATACATCGCGCCACGAGGGTGAGGAAGATGCACAGCGCCCGCCGGGACACGTTCAGGACAGTCAGCGATACGCCGCTGGGCATGATCAAGGACAGGAAGGTAACCTTCTTCAGGGAAGATGTGAAAAGGCGGGTTGACAAGGCGGACTTCCACCTGGACACCAAGTTCGATGAAAGGGTGACAATCCTGTATTTCTATCCAGGCATGGAATCGGACGTGATGGAGGCGGTCATCGACAAGGGATATCACGGCATCGTCATCATCGGGACGGGCCTCGGCCATGTGGGCAAGCCCATGTACACAGCCCTTGAGCGCGCCCAGGAGGAGGAGATCCCCGTGGTGATAACCGTCCAGCCTTTATACGGATTCACCCATCTGAGGGTCTACGAGACCGGTCGCGACATGCTCGCCCGGGGGGTGATAGAGGGGAGGAACATGCTTCCGGAAGCGGCCTTACCGAAGTTATCCTGGGCCCTGGGTCATACAAGGGACGTCGAAGAGGTCAGGAAGATAATGACCAACGACATCGCCGGAGAGATAACGAATCGGGAGCTGTACAGCGGATTCTCGATACTCCAGGGTGGATTGGACAGCGTGTATCCATCCATCGAG
>LSSH01000073.1 GCA_001595885.1 Candidatus Proteinoplasmatales archaeon SG8-5 | reverse complement strand
ATCAACGAACCCCTGGGCATCGACCGTGATGGGCTCGCCCTGGCCGTAGTGCAACGGGTTATAGGTTCGGGAGGACGCTGCAAAGAACTGGGTTGAGGTCAGGGAGCTTTCCAGAGCTCCAATGTACCCCTCTGAACCGCTGTATCTCAGCTCCTGCGGGTCGATGCGGCCGTTCGCGTTGCCGATGACAGGCAGAGTGTCGTACGAATCCAGTACAGCTCTCCTGAGGTCCCCGGCCGCCCTTCCCCTGAGCTCATAGGTAAGATGACCGCCGCCGTGCAGGTCAGTGAAGCCCAGCAGTTCGTAATCGGTCCTGACGATGACCAGGTCGTTGACCGCCTGCGCCTCGGCGGGACCGTCGATTAAAGGAATGCAGAAAACTGTTATTATCAGCATTGCCAGTATAACTTTGAACAAACGCCCCATTGCCATCAATATCGGATAGCTTCGTGGGTTATAATATTTTGGGTTTATGATTAATTATGTTTCTATCTTATTTCTATCCATACCACCGCCCTGACAGGCGGGGATATCTTGGTTTTTCATCGCTTATGACGATTACTCATGCATCATACCAAAAACTCTTGCTTCATTATAAACTTCACATCACCAGATTCTCGAAATCTGGTGTTACGACCCCGCCCTTACAGGCGAGGCATGAAGGTTCAGAATATCTTGGGCGTGAACACGGATGCTTGATGCTATATCTTATCTTTGACAGCACACATGATGAGGGGCAGGAGAACGGTCGCGTCCCCCTCCACGGTGACATACCTGGCATCCTTCCTGACCTTGCCCCATGAGACCGCCTCGCGGACCCGTGCCCCCGAAAGGCTGCCGTCGTGCTCCACCGCGGTCGTGATGTAGACGGCGGAGTCCAGGCCGTCGCGGAACTGGTTCCACCAGATGGTGTGGTGCTTGGATATTCCGCCGCCGACCATGAGCGCTCCCGTTTTCTTCGCGGTGAAGACAATATCGGCCAGCTCCTTCTCGTCCTTCATGAGGTCGATCCTGAACTCCTTGTGCTCCTGGCTGAACTGCCAGAGCTGTGAACCGAAGGCCCCGTCGGTGATGCCAGGTACGTATATCGGAACCTCGTTCTTTGCGGCCCAGTAGAGTATCGAGCTCTCATCCCCCGCCCTGGAACCGAACTCCCGGCACAGCTCCTTGGTGGACATCTCGCGCTTGCCCTCGTCCCACAGTTCCCGAAGAACTGGCTGCATGAGCCTCTCCAGCACGATGCCGTAGCTCCCGTCGGGCACCAGGACGTTGCCGAGGCGGTTCACACCTTCGTCTCGAAGCGCTGCGTCGTCCATGTCGAACTCGCCATGGTAATAATCCTCCTTTGTCCTTGCAAGGTCGTGGTCGAGGGTCCCGCAGGTGGTTATCAGAACGTCGAACATTTTCTCCTTCACCATGTCGCGGACGATGCCCCTCGTCCCGGTCGCGACTATGCAGGCCGGGAAAGAAAGGAAGTTGACATAATCCTCATCGGCGATCATGCGGGCGACGATGTCCACCGCTGTCGCCAGCTTCTTCGCGGTGAAGCCGCCGGAGCGGTCCATCTGTTCCACGAGCTCCTTCACCCTGATGTCCTTCGCAAGGTGCATGTCCCCGACTTTCCTTTCGAGTTTCATGGAATCCAATCGGCGAGAATCACGTGTGTATATAAGGTTATACCTGGTGATCGGATGTCGGGTTTGACATCCCCGCCCCAACGAGCGGGGTCTTCCAGACGGTACACCGAAGGCCTTGTCACGAAAGCGTTTCGATATTATCACCCAGCCCTAACAGACGGGGCATGTCGGTTGTATTGGTTTGAATAAAGGGATGGCCAGACAAAGCCTTCAGGTTTGTATCCTATCGCATCACGTTTGCGAAACGTTCTTATATAGTTGGCCAATGGGGGATACTCACCCGTGGAGGCTTAAGTTGAAGAGGAGCAGGAAGACCAATCCCAACCTCGAGATGCTCATTGCAGAGCTGAAGAAGTTGTCCAGAGACAACGAGGCGGCGATCTGGCGAGACGTGGCTAAGAGGCTGGAGAAGCCTTCCAGGGTGTGGGCCGAGGTGAACGTCTCGGCCATCGAGAGGCATGCCAACGCAAAGGAGAACATCGTCGTGGCAGGCAAGCTGCTCGGGTTCGGCAACCTGACCAAACCGGTGAACATAGCCGCGTTCTCGGCATCGGCCAGTGCAAGGACGAAGGTGGAGAAGTCGGGCGGAAAGTTCATGGACATACTCGAGTTGGCCGAGGCCAATCCCAAGGGCAGCGGCGTCAGGATAATGGGGTGAGGAGATGAAGGTGATAGACGGCAGCGAACACATCATGGGGCGGCTGGCTACCCACGTGGCCAAGCAGCTGCTCGACGGCGAGGACGTCGTGGTTGTGAATGCTGAGAGGATCGTCATCACCGGCAAGAAGGAGAGCATACTGGAGGATTACAATCACAGGCGCGACCTCGGCAAGACCCGTAAGGGACCCTTCTACCCGCGAATGCCGGATAGGATATTCAGGCGGACCGTGAGGGGAATGGTACCCTACCAGCAGCCCCGCGGCAGGACGGCCTACAAGAGGCTGAGGGTCTACGTGGGCGTGCCGAAGGAGCTGGAGAAGGAGGCGACAATCCAGGTCGATAACGCACTGGACAAGGGAGCCCTAAGGAAGATGTACCTGGGCGACCTGTCAAAGCTCCTGGGAGCCAAGTTTTGAGGTGTGATCTTGAAGCTGGAAATACTTAATATTGAAGCGAAGGTTCAAGATAAGCCTGCTGCGGAGCAGGAGGTGCAATGATGGTGAAGGTTGTCAACACGAGCGGAAAACGGAAGACGGCCATCGCCAGGGCCTCGGTGAAGAAAGGGAAGGGACGCGTGCGGATCAACAGCGTTCCCCTGGAGCTCCTGACCCCGGACCTCGCCAGGGAGAAGATAATGGAGCCCCTGAGGATAGCGGGCAAGAAGGCGGAGAAGCTGGACATCGACGTCAACGTGGAGGGCGGAGGTTTCATGGGCCAGGCTTACGCAACCCGCACCGCAATCGCCAAGGGCATCGTGGCGTATACCAGCGACGAGAAGCTCGAGGCCATCTACAAGGAATACGACAGAAGCCTTCTAGTCAGCGACCCGAGGAGAAAGATGCCCAAGAAGCCGCTGGGCCGCGGCGCGAGGAAGAGGCGGCAGAAGTCATACAGGTGAGGAATTGTATACAGTTGTAGGTATGACAATTAATAAAATACGGATGGAACATCCAGAACGACCGGAGGTCCATCGATGATAATCCCTGTCAGATGTTTCACCTGCGGGAAGGTTGTTGGCTCGGCCTTCGAGAAGTTCGTCGAGAGGTACAAGAAGGGCGAGGACCCGCAGGCCGTGCTGGACGACCTGGGCGTGGACCGTTACTGCTGCCGCAGGATGATAGTCTCCCACATCGACCTCATCGACGAGGTCATGCCGTTCGATTGAGTCCAGGCAAATCTTTATAGTGTTTTCCAAAATCTCGGCCTAGCAAGGGCCCGTGGGGTAGCTTGGTATCCTTCCACCTTGGGGTGGTGGTAACTCCAGTTCAAAGGCCTCCTTCCGAAAGGAGAGGTTTGATAATCTGGGCGGGCCCACTTTTTTACATTTGGTAAACGTTCGTGGGCCCGGCCTGCCCGCCCCAATCATGAGAAACCGCCTTCTGTGAATCCTTGCACGTGGGCCCGGCCTACCCGCCCCAATCATGAGAAACCGCCTTCTGTGAATCATTGTGCGTGGACTCGGCTTTCACGCCCAGGAAGGGGATTATTTCTCCCTCACCGGCTCATACAGGTAAAGTGCGAAATCACCCTCCTCGGTCGAGCCGGGAACGTGGCCCTCCAGGCACTGGCCCTCGGCGTGCTCGTACTCGTTGCTGTTCTTCACCCAGTCCATGAGCTTGCGCCAGTTGGGGCCGATGTTCTCGAAGCCGGGGGAGTAGAGCATGGCGTACTTCCTCGCGGGTATGCGTTTGACCGTGACGTTGTCATCCTCGACCTCTCCGTCCAGCTTCACCCAGACCTCGTAGCCGTACTCCTTCTGACCGGGCTCGGGAAAGGGGTTGTCGAATCCGAAGACCGGGTACTTGCCCTCTTCGTTTATAAAGCCCCTCGGCTTCGCCCACTCCTGCATCTTGGTGATGGCAGCCATCTCAGGATGCTCTCCGAGGGCGTGGAAGCTGGCCACCAGCATCTCTTCCATCTCTACTATCTTGATTTCTTCCATGACATCTCCTCATAGTTGAAAGGGTCCTAGCATATTTATGGGTTTACGGGAGGTGACCGAAAGTAATCCGTCCTGATAATGAGAATGTCAGGATCGGTTCCAGAGTTTCAGGTTCCTTAATAGGCGTGACCACTTTCAATAATATAATATTTATTGCATCAAGATATGGTTACACCGCTGCGAAAAACCTAATAAATGTGAAAGATTATATTATCCCCGATGAGAATTGATGTAACAACCGTGTATGTCGATGACCAGGCAAAGGCTCTGAAGTTCTACACCGAGATCCTCGGTTTTGTGAAGAAGAAGGATGTCCCGACAGGCGGACCGGCCAGGTTGCTGACCGTGATTTCTCCGGACGGACACGATGACGTCGAGCTAATTCCAGGCGTCCAACTATAAGGAAGGTCTTTCCGCGGCGACATTCGCCGTGGACGATGTCGAAGCGGAGTACCAGAGGCTCAAAACTTTGGGTGTTAAATTCACAAGAGAACCGACTAAAGAGGAGTGGGGCTCGTACGCAATCTTCGACGATACATGCGGGAATTTGATAGGGATTCATAATTGGGAAGGGCTTGAATAGCTTCAATATGATGTAAATGCCAAATGGATCGTAGCCTTGCCGGAGCTTGAGCTTAGGTCGCCTTCATACGATCATTCCTATTTACAATCTATTAAAATGAAGTCTCTAGGCGCTTGCACCGGAAAACCAATTATATTGGATGTCCATTCCTTTGGCGAGGGGGCACAATGGTTGATGTAAGGATAGAGAGGCTAGCCAGGATTTTGGTGAAGTATTCGATAAAGGCGAAGAAGGGGCAGGAGATAATCATATC
>LSSH01000072.1 GCA_001595885.1 Candidatus Proteinoplasmatales archaeon SG8-5 | reverse complement strand
CAAGCTGATTGACGGCCAGTTCGAGATGATGGAGGGTGACCAACAGCATCAATATGCCGAGGTCCTGGATTACAGGACGACCGAGGAATATGCTGCATACGATGCTGCTCGCAAGAGCGAGGTGTTCGGTCATCCGCCGGAATGTTCGACCAGAGCACCCGAAAAGCCCTGGTCTTACCTCTACATATGCAACGGTGAGGCTGCTGGAATAGAGAGCCTCCTGGAAGATGATGCAAATGAGATGGCGGCCGGCGGTTCCAGCGCCAATCACTGGTCTGTCTGCTTCTTCGACGACGATGGTGCCGGACCGAATGAGATGAGAGTTATGGATGAGGGCGGCGGAGGCGGATACACCGTTTTCACCACGGCCGAACTTGGCCTGCCCGCTGAACCAGATCTCAATGATCCAAGCCAGATCATCATCATCCTAGATTGGTGGTTTGTTAATTATCCAGGACAGAGGCTGGTCTGGGACAGTGGCGGACACGGCGGAGGCACAAGCGGGGCAATCTACGGTGAAAATCCCACATCTGGCGTCATCGACCTGGTCGAGATCACGACAATTGCGAACGCTGTCAGGTCTTCATTTACCAAGCCAATAGACATCACTTCATGGGACCTGTGCCAAATGATGACCCATGAGTGGCTTTACGGTTACAAGCCCATCACTAATTATACCGTTTGTTCAATGGACAACATCGCTGGCGCCGGCTACAATTACGAGAATCTAATGAACTATGTCGCAGGGAATCCCGCACCGGAAGAAATGGCGCATGAAATCTCATTGGATTACTGGACCGGCGTAAGTGCCACTATTAGTACTGTTGATATGAATAACTGGGATTACACTTTCTGGCCGACCTTCAACAACATTGCTCAGGAATGCACTCACGGCAGTTACCTTACCGAGATCAATACGGCACATACAAGCGCATGGGTCGCCCAAAAATGTCATGATGTGTGGGAATGGATGGATAATATGAATACCGGCATTCCTGACCCGACAATACAGGCATTATCCCTTCAGGCAAGGGATGAGGTCTGGACATCGAATTACCCCACAGGGTTGGACGATGTGGTACAAGTTGAATATAGTTCAAGTGCTCGCCATCATGGAATAGGTGATGAGGCGGAAGTAAACGCAGCCTGGATGATAGACATCGAGACCATGCGGGACGAGATGCTCACAGTGTCGGGCGTGTCGAATGCGATACCGACCTGCACCATCACCGACCCGTCCGAAGGCGGAGAGGTGCCCATGGACGGCATATACACCATTCATGGTACGGCTTCCGACAGCGACGGGACGGTCAGCTATGTCGAGGTAAAGATCAACAGGGAATGGTGGCAGCTGGCCACCGGAACCAACTCCTGGTCGTTCTCCTGGGATGTGACGGACGCCCATTCATATTACGGTCTCGGACCCTGCAAGGTCTGGGCCAGGTCTTACGACGGCACCGATTACAGCAACTGGGAATGCGTCAACATTGACATCATCGAGAGCTTCGGACCTGCCGGATACATCGAGCTTGACAGGGACCTCTATCCGGCCGAGGACACGCTCCTGGTCACCGTCAAGGACGGCGACCTGCTGATCCCGAGCATTGACGTGAATGTAGCGAGTACAACAGAATCCGCGGGTGAGACAGTGACCCTGTTCGCAACACCGCTCGAAGGCAAATACGAAGGTAATATCGATATATCTGCCACAGACTCGGCAGGAGTGCTTTGCGTGTCCGACGGAGACACAATCACGGCAACGTACAACGATGCCGACGACGGGACCGGAAGCCCGGCAACGGTGACCGACACCGCGATGGTGGACAATGACCCGCCGCAACCCCCAACCGCCCTGACAGTACAATGGGTGGATTATACTCCCACCATAGTCTGGCAGGACGACTTCGAGGACGGCGATGCCAGTGACTGGAGCGGTTCCGGGATGGGAGTGGGCGGTGTCGATACCCGTACCGCGAACTCCGGAATTTACTCGATGTACAGCGGAGAGAGCACGTACACCTGGGACTCACCGGTCATGGACACGTCGGGTTTCGTAAGCGGTGACCTGAGTGTCTGGGTCCAGCAGGGCGCCACATCGATTGGGAGTGAGAACCCAGATCTTGGAGAGGACTTAGTAATATCTTATCTGAACGATGGTGCCTCGTGGATCACGCTCGGTACCCTTGCCGGTGCCGATCCGGAAGCGACCATATATACGCCCACATATCCGTTGGGAGCCGACGCCTTCCACGCAGGCTTCCAGGTCAGGTTCTACCAGACAGGAGGGAGCGGTGCGACCTTCGATTATTGGCACTGGGACGACCCTGTTGTGGCTGCCATGTCACCGGTGGTCGGCTCGGGACCTGACAACCAATTGGATTGGGCTCTCTCGTTAGATGACGGTGCAGGTGACAACGACGTTGTCCAGTATAACCTATATCGAGCTAACGACGAGTTCGGCCCGTGGGACGCGGGTGCGATTATAGACACGCTCCCACCCGGGACGACCTCATACCTCGACGTTGGCATGGGCGAGTTCGACGGCATCAACTGGTGGTACGTGATCAGGGCGTTGGACGGTGTTGGTAATTTGGACATGAACACCAATGCGGTTCCCGAGGTCCCGCCCTTCAATGTCGCGCCCACCGCACCGAATGACCCGACACCGGCGAACGGTGCCATCGGAGTGTCGGTGGACCCGACCCTCAGCGTTCGTGCTGCTGACCCCAACGGCGACCCGCTGACCATGCGGTTCTACGATGCTTCGGGACCGACTCTCATAGGCACCAACCTCAACGTGCCAAGTGGAACTTACACCAACATGTCCTGGCTGGGATTATCGCCCGAGACAACTTACTCCTGGTTCGTCGAGGCCGATGACGGGGAGTACGTTACCTCGTCTCCGACTTGGAGCTTCACAACGATGGACATCACGCCCCCGGCACCACCTACTGGGCTCACTGTCGATTGGTTCGGGGTCGTTTCAATGACCTGGTTGGACGAGGACTTCTCAATCTCGGTCCCCCCCTCCGGATGGAACATATATACATCGGGTACAACGGGAACATGGTCACAGCAGGCAACCAATAACGCAGGAGGAACGGCACCCGAGGCTAGGTTCTACTACGGGTCCAGCGGTATAGGGACATCGGTGTTATACGCCGGGCCGTTCGACACAAGCGGCCTAACGTCGATGGATCTGCAGTGGCAGAACCAGATTAATGATTATACTGGCGGGACCGGCGTGAGGCTCAGCATTCGGACAAGTACGGACGGGACGACCTGGACAGAGGACGGGTGGTTCTGGGACGACACAGTCACGCCCGGAAGCACGACTGCAAGCCTTGAAACCCTTACCGTTACCACCAATGTAGGCTCCCCGAGCTTCTACATTGGCTGGGCGGTGACAGGCGACTCATGGCAGCTGAATTACTGGTACATCGACGACGTGCTTCTCACTTCCATTGGCGGCGGCACGACCGAAGACAACTGGCTGAACTGGACCCTGTCCGGGGACGATGGAGCAGGGGTCAACGATGTGGACCACTACAACATATACAGGTCGACGGTTTCGTCTGGCCCGTGGGACGGGGCGCACATCATTGACACCGTGCCAGCGGGTACAGCCACCTACATGGATTACGGATACGGTGAACTGGATGGTATCAACTGGTGGTACGTCGTCAGGGCCGAGGACATCTGGGGCAACGAGGAGATGAACACCAACGCTGTCCCCGAGATACCGGTCGCAGACATGCCCCCGACTGTCACCCTTGATTCGCCGAACGGAGGCCAGACCTATCCTGCGGACTCATTGATATCCATATTCTGGACGGCCGCGGACGACAACCCGTGGGGACCGACGCCCAACTGCTGGATATACTACGACGATGACACGAATCCCGGCAACGGTCAGACCCTGATCACGAACACCGTTGATGCAGGCGCGGCAACCTACATCTGGGACACCACCGGCGTACCTGCCGGCGACTATTACCTGCACATCGTCGTAGAAGACAGCATCGGCCAGTCGAACGAGGACTGGAGTGACGGGACCATAACCATATTGCCGCCGGTCTACAACATCGACCTGACAGGCATCGGTGCGGGCGAATGGGTGTTCGTCTCGTTCCCAATCTTGGCCACCGGTGATGTGCTCACGGTTTACGATGATGCCAGCTGGGGTGACGGTCAGAGTGCCTGGGACATAGCCCAGTGGTTCGATAACGTCAACAAGCAATGGCGCAGCTTCAGCATCTACAAGCCGCCGGCCATCAACGACATGGACGCCTTCGACAACACCATGGGTGTCTGGCTGCACCTGACCTCCAACGGTGGCGACCAGCAACTTACAGTCGGCACTGGTGACATGCCCGCGGGTCCGGTCATGATCAACCTTTACACTGGCTGGAACCTGGTCAGCTACCCCTCGAACACACCAAGGCTGGCATCGGCGACGCTGCCGCCCGAGGCAGACCTGATATCTGTGTACGACCTTGCACAACCCTACCTGATCAGGGACGAGTTGCCCAACACCGTGACCATGCAGGTTGGTAACGCCTACTGGGTCCACGTAACCGCGGATACTGTTTGGACGGTTGACGTATAATTTCCTTGAGAAACGGTCACACAATGGCTGAGGCGTATACAAGCCTCAGCCCCAACTTAATTTTGGGGTGAGGAAAGAGCCGGAGTAAATGGTATCAATATCCCACTGAACAGTTGATTGGACAAAGGTTATATATAGACTAAATCACAATAACCATATCCGAGGAGGCTGAAGTGTGGTTTCGCAAGGGCGTTATAGAGTGATACTGGCTGTTATATTCATAGCCCTTGCAATGGTGTTCCCTTCATCTGTTATTGAGAGCGGAAACGTCGAGGTGCATCAGATTATTGATACAGGTCCTGGCCATGCTGCCGAGGGCTTCAACGTGCACCTGACCTGCCAGCAGAACGTGAGTACGATAAAACCAGGTTCCTCTTTCACCTACCATATCAATGTGAGCAATACCGGTCCGGTGGCCGATACGATCGTCCTCACTATCGAAAACCCGACGGACTGGCAAGCGCATTTCAATAACAATCCCGCGGGATTTTCATCGGAGTCCGAGGAGCCGAAACCGAGGGCAAGCAGTTATCGTAATTATTCAAGTTGCATAGCCGAGATACTGGCCCTTGAGGCCGCCCACCCCGATATTGTAAACGTGACCGTAATAGGAACCTCCTGGGAAGGAAGGGCCATCCCCTGCATCAAGGTCAGTGACAACGTGACCGTTGACGAGGACGAGCCCGAGGTCCTGTTCATGGGCTTGCACCACGCCAGGGAGTGGATGACGGTCGAGGTCCCCATGTTCTTCCTCAACCATCTGGTGGATAACTACGGCTCGGACCCGAGGGCCACGTGGACGGTGAAAAACCGCGAGACCTACATCGTGCCTATCGTCAACCCTGACGGATATGTCTACTCCCAGGAAGTCCAGAACATGTGGAGGAAGAACAGAAGGGACAACGGTGACGGAACCTGGGGGGTCGACCTCAACAGGAACTACGACGGCGCCCAGAACGGTGACCCGAACGGCGATTGGGGCGGGGCAGGCACGAGCCACACCACCAGTGATTCCACGTATTGCGGTCCGGCCCCTTTCTCGGAGCCCGAGACCCAGGCCATCAGGGACCTCGTGCTGGCCCGTGATTTCCAGCTCACTATATCCTATCACAGCTACGGAAGGGAGGTGTATTGGCCTTGGGGTTACGACACGGGTGTCCAGACCCCTCATCACTCGGTGCAGGAGGCCATATCAACGGACATCGCCGCGATTAACGGATACACAGCTATGCAGAGCGCGGTCGCCTATCCAACAACGGGAGACACTGATGACTGGGTGTACGGGCACAACTGGTACAATCTTGGTAGGTTCATCTCGGCGCATACGATAGAGCTGGACGGGTCGTTCCAGCCGCCCGTGTCGCAGATAGATGCGACCTGCATGCTCAACCTGGACGTCAACTATCACGTCACTGACACTGCCGGGAACCTCTACCAGGACTCGCCGGTGATCACGCATGTTCCGTATCAGGATACGTACGACGTCATTGGTCCATATACCATCTCCGCGAACATCACGACGCCCCACGGCCTCATTCCCGGCTCGACGAAATTATACTGGAGGAACTCGAGCACTTGGAACGAAGTTCCAATGGTGAACGTTGCCGCCGATACTTGGGAGGCGGACATACCCGGACAGCCAAGCGGAACCTGGATATCATATTACATCGAGACGGAGGATGTGAACAACCAGACAAGCTCATCACCGATGTACACACCTTACGCGACCCATGACTTCCGAGTGGGAGCCCCCGCCCTCGAATACCCAGTAGACTTAGAGCCCAACGAGTGGAGGATGGTCAACCTCGTCGTTGAGGCCCCTTACGGCGCGCAGCATAACGAGAAGGCGGTCATCGACGTCATAGGCAGGTCGGTCGTGGAACCTACCGACTACGATTCAGTGGAAACTGTGACATCCATCATCCCGGCAATATTACTGGTTAACGACCTGAACTCCGTAATCCAGAACTACAAGACTGCCCTGGATAACAATGGGTATTCGTATGCGGAGAGCCTCGGAGCTTCGCTCGTCGACCTGAACGACTATGATGTCGTCATCTGGGCAACTGATGGGCCAAACCCTCTGGATTCCTCGGAACGAACCTTTATCGGGGATTACCTGGACAACGGGGGGAGTCTGTACATCAACGGCGAGGACATAGGTGCGGCGGCGTCCAGCGGCGGCTGGTTGAACTGGTATCGGACATATCTACACGCCAATTACCTGCAGGATGACAGCAACTCCAACTTCATCAACGGCATTCCCGGGGATGCCATCTCGGACGGACTCGCCGGACTCATGATCACGGGATTATATCCATCGGAGATCACACCGTTTGACGGCTTTGCCTCCACGATCTTCACCTACATCAAGATCGGGAACCCGACGGCTGCGATAAAAGCCGATACCGGAGCTCATAGGGTTGTGTATCTGGCATGCGAATATTTTGAGGGGTCCGACATACAATCGAACAAGGACCTGCTGATGTACAGGATAATCGAGTGGCTCACGCCCGAGCTGCCCGCCTACGACGTCCCTGTCCTGCCCATCCCCGGGTGGAACTTCATTTCCTTCCCCATCAGGGCAATCGGTTCCATCGAGGACATATTGGACGACTCCGCGGGTGACGGTACCACCACTTGGGACGTCATCAGGTGGTTCGATCCGGAAGATCCTATGGACCCGTGGAAGACGTATACGACTTTCATGCCCCCGGAGCTCCACGATCTTGATGCTGTCTACAACACGATGGGCCTATGGGTGCATATCACCGAAGTGGGCGACGGCAATCTTACACTGAGCGGGTTGCAACCTACATCTACGGTGATGTATCTCTCAGCAGGTTGGAACCTTGTAGGATATCCATCGGTCACCTCCAGGATTGCATTGTCAACCTTACCGAGCGGCGCCGACAGCATAGCCGTTTTTGACGCGGTCGATCCCTATCAGATCAGCGATGAGGCCTTGGGGTCGGTCGTAATGGAGCCCGGGAATGCGTATTGGGTACACTGTACTTACGATGACATTTGGATTGTAGATTGGTAGAGCCGGAAGGGTTTGACTATCTTCCCGGACTCACATCCGTGCCCTCATCTTCAGAACGCTTTATAGGAAAATATTTACACTGGCGCATCCATCTATGCTCGGTGTGAGAATGTCTGCCAAGAAGAAGGAGGAGGAATCAGAGCCGAGTAGTGAGACAGAAGAGCTCGAGGAGTTCATCAGCCAGTACATTGACGCTTACCGAGGTTACCTGGGCGAGAAGGACATGGATGAAAGGCACCTTCCGCAGTTCTACAAGGGATTCCCGTTCGTGGCCGAGATATACAGGCTGCCCAACGAAGCCGTTTGCGTCCTTTTCAGAAAGAGCAACCGCTCGAAACTCCTGGTCATCGACGGCGATTACTCAGAGGTCAAGGAGAAGTTGGACGAGAGAGCATTGGACTTCATGCAGGTCTTTCCGCCATACACATCATTCAACGGTGAAGAGGCGGCTAGGCTGGCCCACCTCGATGCAGAGAGGGACCTCAAGATCTCGAGGAGGCTGGAGATCCTCAGTGCCACCGAGACCCACATGGAGGAGATACACGACGACATGCAGGGCATGCTGGACCTCAATCCCTGGCTCGACGAGCAGGCAAAGACCCAAAAGGATAAGCTGGACCGTGCAAAGGAGCTTATCATCGAACTGTACAAGGAAATGGACCTTGGCGACGAGGAGCGCTTTGCGGATTACGCCCGGTCCTTCATGGATATCATGGCTTTCGAGAGGGCAGAGGTCGAGGCGGTGGCCGGAGAGGTCGAGGTGGAAATGGAATCCGTGCTTCAGGAGATCGAGGAGAGGACGGCAAAGATCGAGGAGAGCTTCGAGAGCCACGGAAAGGCATTGAACGCGAACATGAGCCAGCTTGAGCAGACGGTCAAGGAGCTGGAACTGAAGATGGAGTCGCTGGATGGAGTTGCCGGGGTGCCGTCCGACCTCGAGAAGACAATCGAGGAAATCGAGAAAAAGCTCGAGGACCTGAGAAAGAGCAGTGAGACCTTCGAACTGGAGAAGGATATCAAGGAGATCAAGCTCAAGGTCGATGCGCTGGAGGATGAAGCCATTTCGGATGAGCTCGAGATAGCGCTGACAAAGGTGAGGAACTCACTCAAGGATACAAAGGCCGAGATGACCACCTTGAATAAGGAGTTAACCTCGCTCAAGAAGGACCTCACGGTCTCCAAGGAGATCAAGGAAACGGTATTCCGGGACTCCAAGCGTATGCACAACATCAATGACAGGGTCTCTGACCTCGAGAAGGAGATCAAATCCCTCGTCAAGGGATCAGATAAGGAACACAAGGAACAGATCAAGGCGCTGGAGGGCAAGATGAACGTTCTTAAAACGGATATCAGGGACCAGGTGAAAAACGCCGTGGAGAAGGAGGTGGCCAGAAGCGTGGCGAACATCAAGATAGAACCGCCTCCGCCTCCGGCAGACTTCCCTGCCGGCGCCACAGTGAAGAAGACAACCAAGAAGAAGACAACGAAGAAGAAAACAAAGAAGTCATAGGGTATGACATGCATAAAATCTGCGTTATACCCGGAGACGGGGTCGGTCCCGAGGTCACAGACTCCGCCCTCACTATCCTGGAATGTCTGGATGTTCCACTTTCCATAGAAAAGACCCAGGTAGGTCTTGAATCTTACGAGAGGTCGGGTGCATACCTGACGGACGGGGCCCTGGAAATGGCAAGCGAGGCCGATGCTATCCTGTTCGGATCACTGACGACCCCAAGGGACCCGAACTATGTTTCTCCGCTGTTGCTGATGAGGTGGAACCTCGATCTATATGCCAACGTCCGACCGGCAAGGTGCCTTAACCCGGAGTTTTGCCTATCGCCCCTTGATGTCATTATCGTGCGTGAGAACACAGAAGGACTGTACGGTGCGGTCGAGAGAGAGCTTGACGACGGCAAGATAGTCACCGAAAGGACCCTCTCGGAGGACGGATGCAAGCGCATCGTCGAATTCGCATTCAAGTACACGATAGCCAGGAAGAGGAAGAAGGTCAGCTGCATACACAAGGCGAACGTTCTCAGGACCTCGGACGAGATGTTCCGGAAGCTCTTCTACGGCAGTGCGGTGAATTACGCTTTCTACGAAAAGATAAAAAGCGACGATTACCTTGTTGACGCCACCGCCATGTACCTGGCCAAGGAACCGGAGAGGTTCGATGTGATCGTCACCCTGAACCTTTACGGAGACATCCTATCTGATGAAGCTGCGGGATTGACCGGCGGTCTGGGCTTTGCCCCCTCGGCGAACATAGGGGACGAGCATGCCCTCTTCGAGCCCATCCACGGCTCGGCTCCCGACATTGCCAACATGGACATCGCCAATCCCACGGGATCCATCCTTTCGGCGGCGATGATGCTGGACCATCTTGGCTTCCTTGATAGGGCCCAGATGATACATGATGCCATTAACCTGGTTTATTCAGATAAGAACAGGTGGACGAAGGACATCGGCGGGCGCTGCGGGACCGAGGAGTTCACGTGGCACGTCAAGAACGAGATAGAAAAGATGGCGGCGGTCAGATGAGAATGATAGATTATATAGACAGGTACGAAAAGGTCAGGAGCGAGGGTATCAACCTGATAGCCTCGGAGAACATACTTTCACCGGGTGTCAAAAGGGCATTGTCCAGTGACCTCGGCGGAAGATACCATACGAAGTGGTACGGCGGTTCGCAGATAGCGGTCGATATCATCGAGAGGACAGAGGAATTGGCAAGAAGGCTCTTCGGCGTGAAGCATGCCATCGTCAATCCCCTTTCCGGCAACATATGTGACCTAACGGTCCTTTTCACTTTCACATCCGACGGCGACAAGGTTGCGATGCTGCCCTTCGACGTCGGTGGGTACCCGCTGGGACTCGGCAAGTTCGGCAGGCGAAGAATCGATCTCCAGGCTGACCCTACCACTTATGATATTGACGTCGAGAAGAGCATAGCCGTTTTGGAAACGGAGAGGCCAAGCCTGGTGATATTGGGTTCTTCTTTCATATTGTTCCCGCATCCGGTCGACGAGATCGCTTCCGTCGTCGGAAATTACGGTGGTCGGTGCGTCTTTGACGGCGCACACATACTAGGTTTGGTGGCTGGCGGGATGTTCCAGGACCCGCTGGGCGAGGGGGCCGAGGTCCTCTTCGGAAGCACCCACAAGACAATGTACGGGCCGCAGGGCGGAATAATACTCACCAATTCGGATGAGCATGCCGAGGGGATGAGGCGTTTCTTTGACATCGACCTTGTCGACGGCATTGGGCTTGTGGACAACCCCCACGTGAACAGGATTGCCGCATTGGGAGTGGCCATCGAGGAGATGCTCGAGGATATGGAGTACGGCAGTAACATCGTGAAAAATTCAAAGTTCCTAGCCAAATCCCTGGATGACATGGGGGTGCCCGTCAGGTTCGGGGAGAGGGGTTACACACAATCACACCAGATTTTGCTGGACTTGGACAATGACCGAGCATTGGAGCTCTGTCATCAGCTTGAACAGGTCGGGATATTCATCGATACGGCAGGCAGGATAGGAATTGCCGAGGCCACCCATCGAGGTTACACCTCAGACGATTTCACGATGATAGCTGGATTTATCCACGAAGTTTATACCAAAGGTGTAGACGAAGGTATCAAATCCCGGGTTCGGGCCCTTGCATTGCGGTGATTCGGACAAAATTACTTAAGGCTTCATACAATCGGGGTGAGGTCTAACGTGGTCCAATGGAACAGAAGATACGCGGGAGCGTTTTGCTGGCATACATGGATTTCATCCGCCTGAAATGGGGCAACCTTGCCTTCCAGAAGTGCTTGGAGGACATCGAGTATCATACAGCCATCAAGCCCGGAGAATATTACGACAACGAAGTGAGGGAACTGATCCTCAAATGGATCACTGACGAGAAGGGCAAGGACTATGCCAGGGACCTGGGGAGGTTCGTTGTCAAGAATCTCGGTCTGCTCGCGTGGATAGTCCGGTTTGCAAACCCCAAGATCATCGCCAAGAAGTTCCCGGACAATTACAGCGAAGTATATACCTTCGGCCGGGTCGAGGTCGAGACCGAGGACAGGAACGTCATCGTCATCCGTTTGTACGATGTGAACACTATCGAGGAATCGTGCCTTTCGTGGCACGGCGTGTGCGAGGGTGTCCTCGACCTGACGAAGACCACGGGAACGGTTACGAAAAACACCTGCCAGCTAGATGGTGCTGACTTCTGTGAGTACGAGATAGAATATTCGGGTTGAGTATGTCAACCAAAAATGATTATTTTTAGTTGAATTTATTTAAATAGAACAATATATTAATAGTACCCACTTCATTCGATCCTTATTTTGAAGTCTCCAGGGAGTTTCGAGAGGGCCCTGTTGAGCCTTGCCTTTTCATTCCTGGTGAGCTCACAATGCAGGTTGACCCTGACCCTGTTGTCCTCAACACCGCTGATCTCCTCGATCTGGCAGCGGGTTCCGGCCTTTTTAATTATTTCCTGGACCGAGGCCAGTGAGTCCGGGTGGAGCTCGATCGAGAACGTGTAGGTCTTCCTCCCCTTGAGCCCGAGACTGAACTCCACCTTGCCCAGCAGCATGAGGGCCAGGATTATTACCAGCGTGATGACCACCGACAGGACGAGCAATCCGATACCGATCGCCATGCCCACCGCAGCGGACATCCATATGGCCGCGGCCGACGTCAATCCCTTGATGTATCCCCTGGCGAAGATGATGGTCCCCGCGCCAAGGAATCCAACGCCCGTAACGATCTGAGCGGCGACCCTGAGGGGGTCCGCCTCACCTTCCCACTGCTCGGTGAAATGGAGACCAACGATGGTGAACAGGGTGGCACCCGTGCAGATGAGCATGTAGGTTCTCATACCCGCGGGTTTCTCCTTTAATTCCCTCTCCAGACCTATCAGGCTTCCGCAGAAAATTGCCAGCAGAATCTTGGGCAGGTAATCGAACAGGAACAGGTCCTCTAGCACTTCCAAACCTCTGGTAAAAAATAGAATATTGAATATATAAATGTTGGGGTCAAGAGCGTTTCCGGCCGAAGATCGTCCTTCGTAGCTTGATGAGCTGTCCGTTGACCCTGAGCAGGGGCCTTTCCAATCTTGGGAACCTCCCTGGATTGTCAAGAGTGAAATTGAAGACCGCAAGGAGACCTATGCCAACAGTCATGGCGACCAGTAAATAGAACGGCCATAAGGGCAATGGCCGGTCGGCATACGGTTTTGCCGCAAATCCGGAATCCGGCAATATGCCGTCGAGACCGAGTTCAGCGAGGTATGTCTGGTTGACCGAACCCGCACCGCTACCGGAGCCGGTGAGATGCGACCATTGGTCATCTGTGATAAAGCCCTTTGAAGCAAATGTGTAGTTCGATCCGCCGTACCCGAACTCCAGCCAGAATCGCACGAAATACGTGCTCTGCGAGAAGGGGGAGCCGTGCGGAGTGTCAGTGCCGACCGAGATGGTGAAGGACACTGGGACCTTACCTCCGGGAGAAATGTCCGGCGTCTCCACCAGATATTCTATATCGTTCGATTCCAGGATGAGCGGAGGTTCGTCTATCTCCCAGATCATAAACGATTCCTCCAAGGTTGCATATTGATAAATCGAGATGTTTAGCCTTACATTCCGCATGTCCTGTGTCAGGTTGACCGGGTCCGGGTTATTGATCGTCAGGGCGAACGTACCGCTGTCGCCGGGTGTGAGGACCGGCGTCTCAAAGTCGCCCAGGAGGCTGTTCACGAACCTGGGCTCGTCTATGGACTGGCCGCTTGTGAGGGCGGCCAGAGAGAGAGTGATCATGAAGAGGAAGACTAGCTTAACGGACCTCATCGATCCAGTAGAAGTGGGTCACTGTTATAAACCTTCGTGACTAAAACGTTTAATATTCCGGTTCAATACACTGGAAGTGGGAGGACGAGATGACCGACCTTACTCCGATGATGAAGCAGTACAACTCCATCAAATCAGAGTATCCAGGCACAATACTTTTCTTCAGGATGGGCGATTTCTACGAGACCTTCGGGGACGACGCCATCCTTACCTCCAAGGTGTTGAACATCACCCTCACTTCAAGGGGGCACGGGAAAGGTGGAAGGATTCCCCTCGCGGGTATCCCTTATCACGCGCTTGACTCGTACCTTCACAAGATGGTCAGGGCGGGTCACAAGGTCGCGATCTGCGAGCAGGTGGAGGACCCGAAGAAGGCGAAGGGCGTCGTCAAGAGGGATGTGGTCAGGGTGGTCTCCCCGGGCACTGTCCTCGAGGATTCAATGCTGCAGGGCCGCGATAACAATTACCTGGTAACGATATCCAAAGGTAAGGGTTACGGCCTCGCCATAGTCGACGTCTCGACTGGGGAATTCACTGTGACCGAGGTCGCGGGTCGGGATGCCGCCAAGAAGCTGAAGAGCGAATTGGTCAGATACTACCCAGCGGAATGCCTGGTCGACCCGGATATCGGCTGTCGAGGGTTCGAGGAAATTGTCGAGGGCGACCTGGCCTGCACTATTACTGAATTGGATGCCGGCGCGTTTTCACAGGAGACCGCGGCCGAGATTATCACAGAGCACGTCGGGGAGCACGAACTCGACGGGATGCCCTTGGCGCTGAGTGCAGCAGGTGCGACCCTGGCATACCTGAACGAGATGCAGAAGGGCAGCGTCGGGCAGATCAAAGGGATAAGGGCCTACGAGATCAGTGATTTCATGATGCTCGACTCCGTGACCCTAAGGAACCTGGAGCTGTTCGGCAACATCAGGGACGGCGGCAGGACCGGCACGCTGTTCGAGCTCATGGATAAGACAAGGACACCTATGGGAACGCGGACCCTGAGAGCCTGGATATCAAAGCCGCTGATGGACATCGGGGAGATCAACAGGCGGCTGGATTCGGTCGAGTGGTTGTTCAACGACAGGACACTGAGGGCCGAGGTCCGCGAATATCTTGACGAAGTGCGGGACCTTGAGAGGCTGGTGGCGAGAAGCGTCCACGGAAGCGCGAACGCCCGTGACCTGGTGGCCATCAAGACAACTTTGGCCGTCGTTCCCCATATCCTGAGAACATTGAAGACCAAGCTGCCCGACCTGCTGTCCGAAATCGAGACAGGCATCGATCCCTGCGAGGAGCTGGCCATGATGATAAGCGAGTCCATCGTCGAGGAGCCTCCCCTGGGCCTTCGCGAGGGGGGCATCATCAGAGAGGGGTATAACAAGGACCTGGACGAGCTGAGGGAGATGGCTGTCAGCGGCAGCAAGTGGATGACCACGCTTGAGGAAGCGGAGAAACAACGCACCGGCATCAAGACGTTGAAGATCAAGTACAACAAGGTGTTCGGTTACTTCATCGAGGTCAGCAAGTCGTATCTCGACAGGGTTCCCGAGGAATACATCAAGAAACAGACCGTGGCCAACGCGGAGAGGTTCATCACCCCTGACCTGAAGGAAAAGGAGAGCCAGATATTGACGGCGACCGAGCGCGGCACCGCGCTGGAGTACGAGCTGTTCGGCGATGTAAGGGAAAAGGTTGCTGAAAAGGCCGCGATACTCCAAGGCACGGCCTCGGCACTGGGTAACCTTGACACATTGGTCACATTGGCTGAGGTCGCATCACTGAACGACTATCATCGCCCCAAGGTCAACGACTCCAGTAACATCAACATCGTCGACGGTCGGCACCCGGTCGTCGAGAGCCTCCTCGCAGAGAGGTTCATACCGAACGACACGAAACTCGACATGAAGCGGAACCGGGTGGTGATCCTTACCGGACCAAACATGGCTGGAAAGTCCACGTACATGAGGCAGATTGCCTTGATCACGCTCATGGCCCAGATCGGT
>LSSH01000071.1 GCA_001595885.1 Candidatus Proteinoplasmatales archaeon SG8-5 | reverse complement strand
TCACGGGATCTGTCCACGACCTCGGCAGCTTTGGCCGCGATGCCCGAGCCGACACGCCCGGGGCTCACACCGTAGTTCGCATAGAATTCGAGCATGTATTTTATCACTTCCGGCGGTTTTGGAAAGGTTGTTGAGGCGTTGTCCAGGTATATCAACTTTCTCGATCCCTGCTCTTCATCGGTCAGCATTGGATTTTCTCCCATGTTCGGCACGGGCAATCACGGTTTTTGATATAAAACTTATACAATAAACATATAATTTAAATGTGGGAAGTATATCTGGCATTGAGAGCATGGATGATTTCAGCAAGTCGAAGGCCATGGAGCTGCCGCGATTGGTCGTTGTCGGGCATGACGTTTTAGAGGAGGTGCCCGGTGTCTGTGACCGATTGGGCCTCAAGTATACGGGACTGATCATTGCCGATGAGAACACCAAAGGCATAGCAGGAAATGCGGTCAGCCAGCTTCTGGAGGATTCGGGTTATGAATCCGATATTGCCCTGATCAAGGATGCGGACGAGGGCGCGATCAACACCATTGAGGAAATGGCCAGGGAGATGAAGGCCGGTTTTCTTCTGGGAGTCGGGGGCGGAAGGCCCATCGACGTGGCCAAGTGCTCGTCCTACAACGCCGGACTGCCCTTCATCAGCGTTCCTACGACCGCCTCCCATGACGGTATCGTCTCGGGGAGGGCCTCGATAACCGTTGAGGGGGTCAAGCAGTCGGTCGAGGCCCATACGCCCATATCCGTTGTCGCTGACACCGGCATCATCGTGAACTCCCCTTACAGGCTGATAGCGGCCGGATGCGGGGACATCATCTCGAACAAGACCGCGGTCCTGGATTGGAAGCTTGCGAAGAAGAACAGAAACGAGGAGTTCAGCAGTTATGCGGCCACCCTCTCCGACCTGACCGCTACTCTTCTCATCGACAGCGCCTCGGACATCAGACCCGAATCGGAGGAAAGCGTGTGGAAGGTGGTCAAGGCCCTCGTATCCTCGGGCGTTGCCATGAGCATTGCGGGTTCGTCCCGCCCGGCCAGCGGTTCCGAGCACAAGTTCTCACATGCGCTTGACCGCATCGCTAAGACTCCTGCACTGCACGGGGAGCAGTGCGCGGTCGGCAGCATTATGATGATGCATTTGCACGGCGGTGACTGGGATAAGATACGCTCTGCCTTGAAGACAATAGGGGTTCCAACGAGCGCGGGGGAGATGGGGCTGACCAAGGAAGAGGTCATCCGTGCCTTGGTGTCCGCCCACGACATCAAACCGGAGCGCTTCACAATACTGGGATACAAGCAGTTGACCGTCGAGGACGCTGAAAAACTGGCTGAGACGACCCGGGTGATCTGATGGTTCTTCTGACTGTCATCGGGAAGAGCCTGGCCAAGGATGGGCTGGTGTTCACCTACATGGGCCCTCTCTCCAACTGCAAGGAATGCAAGGTCAAGAACATCTGCTTCCACCTGGAGCGCGGCAGGAAGTACAGGGTGTTGAGCTCGAGGGACGTGCTGCACGATTGTACCGTTCACGAGAAGGGCGTGGTGGTCGTAGAGGTCGAGGAGGTCCCGCTGGAGGCGGCCATCCCGAAGAAACAGGCCATTGAGGGTTCGAGCATCACCATTGAGCTGCCCCGATGCAGGGAAAGGGGTTGTGATCATTACAGGTTATGCATCCCCGTCGGTTCGGACTCTGGCCAAAAGAAGAAGGTCCTGAAGGTGGGTAAGAAGGTCAAATGTAAGATCGGCGAAGACAGGGTCTGTGTCGAACTCGGATGAGTGGGCCCGATGCCAAGGCGCAAATACGGTCACATGGTAGGTGCCTGCCCGCCCACCCCTCAGGAGAAATGCCGGGCCTGCAGGCTCGGTCACCCTTGTAATGTTCATGACACCGAGAGGACTCCAGACTATGAAACGCTGGCCAAGAAGAAGCGTAGGAAGTTCTCAGGCAGCAAGAAAGGTAAGAAAAGGCAGAAGAGGAAGAAGGCCGAGCCGAAGAAGGATACGGGATAGACCTGAACCATCCTCCAAAATGAATGACATAAATATGTTACAAAACTTATATATAGGTCAATATATATTACTGTTTATCCCACCCAGCCTGCATAATTGGTGGATGTGGGGAATTGTGGGCAGGATGATGAGCGATGTACAATAGAAGGCTGATATTCGCGTTGGCACTGTCATTTTCGATCATAGCTATGCCTTATATCATTACATACAATGCCCAGGCCGACCTGGACGAGCTCATTCTCGTGCCCGGAAAATATACCGGTTCCAATGTATACGCCCCCGGCGAGACGTTGACGATCGTCCTGAGGGGAGACCCCAATGAAGTGTATTCGATTTACATCCTGGGCATCATTGTTGGCGAGTGGAGGAGCGTCAACTTAGGAGAGGACGGGGAGACGACGGCAGCTTTCCCCATAGACGAGGTCACTCCCGACAGGAACTACACCGTGCAGGTGAGGGACTATACGAACCTGATCGTTGCGAACGCCACCTTCTGGGTCCAGGGCTATGTGGCCCTTATAGAAACAGACAGGGAAGCCTATCTTGACGGGGACACCATGAACATCTTCTGGACCACCAACAATCTCAAGGATCAGTCCCTGGCAAACATCGGGGCGGCCTTCATCAGGATACGCAACGAGACCAACGGACTGCATCATGACATCCCCATTAATACGTCTGCGGGTAAGATATCGTTCACTCTGCCCGTTCTCATCACGAATTACGAGGAGAACTACACGGTCGAGGGTTGGTTCAACGACAGCTTCATACCGCCGAGGAGGACCCAATATGCAAAGGCCCAGTTCCACATGAAGAGGCTGAGTGTGCTGGTACACCTGGATAAACAACAGTATACCGTCGGATCCCTACTCACTATCGAGGTTAAAACGGTCGTTACGGATAACCAGTCGTTCCCCTCGGTCACCGACACGTCGGAGCCTGGTTGTGACGTGTCCATCAGCATCTTCAGGCTCCTTAACAACCTGAGGCTCCCGACACCCATCGAGTTGATATCCGGATTGGCCACTGACACTCACGGTCAGGTCAGCCAGATCATCTCCCTGGACGACCCCCTCAACTATACTGACGGTTCCGAATACGAGATAGAGGTGAATGCCCAGAAGGGGGGACGAAGTTGGAAGGAGACCACAACATTCAGGATAGCGGAGTCTTCATCATTGTCAGTTGTGCTGGACTTCGATAAGGAGCTGTATGCATCGGGAGATAGCATATTGGTGAACGCCTCGGTGTTCTCGATAGGGGGCGGCACAGAGTTCACCTACCTGTTCGAGGTCAGGGATACACGGGCCAACGGAACACTTTTCTCGAGACAGACCCAGACATCGGGCTTGTTCACCTTCGGTATACCGGATGATTTCGTAGAGGGGTGGTTGTGGATCAAGGCAACCGTTGACGACGGCGAGGGCAACACAGCTTCGATAGAGCAGCAGGTGAAGGTCGTGTACGCCATCATCCTTGTCAATGTGGAGAAGGAGACCTACGTGGCCAGCGAGGAGCTGGACGTCTCATACGAGGTGATAAGCACGAAGATGTCCGCCCCGGATATCTATTATTACGTAGAGGACAACGAGGGGAACCGGGTTGACGAGGGCGTGGCTACCGCCGGGATATTTACCTTCACTGTTCCGGCCACCCCATCCAGTTCATACGTCTTTACAGTCATTGCCTCTGAGGGGGGGAGAATCGTGCAGGGGTCAGATACCGCGGTGCTTTTCTCCAGCTACGTTTTGACACTGGAATTTGATAAAGATATTTACAGTCCCGGCGACCCGATGATGATCACATACAACGTATTTGTCTTCGGTGATGCCAATCTACCATCCACATTTATTATAAATTACGGACTGGCGAACGTTCCTCTCATATCGCTGCAAACGTCCCAGGCCAGCGGTGAGTTAGCCTATATCATACCGGATAACATAGACGAGGGCGAGCAACTGTTCACCGCTTACTGCGATTTCGGAGGAGTGGTGAACGAGGTCATCGTCATCAAGAGCGGGGCCAATCCCCTCTGGTATCTCAAGATAGGCGACATACCCATATTCACGATGTTGTTGTTCCTGTTGCTCATTATTTGCATGTTTTGGATATACCGGACCGGCAGGAGAATCACCGAGCTCCAGAAGACCGGCATCACCACGGCCGAGAAGACCCGGAAACTTCCCCTGGAAACCGCTGTCCAGACAGTTGATTGTGTCGAGTGCGGCAGTCCCATAGAGATCACCACTTCGAGAAGGCCCATCGAGGTAATGTGCCCCCACTGCGGCGAGATACAACACCTGGACCGATGACTCACTGGTGTGCGAAATATGCTTCGATTTCGTCCCCGGGTTCGAGTCTGACGAAACCGAACCTCTCGAACTGGACCACTTCTCCGAGCGAGTCCAACGCCGCCTTTTCGGCCAGACCCTCTATGAGCTTGCCGTCCGGCATGAGAACCTTTGCCTGTACGGCATCGGGACCGACCCAGTGGATAATCTTGGCTCCCTCCTTGATGAACGACAGTTCGTTACCAGCATAAGAGAAGATGCCGGGTTCTCCCGACAATGTATTGCAGAGGTCCTTGAATCTCACGCGGGTGTCCGGAGGTAATGCCTGGATGTCCCCGGCCACTGCCTTGACGTGTATGGGGTCACCGGATAATTGAGTTACCCTGGTTCCCATTTCCTGATGCTCGGGATGAAGTGGTGCGTGTGATTCCAGTACATCGGTTCCGGTGATCGATACGGTCTTGGGATCCCATACAAAGAAGTAGCGCTTCGCCCCCGGGTCAACGATGTCCTTGTTGTATGCGTACAGGTTCTCCCAGGAGAACCTGATGTCCACGCCCTTGATACCAACATCGATCCAATACTGGCGGATGGCCTCCGGTTGAATGCCCCTTCGCTCGAGCGCGGCAACCGTTCCGAGGCGCGGGTCCTTCCATCCTGAATATCGAGCTTCCTCGATGGCCGCCCTGATCTTCCTGGTGCTCAATTCCGTGTCCTCGATGGACACCCAGCCGTAATGGTGGAAGTGCGGTTTTGTCCATCCCAGATGCTCGTACACGTATTCCTGGCGCAGTGTGTTGTTCAGGTGGTCCTTGCCCCTAAGAACATGTGTCATGCCCATGAGGTGGTCGTCGATCGCCACCGAGTAGTTATACAGCGGATAAACGCGGAACTCGTCTCCCGTCAAAGGATGTGGCTCCCCGACGAGCCGCAGTGCCACGAAGTCCCTGACTGCCGGGTTAGGGTGGTTGAGGTCTGTCTTGACTATCATTGACATCTCGCCGGGCTTGTATTCACCGGCCAGCATTCTCTCCCAGAGCCCGAGATTGTCCCGGGGTCCAGCGTCCCTGCACGGGCAGGCCATGCCCTGTTCCTTAGCTGCCCGCCAGTCATCGGAAGGACAACCGCACATGTAGGCGTTGCCTCCCTCCAGCAACTTCATGGCGTGGTCGTAGTATATCTGAAACCTGGAGCTCTGGTTCACCACTTCGTGATATTCCACGCCGAGCCAGTCCAGGTCCTTGAGGATGAGGTCGTAGGCCTCCGGCAGTATCGTGGGCGGGTTCGTGTCCTCCATTCGGACTATGAGCCTGCCGCCGTACCGCTTTACGTAGATGTCGTTCAAAATGGCCATCCGCGTGTGGCCGATATGCAGGGGACCGGACGGGTTCGGGGCAAGGCGCATAACCACGCCGCCCTCGGCACCCTCCAGGTCGGGGAGCTCGTGCACCTTCTCCTTCTTCTCTTTGACCAGCAATTCCGGGGCCAGTCGTTCCAATTCGTCTCTCTGGGCATCCAATGATAAAGCATTGACCTCTGATACGGTCGTATTGACAGCCTCTCCGACCTCTCCCGGCTTCAATCGCCAATCGGGAGCAGCGGCCATGACCTTGCCGATGACCGGTCCGGCGTTGGCCCTTCCCCCGTGTTCCACCGCATTCTGGAGAGCATATTTTCTTGCCAATTCCTCTATGTCCCCGGCCATCGTTTCCGAAACGGCAAGTCCATATATAACGGTTGGTCTTTACTCTTCCACATGGAGAAGGAAATCATGGAGGAGAGGGCGGTCGCGCTCGTTTGCCAGCACCTTGAGATATATCCGCAGATGCGCATCGCCGACGTTTACAAGCTGCTCTACCAGGCATGTATGGGTGCGGAGCATGCAATAACGGATGAGGAATCTGTTGAGCACTGGTTGTTAGAAGAATGGGAAACGTTTGGTGAGGGATCGGTTGAATGTCCTAGGGAGGGCCAGGAGGAAGACCTGTACGAGGACCTCTCCCTTCATACACCCATCTACCGCATCAACCTCAGACCGGCCAAGGCAAAGGCGGTCAAGCCTTCGCTCATACTTGAGGAGTTCATACGTTTGGGAAATGGTTACCCGAAGAATGAGCTTGTTCTCACAAGCACGTGGGAGGTCATCTCGAGGAAGATCAGGTCGGGGATTATCTTCCTTCCGGACCCGGAAGGTATTGATGAGTTCAATGAGTTGGTTTGCGAGAACCGTTTTCCACCCATCCACCATTCAAAGGAGTACTCGGAAGCTTATCGGCCAGCGTACCGGCTGGTGGGAAGACCTTTTGATTAGATGTTATCGAGTATGGACCTCGCTTTTTCTGGCTCTCCCAATTGTATCAGAATGACGGCATATTGCTGAAGCCAACCCGGTCTTGATATCTCCTTTTCCTCGAGGAGGGATATGGCTTTGTCCAGGTTCTTTATGGCCTCCTCCTTGTTGCCGAGGGCGGCCTGAGCCTCTCCCAGATTGAAAAGAGAGATGGCAAACATGAGTGGCTCATCGAGAACCTGAAAAATGTCTTTAGCTCGAGAGGATAGTTCTATTGAACGCGCGTATTCCTTTTGCTCGTTCAGGAGGTCTGTTAAATTGGCCAGAGCATAGGCCATGAATCTGTGTTGTTGGGTTCTCTCCGCCTCGTCCAAGGAGTCCTCCAAAACAGAAGCGGCCTCGTCAATGTTACCGATGTTCCTGAGTATGAACCCTTGATTAATTCCGCAGCGGAGGATGTCTATCTGGCTGTTCTCAATGCGAAAGGTTACCTCCGCGGAATCCAACAATCCCAATATCTCTGCTACCTCCCCGGATTGGGAAAGAGTAATGGCCTTCTCCATCTGGCTCCGACCGACCAGCAGGGGTTGGCCCGAATCCTCCGCGGCCTTCAGGGATCTATTGATCTCATCAAGGGCTACAGTGTAATTCCCCTGCTTCCTGAATATGGTAGCCCGGGTATAATGAGCCTTCGACATTTCCGATGCAGACAACTCGGTTTCGAATACCTTGTCGAGGATGTCAAGCGCTTCCTTGGAATTACCCTTCTTGTGCAGAGTATTCGCCTGCAGGAGCTGGGCGTCGAAGGTGCCTGTTTCCATTTGGATGGAGCTTGTTGAGGTCTCAGGGTCTGTAATATCAGTTTCAACCGGAGCAGTAGCGGACCGGGGCTTGTGCTCCTCGGGGTCGATCCTCCCACCGGAGGAAAGCACGATGTCGAAGGCCATGGCCCTGGGGATGGACGATTCCTTTGTAAGAAGGTCAGCTGCCTGTTTGCCGTTCAGCCTCTCAGCACCAGCCACATCAACCTCCAGGTCCTCTAGGTGCGCCACTATCTGTCTTTCAGTGCTCTGGGCCGGATTTGAGAGGGAGTAGGTCTTCCGCCTTGACTTGGTCCCCTTGACATGGGCGAGCCTTTCCACGACGAGTTCGGATTCCTTCATCCTGTTCAACTCCAATGTCGTGTGGGCCCGTGATTTGCCTATCGCCAGGGATATGCCGGCCTGTGACATTGCCTCGGGGCATTCGAACTCCTCAGAGTATCTGGAATAAGGTGCCAGATGTACAATGATCCTGTCCCTCACCGTCAGATGTCTCCCTGACATCGGTTAAATATCTAGGGCCGCTACTTAAGCCTATCTTACCCAAATTGTATATTATGAACGATAGATTTAGATACTTGTTATCAGATACAAACTCTGTAGAATCATAGTGGGCAGGTGATTGTCTGGACAGCCAACGATTCATTGACGATGTCGAGAAGGAATTAGTGCCGGTATCTCCTATTCTGGAATATGCCATCAAGAAACAGTTGAACGACGTCGGCGCGACCAGGGATCACCTCTCAGCGGAGCAGGCCATTCACTTCATCAACAAGATGACGGAGGCCCTCGACCTCTTCATAGGAGCCGCAGAGGCGCAGAAGGCGCGGAAGATGATGATCAGCGCGTTGAGGAGGAGCGCCCCGGAGTATTTTGAAGAGCATTCGCTGATCTGAGGTCTTCAGATGGTAACGGTCGTCATAGTGGGGATGCCCGGAGCAGGCAAGGACGTGCTGGTTTCAGTGGCTGCGGAGCTCGGATTCGAACACGTAAGGATGGGTGATGTTGTCAGGGAATTCGCGAGTTCGGCTGGTCTGCCTTCCGACGACAAGTCAGTGGGAGGTTTTGCCAACGGCGAACGCATCAGGGAAGGTGCCGATATCTGGGCAGTTCGGACCCTGGGGAAGATGCCGTCGGGTAACGTCATCATCGATGGCTCGAGGAGCCTGGCCGAGATCGCACATTTCATGCAGAACCTTGATGATGTCGTCGTAGTGGGCATAGACGCCCCCGAGGAGGCCCGTTACAAGAGGTTGGGTGCCCGCGGCAGGGAGGACGACCCCCGCGACTGGGACGAGTTCGTTGCCAGGGACAAAAGGGAGGAGTCCTGGGGCATCAGGAAGGCGCTGGTCAGCGCGGACGTCATGCTCATTAACGCGGGAAGACTTGAGGATTTCGAGGAAAGGTGCCGCCAGGTCCTCGGAGAGCTGATATGAACCCACGGCAAAAGTATTAAATCGAAGTGTACATGACACTCGACCTATCAAATAAGTGGGTTCTATGACACAGGTGATTGCATGACGCGATTGAACGTTCAGGAGATGACCGCGATGGACGTGATGAGCCGCAACCTCATCACGGTCGGACCTCTCGATGATGTTTCCTCTGCCCTAGGGAAAATGAGGGCGAACGATATCAACGAGGTCCCGGTCGTGTCCGATGGCAGGGTACTCGGACTGGTCAGCTACGAGACACTCCTCAAGAAAAGGAGCATCCCAATGACCACCAAGGTGGAGAACGTGATGAGTTTTCCACCCAGAGTGAAAACATCCGACACGATAATGGACATAGCCGAGACGATGCTATCGTCCGGTTACCGGGCCGTACCGGTCACCGAAAAGGACAGGATCGTCGGGATAGTGTCCAGGACAGACCTCCTTGGTGTGATATCCAAGCTGAGGATACTCAGGGAGATTACCGTGCAGGAGGTGATGACCGCGCACCCCAACTGCCTTTATGAGGACGACACCATCGACCAGGCGAGAGCCGTCATCTACAAACTCGATGTGCGCGCGCTTCCCGTCGTCAGGCACGATGACAAGATAGTGGGCGTCATCGGGTTGAAGGACATATCAAAGGTCAGCCATTATCAGAAGAAGCGTCAGACAAAAGGCGACATCGCCGGCGAGAAGAGCTCGTCCGCGAAGGTCGAGGTGAAGAGCGTCATGAACACACCTCCCGTCACGATCTCAAGGGAGGCCCAGATAACCGATGTAGTGGAGCTGATGAGGAAGAACGACATCTCCACGGTCGTCGTCGCCGAGGACAACGAACCGCTCGGTATCATCACTCAGTACGACCTAATCGAACTGATCGCCAGCTTCAAGAAGGAGGACCAGGTCTTCGTTCAGCTCTCGGGATTACACGAAGCCGAATCCGAGATGTATGATGTCATGTTCGAGCTCATACAGAAATACATCAAGAGGGTGGGCAAGATATGCACCCCCAAGGTTTTCACCATCCACGTGCATTCCGAAGGCGGGAGCCACGATGCCGGCGGCGACGTCAGGCTCAGGGGCAGGCTCACCACCGAGCACGAGATGTATTATGCAACGGCAGAGGACTGGGACATCATGAAGGCCCTGAGCGAGCTACTCTCACAGCTGGAGCGCATGATACGCAAGGACAAGGAAAAGAAGAGGGATGCCGAGAGGCAGAGCCCCAGGTAGAAGGTCAGTCCTCATCTGTTTTCATACAATGGGGTTCAGATGACCTCGACGCGCCCGTTCTCAAGGTTATAGATCGCCCCGTGAATCTCAAGCTGGCCGCTGTCCACGGCCAGCCCGATGGCTTTACTTCTCTCCGGTAACAACGACATTTGGCGCCTGACATTCTCCCTGACGTGGTCATCGCCTTGCGCGAAGGATTCGGCGATCTCCCTGAGGATGCCCTCCGGCCCGGCGGATTCCTCAGCCGCCTTGACGGCTCCGCAGTTCGTGTGGCCCAGTATCATCAGGAGCGGGACCTTCAGGTGCTCGACCGCGTACTCCAATGATTGGATGACCGATGCCTCGTACGCCACGTTACCGGCGACCCTGATCACGAACAGCTCGCCTATGCCCCTGTCGAATATCTTCTCGGGGATCACCCTCGAGTCAGCGCACGTGAGAACGGCCGCCTTCGGGCTCTGGCCCTCAACATGCCTTCCCACATATTCGCCCTCGACGGCAACGAAGCTGGCGTTGCCCTCTATCAACTTTTCCAAGTCCTCTGAGAAATGTTCCGACATGCTCTCACTCCAATTTCCAATATTGCTTCTGGACCTCGATGGCCCGCTCCACCCGCTCGATTCCGGCACCGTCCGTGTCAATGGCCTCGTTGAACTGAGTCGGTATTGACCGGCCCTCCGACTTGGCGATCCGGCTGCCAACCACATCGGCAAGCGCGTTGAGGTTGTAACCGCCCTCGAGGAAGTGGGCGATGCGGCCTTCGCACAGCTCCCTCGCTTTTTCCTCTATCATGTCCAGGATGCCAACGTATCCGTCGCTCGACAGTGTCAACGATGACAGGGGGTCCAGGTAATGGGCGTCAAGGCCCAGGCTGACCAGTATCATGTCGGGTTTGTATTGTTCCAAGATGGGGAGCGCGATCCTTCGATATGCGGCCAGGAAGGTTGCGTCCCCCGACCCCGACAGAAGAGGGATGTTGACGGTGAATCCCTCCCCATTGTCGCTGCCCGTCTGTTCGGCAGGCCCTGTCCCGGGATAGATGCCCCACTGGTGCGTTGAGATGAACAGCACGCGGTCGGTGTCCAGGAATATGTCGTTGGTGCCGTTGCCGTGGTGCACGTCAACGTCGACTATCGCAACCCTGTCCACCTTCTTCAACAATGACGCGGCGGCCACGGAGATGTTGTTGAAGTAGCAGAAGCCGCCGCCCTTGAACCTGGTCGCGTGGTGGCCGGGCGGTCTCACCAACGCATAACAGGTGTCCATTTTCTCGTAGGCATGCTTCGCTGCGACAAGGGCGCCGCCCGCTGCCAGCAAGGCCATCTCGTATGTATGTGGCCAGACATAACTGTCCATGTCCATGTGACCCTCCCCGAAGCTCTGCAGGAAATCGACGTAATCGGGAGTGTGCACCTCCAGGATATCGCTGACCTCCGCCGGTTCGAGTTTCAGAGTGACGGGTTCTACCTTGTTGGACTCGAGGTACCCCATTATGCTGGCTAGCCTTTCCGGGCACTCCGGATGACCGTACGTCTGCGTCTGCTGCAGATAATCCTCGTGGAAGACCATAGTCATTGTATCATCCCGCATTTCCTGCATTGGAGTTTCTCGTCTGCCAGCATCATCAGGTGGCCCCCGCACTCGTCGCACCTGTCCCCTCCGGTGGTCGTGGCTTGCCCGGCTGTTTGGACTTCGTATGCATCGGTCCCACCAATTCGGCCTTCTTCACCGTCTGGGGCACCATCTGAATACTCATCAGCTGGAATCTCTACCTGCTTCAGATGGGCTTCATGCCAGTCCCGTTGACTTTCGATGGTTACGGTGGTGCCGGCGGCTCTGTCGAGGAGCCTCTGCCGCGGGTCCCCCCCGGTGGCCATCCCCACAGCGAAGTCGATGGGCGGGAGCACGAACCACAGGAGTCGGTTTAGGTTTCGCACGAACGCCCTGGCTCCCACCCTCTCGCTTTTGAGGGGCCGCACCCTCATACCGAAGACGAGCTTGAAGACGGTCGCACCGAGCAAGGCCTCGGTGACCGAGGAGGAGACGTAGAAGGTGAGGCTCGTGATAAGACCGATCATCATGACGTCTGTGAAATCCAGATACCAGAAGATGAAGGTGACGGGGATGAACACAAGGAATGCGTCGGCGATGAAGGCGCCTGCGCGGTTGAGCCAGTGACGTCTGAGGCGTTTATCGTGCGTCAGAATGTCAAAGCCCGTAACCATCTCAACCAGGACTGTATCGGATTGCCGGATATAAGTTGTACGGGGTCACTTCCGCCACAGGGCGAGGGTGTTGCCCCTTATCTCGACGAGCTCGGCGTTGCAGCGGTCTGCCAGTTCGGCGGCCATTTCCTTGACCTCGCCGCGGTCGGCCCCCAACAGCTTCACCTTGACCGCGTCCCTGTTCTTCAGCTGGCCCTTGATCTCGTCTATCACGCCTGAGGTGATTCCGGAGCGCCCGACCCTCACTGTGGGCTGCATATGGCTTGCCGCTTTCCTCTTCTCCTTAAGGGCCTTATCCAGTCTCCCCCCTCCTGCCCTTCAGGGGCACGCGATAGTACGAGCCGCATTTGAGGCACTGGCGAGTTAGCCTCTTCCCTGTCAGCCTGACCCTGGCGGTTCGGGATGACAGGATGTAGGAATCACACTTCTTGCAGATGGCCAGCTTATGCCCCCTCGGCATTCGGACGTTGTACCTCATGCCGATCCTCCGCGCAAGGGACGCATATCTGGAAGCGTGCTCTAGGTCGCCGTCGAGTGCAGACCTCTCTGCCATGTCAAGGAGAATGCGCATACGCTCGTTGGCAATACTCTGGCGCCGCTCCTTCATCTTCTCGAACCTTCGCTTGCCCATGCATCGGCATTAAGCGCAAGCATATTAATATTCATCGAGAGAAAAAAGTGGAGGGGGGAGTCGGTGACTCCCGGGGCAAAGGTGCGTCTATATCCGCCCGTAACAGACGCCTCCTCCGAAAGAAAATTGATGCTGATAGTATATAAACTCTAGGCGTTGTTTACCGGGAAATACACCATACACCATCACAGGCTCGCATATGCCTCGGCCAGGCCCTTGGAGACGGCTTCCCAGTTGTACTTATCTTCGGCGGCCTTCCGGGCATTCTGGCCCAGCGCTTTCGCGATGTCCGGATTGTCCATCAGCTGCTTGATCGCCGGGAGCAGGCTCTCGATTGCATAATCAACGGCGACGCCCGACCTCTCCCTGCCCACAAGGTTGGCGGCCTCCGTCCCCTTGGCCACGAGGACGGGCCTCGAGGCCATCATAGCCTCGAATAGCTTGTTGGGCGCGCCGAGCCTGTTGTTCAGATTGTGCATCGGGTCGAATATGCAGAGGACGGCGTCACATTCGCCGGTGTATGGGACTACAAGGCTCGGATGGACCTTGCCTAACATTATCACGTTCTCGCTGTCCCGGGCCAGTTCCTTTATTCTAGCTTCAAGGGTGCCGAAACCGCCGATAACGAGCCTCACGCCGTCCAGGGAGGACGCCCTAACTGCTTTTACAGCCTCTTCCAGGAACCTATCCGGTTCGAGGACGCCGATGTATAGAACGATAAAATCATTGCCAAGAGAGTGCTTTGCCCTGAGGGACTCGGTCCCTTGAGCATCGACCTTTGTCAGCAAAGGGCAGTTGGTAACGACGATCGCCGTGACGCCCCGGTCCTTGAACCTGGCGGCAAGGCCGTCGCTGACCGTGATGACCCGGTCCGCCCGACGGGCGAAGAAGGCCTCGAGCCTGTCTATGAAGCGGCCCAGGACAGAGTCCTGGCCGTCAGGTCCCAGCATGGCCGAGTATATCTCATGCGCGTCGTAAACGAGCCTCGCTCCGTGGAACCTGGATATGTCGAATCCCAATGGCAACGTGTCGAAATCGTGTGCGTGGACGACGTCCGGCTTGATGTGCCTGGCAGCGCTGAAGGCCTTCATCCAGAAACGGATCAGCTTGATGGGGAACTTGCCGAGTTCCCGTTTTGTGTACAGCGGGCCAAGCCGGATGATGTGTATGCCGTCGATTTCCTCGGTCTTCGGTGATTTGCCGAGCCTGTCCCAGCACAATATCGTGACCTTGTGCCCCGCGCCCATGAGTGTCTTGGCCTCCTTGTGAGCGCGGGGGTCTGGCCTGAACGGATTCGAAAGCAGCATGAGAACGTGAGCCATTGGTCGCCCATTGCCTTTGATGTTAAAAATGTTTGCAGAGTGTTTGATTATCGGCCCTGGCAAGGAAGGGTTTTAATGCGGTGGTCCGATTGGAGCTGTATGCACGTGATCTTGACCGGAACACCCGGCACAGGCAAGACGGAGGCCGGAATAATCCTCAAGACTAAGGGGTACGATGTCAGGAACGTTAAGGACCTGGCCGCAGAGTTCGGAGCAGCTAGCGAGACCGACGAGGGAATGGAGATCGATGTAGCATTATTAACCAACCTGCTTCCCCATTCTGAGGAAATCATCATCATTGAAGGTCATCTGGCCCACCTCCTTCCCAACGACCTTTGCATCGTCCTGAGATGCAATCCGAACGTTCTCCGAGAAAGGCTTGAGGCCCGCGGCTACCCGGAAGATAAGGTCAGGGAGAACATGGAGGCGGAGGCCATCGACCTCATCCTGGTCGAGGCGTTTGAGAGCTGTGATAGGGTTTTCGAAATAGATGCCAGTGACCTGGACCCTGACGGGGTTGCCCAAGCCATAGAAAACGTAATTAACGGAGACGCCGATGGGCGTTCACCAGGAAGTGTGGACTGGAGCCAGGTGGTGATGGACTGGTATTAGAGAAGCGGAGGAAGGAGGCGGATGTCATTCTCGAGCCCACCGCGCGGCTGCTGCAAAGGGTCAATCCCAATCACCTCACCGGCATCGCTCTGGCCTTGTCGGTCCTCGCAGGTGCCGTCCTTTTCTTCTCAGGCGAACCGGGCTACGAATACTTCCTTATCCTGGCCTCGGCCATCATCGCGATCAGCGGGTTGCTGGACGCGCTGGACGGCAAGGTGGCGAAACTCACAGGCAAGGCGAGCAAACGCGGCGATTTCCTCGACCACGTGGCCGACCGGTACGCCGACATCTTCATCTTGGCCGGCGTGATCCTATCGGCCTACTGCGGCTGGATCATCGGCATCTTCGCCCTGACCGGCGTTTTCATGACCAGCTATCTTGGCACGCAGGCCCAGGCAGTCGGTGTGAAGAGGGATTACGGCGGCGTCCTGGGCCGGGCCGACCGCCTAGTGCTTCTGATATTCATCCCGCTGTGCCAGTATGCTCTGATTGAGTTCTGGGACATGACAATATTGTTCACCGTGCCCTTTTTCGATGTCACTCTGACGCCCATGGAGATTATGATGTTGTGGTTCGGCATTGCCGGCCACGCCACTGCGATTCAGAGGGCCGTTCGGACCTGGCGGGTGCTTTCGAAGCGGCGGTAGCTCCCCCGTTCGGCTTGATGCGGGAGGCCCTCCTTTTATGGACTATGACCCGTTCTCCCCTCCGCTTTCCGCAGTGCCCTTCGGAGGCGTTCTGGCACCCTTCTTCCTGCCCTTGATGCGGTAATATGTCA
>LSSH01000070.1 GCA_001595885.1 Candidatus Proteinoplasmatales archaeon SG8-5 | reverse complement strand
TGGGCAGCGATGGCCTCGGCCGCCCAGGTGTCGGAGCACGGAGGGCTGTAACAGAAGTCGGCCATGTTGAGCTCCTGTGCCGTCGTTCCTTTCAAGATCGCCATCGAGAGCATGTTGATGCGCTCCGCGGCACCTTTATGAACGATAATCTGACCGCCGATTATCTTGCCTGTTGTTTTGTCGGCCAACAATCTGACCTGAACATCCTTTCCGCCGGGGTAGTAATGCGGTAGCGAGGGATATTTCACCGTTGATATAGCGACATCGATACCGGCCTCCTTCGCAAAGTCCTCGGTGGGCCCCACCGCGCCTATGTCAACATCGAAGAGCCTCATCACTGAAGCGCTGAGGACCGGCGGGGCTTTTAAGTCACCGCCGGCCGCGTTGATGCCGGCGACCATTCCCTGGCGGGTTGCGATAGTGCCAAGACCGTTGAGGACCGGCGTCTTCCTGATGAAGCACTCGCTCTCGACGCAATCCCCGGCCGCGTATACGTCCTTGATGTTGGTCTCCAGGCGGTCGTCGACCTTGATTCCCCCTAGTTCGCCGATCTCGATGCCCATCGATCTCGCCAGCTCCACCTCGGGGGCCGTCCCGGTGCACATGACCACAATGTCCGCCGGTATCTCGGCGTCACCTACCTTGACCCCGTTGACCTTGTCGTCGCCGAGAACGGCACTCACCGCCTCGCCCTTCAGGATGTCGATGCCCTTCTCAACAAGCTTGTCCTCGACAACCTGGGATAGCGGGGTGTCTATCATGCTCCTGAGCGCCCTCGACCTGATTACTATCTTCACGTCCATCCCGCGGAGCTTGAGGGCCTCCGCGACCTCCAGAGCGATGAAGCTGGCGCCGTTGACAACTGCCGTCCGACCCTTCCGTCCTTCTTTGAACAGGTCCTCGCCGTCAAGTCGCGTGCGAAGCACCTTTACCCCCGGAAGGTCTGTGCCGGGGATGCCAGGTATCTTGGTCTTACCGCCAGTCGTGATGACGAGGGCATCATACGGGAAATCGCCCTTGTCTGTCTTGACAACCTTGTTATCAGTGTCAACGGATCGCACGATGGTACTGGTCTTGAGATCCACCTTCTGCTTCTCGTAGAACTCGAAACTGAACACCGTGGGTATGTCGAAGTTCTCAATCTCGCCGCCGACAACGAAAGGAAGCGCGCACCTGGAATAGGTGGGGAACTCCTCGTCATTGATGCATGTGATTTTTACATCGCGTGTGTGTTTCCGGGCAGCGAAGCATGCACTAGCCCCTGCACTGCCAGCTCCTATGACGACGACCTTTTTATCCAACAATCGCACCTCGTGTCATTATAATGGAATCAGGCATGGCTTGAGCATATAAAACGTTTGCGAGGTCTGATATGTATTAGGTTTGGGCACATTTATTATTTTGTGCAGTATATAAATAACCGCACTGAACGCCAAGGTTGAGAAAATAGTACTTACTTGAATTCCTAATAATACACTCAACCAGCAAGGGAGAACCAATATATAATCGATGAATTATCACGTGCCACTCAGGGAGGCGAACATGAGCTCGAAGGTCAGGGAAATCGTTGAGAGTCACGGCAGCAACCCTTCGAACCTTATACCGATATTACAGGACGTTCAAACCAACGACGGTTATCTCTCCGAAAACGCCCTGGCCGAGATAGCGGGTCTGATGGACGTATCCGAGAGCACGATTTACGGTGTCGCGACCTTTTACACACAGTTCAAGTTCGTCAAACCGGGGGAGCACGAGATCAGGATTTGCCAGGGTACAGCCTGCCATGTGCGCGGGGCAGAGTCCCTCCTCGATTTTTTCAAGACCAACCTGGGCATCCAGCCGGGAGAGACCACAAAGGACGGCAGGTTCAGCCTCGAGCGGGTGGCCTGCCTGGGCTGCTGTGCTTTGGCCCCGGTCATGGTCATCGACGGCGAGGTATACGGCCACCTGACGACAGCAAAGGCCGAGAAGATACTCACCGAATACAAGGAGGGTAAGCGATGAGCGACTTCGAGTCCCTCCGGCAGAAAGCGCGATCAAAATATGAAGAACTCAGGACGGGCCAGAAACCTGTCATCTACCTCGGTGCGGCATCCTGCGGGAAGGCCGCTGGCATCGCCTCCATCGGGGGGAAGATAAAGGAGATACTCGGGGAACTGGGCATCGAATCCAAGCTCGTGGAGGTCGGCTGCGTGGGCATGTGCTGCTACGAGCCGATGATCTACATCCAGAAGGACGGGAAGGCGCCGATCTGTTACGGCAACCTGACAACCAAGGTCGTTCCCGAGTTGATCAAGGACTTCCTGGTGGACGGCGATCCAAGGACCGACCTGGCACTGGGGGCCTTTGACGGTCCACAGACCGAGGGCGTGCCAAGGCTTTTCGACCATCCGATGCTGAAACCGCAGGTGCGCGTCGTCCTGAGGAACTGCGGCGTCATCGACCCCACCGACATCGACCATTACCTGGCGAACGACGGTTACGTGGCCCTGCAGAAGGTTCTGGCCATGACCCCAGAGGAGGTGATCGAGGAGGTCAAGTCCGCCGGTATGAGGGGCCGGGGCGGCGCGGGATTCTCAACCGGTATGAAGTGGGAGTTCTGTGCGAAGGCCAGCGGTTCTCCCAAGTACATGATTTGTAATGCTGACGAGGGAGACCCGGGCGCCTTCATGAACCGCTCGCTCCTGGAAGGAGACCCCCATGCAGTGCTCGAGGGTCTGGTCATCGCGGCCTACGCCATAGGAGCGTCGAAGGGTTATGTTTACGCGCGGGCCGAGTATCCGCTGGCCATCAAGCATCTGAACATCGCGCTCGGGCAAATGAGGGAGATCAACCTCATCGGTGAGAACATACTCGGTTCCGACTTTTCACTTGAGGTCATTGTCAAGGAGGGTGCGGGTGCGTTCGTCTGCGGGGAGGAGACCGCGCTCATGGCATCAATCATGGGAGAGAGGGGCATGCCCAGACCGAGACCGCCCTTCCCGGCAACCCATGGCCTGTGGGGCAAGCCTACCACCATCAATAACGTTGAGACGCTCGGAACGGTCGCAACGATAATCCGAGAGGGGAAGGACTGGTTCTCACACTTCGGAACCGAGAAGTCAAAAGGCACCAAGACCTTCTCGCTGGTCGGCAAGGTTCAGAGGACCGGCCTCATAGAGGTCACGCTCGGAACGACGCTGCAGGAGATCATCTACGAGATTGGCGGGGGAATCCTTGACGGCAAGAAGGCTAAGGCCATTCAGACCGGCGGTCCCTCGGGCGGTTGTATTCCTGCCAGCCAGTTCGATCTGAATGTAGATTACGAGTCCCTGACCCAGGCGGGAACGATAATGGGCTCGGGCGGGCTCATCGTCATGGACGAGGAGACGTGCATCGTCGACATCGCCCACTACTTCCTCACTTTCACGAAAGAAGAATCGTGCGGCAAGTGCACTCCGTGCAGGATAGGCACGCACCGCATGCTGGACATACTTCACAAGATAAAGACCGGCAAGGCAGAGATGAAGGACCTTGAGAAACTTCACGAGATAGCCTGGACAGTGAAGAACGGGTCGCTGTGCGGCCTTGGCCAGACTGTACCGAACCCGATATACACGACCATGAAGTACTTCGAGGACGAGTATCACGAGCACGTGGAGGATAGGAAATGCCGGGCGCTCGTCTGCAAGGACCTGATACGCTACCACATCGACGCAGAGAGGTGCATAGGCTGCGGCATATGTGCAGGCAAGTGCCCCGTGGACGCCATCTCGGGTGAGAAGAAGCAGACGCACGTCATCGAAGAGTCCCTTTGCATCAAGTGCGGCATCTGTTTCCACTCCTGCCCGCCGAAGGCCAGAGCCGTCGAGAAGATTGACGCGGAGGTGGGCCAAGATGGTTAATAGAACGGAGGTTTGGCCCATGATGTACCATACGATGATGGGGTGGACCAACGTCTACAACCAAGGATATAGATCGGTACATGAATTACAATACAATACGGGGGTGAGGCCTTGAAGATTGACGGCAAGGATGTCGAATTCAAGGAAGGCCAGACAGTCCTGGAAGTTGCCACAGACGCGGGCATCTACATTCCCACCCTCTGCGTTCACAAGGACCTGCCGAACTTCGGGGCCTGCCGACTGTGCCTTGTCAAGATAGAGGGCATGAGAGGGTTCCCGCCGGCGTGCACCACCCCGGCCAAGGATGACATGGTCGTGACCACCGAGGACGACGAGCTGAGGAGCATAAGGCGTAACGTGGTCGAGTTACTGCTGTCCGAGCATCCGAACGCATGCATAGTCTGCGACGACAAGAAACTCTGTGAACAATATCGCGCGTGCCCCATGAAGGCGGGCCAGATTACCGGCTGCCAGCTCTGTCCGAACAAGGAGATCTGCGATTTACGCGAAGTGGTCGAATACCTCGGGATAGACAAGGTGGATTTCGAGTTCGAATACCGCGACGTCGAGGTTGAGCGGTGCGACCCCTTCTTCGACCGCGATTACAACCTCTGCATCCTCTGCGGACGCTGCGTTCGCGTGTGCAAGGACATACGGGGAATGGGGGTGATAGCCTTCACGAAGCGCGGCCACGAGACGCGCATCAACACCTCATTCGGAAAGACGCATCTGGAGATCGGATGCAGGTTCTGCGGCGCATGCGTGGACGTGTGCCCGACAGGCGCTCTTTCGGCGCGAGGTACGAAGTGGCACGGCAAGCTGGACAGCGAGGTTCAGACCGTGTGCGGGCTATGCAACATCAACTGCGGCATTGTCGCCGGAGTGAAATGGGGGAAGCTCGTCGAGACCACGCCCGATCACGACTCCTACACGAACGGCCAGCTCTGCGTTCTCGGCCGTTTCTGCATCTCCGGAATGGTGAACCATCCTCTCAGGATCAGATATCCGCAGGTCCGGAAGGATGACTGGCTGATACCTGTCGATTGGGAAGAGGCGCTCGGGGCCGTAGTCGAGGGCCTGAAGAAGTACGAGCCCAGGGAGATGGCGTTCATAATATCGCAGGACGTCAGCAATGAAGCGGCCTTCATGATGCTTCAACTTGCCGCCAAGGTCGGTGTGGAGAAGATTGCATTGGCTCCGAGCTCAGGCGATCAAAAGGCGTATGACGGCGGGAACGCGTTCGGCGTTTCAGGACTCTGCCAGGCCGCGGGTTACACGCCCGACGAGCTGATGACACCGGAAGACGTTGCCAGAATGGCGGGTCGCGGGAAGATAAAGGCGGTCTACACGACACAGGACGTCGTTAACATAGACGATGCCGAGTTCCTTGTCATCCAGGACGTCTATAATTCACATTCACTGAAAAGCGCGGCCGCGGTCCTGCCGGTCCAGTCCTTCATGGAATCCGAGGCCAGCGTGACCTCGTTCGACGGCGTTACGCGGGAGATGAAACATGCTTCAGAACCGTACGCGAGGTCCAGACCTGATTGGGAGATCACCCGCGATATCCTCAAGGCCTTCGAAGGCCAGGATTATGCCTCCCTCGGGGACGTCCGCGCTGCAGCCGATGCCGAGCTGGCAAAGGTCGCGAAGCCGGACGCTCAGGGGACCACATCGGAGCTGAATTGGTTTCCCAAGCACATCAGGGAGCTCGGTGACCCGCCTTCTAAATATCGCGGCATGGACCTGACCGTGTTGATAGACGACCTGCGTGTGTTGAAGGAGGGGCGTAAATGACGGACGAGCCCGTATGCCAGGACACAAGCCAGGCCTTCAGGATAGTCAAGATGAAGGCCGCGGCCCCGAACATCTACGAGATGGTCATCGAGGCGCCGATCATAGCCAGGAAGGTCGAACCGGGGCAGTTCGTCATACTGATCCCGGACGAGACTGGCGAGAGGGTCCCGTTCACAATATCGGATTGGGACACGGATAATGGCACAATCACCATTTTCTTCCAGGAGACAGGCGTGTCTACAATGAAGATGGCATGCATGAAGGAGGGTGACGTTCTGGTTAGCGTTGTAGGCCCGCTCGGGAAGCCGGCCGAGATAGAAAAATACGGCACCGTGTTCCTGGGCGGCGGATGTTACGGCATCGGCGGTATATTCCCAATAGCCAGAGCCTTGAAGGAGGCCGGCAACAAGGTCATCATCTCGATAGAAGCGAGGAGCAAGTACCTGCTGTACAACCTGGAGAACCTTGGGTCAGTTGCCGATGAACTGATCATGTCAACCTCGGACGGAAGCACCGAGCACAAGGGCAAGATCCACAATATTATCCAGATGCTGCTGGACCGCGGGGAGAAGATAGACCGCGCCCATTTCATGGGATGCAATTTCATGCTTATGATTTCATCCGAGGCGACAAGACCTCAAAAGATACCGACCAGGGTGGCGTTGAATGCTCTCATGGTCGACGGTACAGGCATGTGCGGCTGCTGCCGCTGCACGGTCGAGGGAAAGACCAAGTACGCCTGCGTGGACGGGCCGGAGTTCGACGGCCACCAGGTGGACTGGGATGAGCTGTTCGCACGAGGCGCCCATTACCTGGGCGACGAGTCGATAGCCTACCAATTCTACGGCCAGCGAAGCTGCAAGATGGACATGGATGATTGAAATGGAATTGAAAGAAAGGATGCAGATACCCAGGCAAAAGATGCCTGAGCAACCCCCGCACGCGAGGGCGAGGAACTTCAACGAGGTTCCGCTCGGTTTCTCGCCAGAGACAGCGGTCATGGAAGCGAACCGCTGCATCCAGTGCAAGAAGCCTCAATGCGTGAAGGGGTGTCCGGTTGCCGTTCAGATACCCGAGTTCATTCTTTTGATTAGAGAGGGCCAGTATACGGCCGCTGCCAGAAAGATAAAGGAGACCAACGCGTTGCCGGCCATCTGCGGGCGCGTGTGCCCCCAGGAGGTCCAGTGCGAGGGCAACTGCGTCCTCGGCAAGCGCGGCGAGCCCGTCGCCATCGGCAGGCTTGAGCGATTCTGCGCCGATTACGAGAGGGAGGAGGGCAAGATACAGATCCCGAAGAAGGATCCCCCCACCGGTAAGAAGGTGGCCGTTATCGGTTCGGGACCTTCCGGGCTGACCGTTACCGGCGATCTTTTATTGCGTGGTCACGACGTCACGATATTCGAAGCGCTTCACAAGCCGGGAGGCGTACTGGTCTATGGGATTCCGGAGTTCAGACTGCCCAAGAGCATAGTGGACGCGGAAGTGGACTATCTCATCAAGCTCGGCGCAAAGCTCGAATTGAACTCTGTCATCGGGACCGCGATAACGGCCGACGACCTGCTCACTGAATATTGTTATGACGCCATATACATAGGGGTCGGAGCCGGCCTGCCCAAGTTCCTTCGAGTTGACGGCGAGAACCTCTGCGGCGTGTATTCGGCCAACGAGTATCTCACAAGGGCCAATCTCATGAAGTCCTACCTGCATCCACGCTTCGATACGCCCATCATGAAGGGGCGCAACGTAGCTGTCGTGGGCGGCGGGAACGTGGCAATGGACTGTCTGAGGACGGCGATGCGCCTCGGTGCGGAGCGCGTCTACTGCGTCTACCGCAGGGCCATGGAGCAGATGCCTGCCAGGAACGAGGAGATACACCACGCCGAGGAGGAGGGCATCGAGTTCCACCTTCTCAGGAATCCTGTGAGGCTCATCGGCGATGAAAGCGGCTGGGTTCGCGGAATGGAGGTCATCAAGATGGAGCTGGGCGAGCCTGACGAATCGGGCAGGCGCCGGCCCGTTCCACTAGAAGGCTCGGAATATATCCTGGATGTCGACACTGTAATCGTCGGCATAGGTGCCGACGCAAACCCGTTGCTCACCTCGACGATGCCAGACCTGAAGTTGAACAAGTGGGGTTACATCGAGGTCGATGAGTTCGGAAGGACCAGCAAGGAAAACGTGTGGGCTGGTGGCGACATCGTTACGGGCGCGGCTACGGTCATCGAGGCCGCCGGCGCAGGGAAGCTGGCAGCCGATTCGATTCACAATCACCTGTTCATCAACCACCACATGAGACAGGGAATGCAATGGCCCAAGTTCACAGATTGACTTCCTGTGACTTGGAGGCCCACTCTCGACCTTGCCGAGCCTCGTAGATGTTGTAACCGCCGCTGAGGTTCCTGCATTTGAAGCCGTTCTGGATCATTATCCGATAGGCAATGTAGCCGCGCTGCCCCATCGCGCAGTATATGACATACGTTTTGGACCTGTCAAGTTCTCCCAGCCTCTTCCTCAGCTGGTTGAGCGGTATGTGCACCGAGTCCCCGAGGGAAGCTTGGTCACGCACCTCATCGTCATCCCTCACGTCGAGTAGCACTTGACTTTCCTTGTCCACGGAATCCACCTCGTTCCAGTGGATGTTGTCAACGTCCTTCCTCAGGATATTGGAGGCGACGAATCCTGCTATGTTCACCGGGTCCTTAGCCGAGGAATAGGGTGGCGCGTAGGCCAGTTCCAGCTCCTCCAGGTCGAAGACGGTCATGCCCGCGCGGATGGCCGTCGCGATGACGTCGATGCGCTTGTCCGCGCCCTCCATCCCAACGATCTGGGCTCCCAATATCCTCCCGTCCTCCGGAGCGAAAAGGAGCTTGAAATTCAATATCTTGGAGCCGGGATAATACGAGGCGTGCGAGCTGGATTCTGTGTATGAAACCAAGTAGGGCATCTTGGTCCTCTGCAGGCTCTTCTCGTTATTGCCAGTCAGGGCCACGGTCATGTCGAAGACCTTCACCACTGAAGAACCCTGCGTTCCCTTGTACTCGGAATCCCTGCCGAAGATGTTGTCCGCGACTATGCGCCCCTGCTTGTTGGCAGGTCCGGCCAGAGGTATCATGGCGGGTGTGCCCGACACGAAGTCGGTCACCTCAACGACGTCACCCGCAGCATATATGTCCGGGTCAGACGTCTGCATGCGCGTGTTGGTCTTGATGCCGCCGCGCTCCCCAATTTCGAGACCCGCCTTATGGGCCAACTCGTTGTTCGGCCTAACGCCGATGGACAGGATGACCATGTCACACTCGATCTCTGCACCGCTCTGGGTTGTCACGACGGTCTTGCCATCCTTCTTGAAGAAGCCTTTGACAGCGTCGGAAAGGCACAGATGACAGCCTTGGTCGATTATGTGCGAATGCACGATGGACGCCATCTCCTTGTCCAACGGGGGCATCACCTGGTCAAGCATTTCGACGATGGTGACCTCGAGACCGAGACCCATGAGGTTCTCGGCCATCTCCAGCCCGATGAACCCGCCGCCGATGATCACGGCGGATTCGGGTTCATGCTCTTCAATGTATGACTTGATGGTGTCCGAGTCGGGTATTGTCCATAACGTGAAAACAGTGTCCAGGTCAATGCCTTCAAGTGGCGGTCTGATCGGTTGGCCGCCAGGACAGAGGACGAGCTTGTCGTAACTCTCGGTGTAGGTCGAGTCCTTCCTCAGGTCCTTCACCGTGACCTCCTTCCTCCCCCTGTCGATGTCGACGACCTCGTTGAAGACCCTCACGTCTATGTTGAACCGGTCCCGCAAGAACTCTACCGTCGTGACCTGTAGGTCATCCCTGTTCTTGATCTCGTTGCCGACATAATAGGGCAGGCCGCAGTTGGCGAACGAAACATATTCGCCGCGCTCGATCAGGATGATCTCGGCATCCTCGTTGAGCCTCCGCGCCCTCGTGACGGTGCTGGCACCACCGGCTACACCTCCCACGACCACCAGTTTTACCGACATTTATCACACCTGGCATATCCATTATAGTTATTACTCAGGAACAGCATAATGTAAACCAGTATAAATCTATAGGAATGTTCCTATCTCCGCCTTGCTCAGCACGTCTTACGTCGGGAACAACTGTTGTAATATCCAATCAAGCATGATACTCCGGACATTAGATCCCAATACATAAATTCGGATGTGGAGTCGTAAATACTGTATACATTTGCAATGAATATTTATATTACCATCCATTTACACGTCTTAATCTAATAACAGTATACAGTTAGGTGAACAATAATAAAGGGAGGCAAAAGATGAAAATCTTATCGAAAGAGGATTTCTCAGCGTTCGTCAACGCCCTGATAGAGGACGATTCGATGAACGTTGAAGGAGTGATTTCCAAGGGAGAGAAATTTGTCTTTGGACCGCTGGACTCCGCCGATGACCTGCGCCTCGACTACGACGTGACGATACTTCCCCCAAAGAAGTATTTCCTGCCGCAGTACGAGACCATGATGACCTTTGACCTCGCCGAGGGCAAGGTAGCCAAACCCGCAGTAACGAAGAAGACGGTCATCATTGGCATACACCCTTACGACCTCGGTGCGATCCAACAGATGGACAAGTACTTCCTGGACACGAACGTTGACGACAATTACCTGCAGAAACGAAAGAACACCGTTCTTATCGGGCTGATGCCGGTGAATGTCTCCGAGAAGGCTTTCTACGGCAACTTCGTGCAAGCGATGGGCGGACCTCCGGAGGCCGCCTTTGACCTTATGCTGACGGTCAACGGCGACAACATCGCCGTGATAGCCGGTTCAGATGTCGGTGGTTCCCTCCTTGACAAGGCCAACGTCAGGGACGCCACCCTGGAGGAGGTCGAGAAGGTCCAGAGCATGCAGCAGGAGATATTCAGAAAGGCCACAAGGGACCTGAACGTCAACCCCAAGGGTTGGTATGACCTGCTGGCAAAGAACTATGGCAGCGATGTATGGGCCGAGCAGGCGGAGAAATGTCTGGCCTGCGGAACATGCACCCTCGTCTGTCCGACATGCTTCTGCTACGACGTTACGGACGAGGTCAACCTCGACGTTTCAACTGGTGAGCGAAAGAGGACCTGGGACGGCTGTCTGTTGAGAGACTTCACCAAAGTGGGTACCGGCGAGATCTTCCGTGAGAAGAAAGAGGACAGGTACAGGCACCGATTCAACAGGAAGGGCAGATACCTGCCCGATAACCTTGATTTCCTGGCCTGTGTTGGCTGCGGGCGTTGCGCGACCCAGTGCGTACCCGATATTGCCGACCCAGTTGAACTGTTCAATATGCTGGCCGAGACCACGACCGAACCCATAGAGGAGTCAACAAGACCTCTCTGGGCGGGGCCCGTTGACATAGCTGGGGCACCGGATGGGGATTTCCTGTACATACCGAGGTCGGCAACATTGAAGCGCGTTGAAAAACTCACTGACCGGGAGACCCTGTTCGAGATCGCTCTCGACGACGGCAAGCCGCTCGGTCACCAGCCCGGTCAATTCGTCGAGGTCTCGATCATGGGGACCGGCGAGGCCCCGATATCTGTCTCATCTGCCCCTGGCGGCGACACCTTCGAGACCGTTGTAAGGAAGGTCGGAGATGTCACCTCAAAGCTGCATAAGATGCAACCAGGGGACAAGATAGGGATCAGAGGCCCATTCGGCACCGGTTTCGACGTGGAGGCCCTGAAGGGCAAGAACCTCCTCTTCATCGGGGGCGGCCTGGGCGTCGTGCCAATGCGCTCGCTGTACAACCATGTCCTGAACAACCGCGGCGAATTCGGCGATGTGACTATCCTTTACGGGTGCAAGGAGCCGTGCGAACTCCTGTTCTCCGAGGAGATTAAGACCTGGAAGGACAGGAGCGACTTCAGGCACCTTCTGACAGTGGACAGCTGCACCGAGGATGAAGGATGGGAGGGCGATATCGGCGTCGTGGGAACACTGATACCCAAGGTAGAGTTTGACCCCAAGAACACCACGGCCATCGTCGTCGGACCGCCGATATTCTACCGGTTTGTCATTGCAGACCTCACCAAGACTGGCATGCCCGAGGAGAACATCATCGTCTCCCTGGAGCGGAGGATGAAGTGCGGCGTTGGCAAGTGCGGACACTGCCAGATCAACGGCGTCTACGTCTGCAAAGAGGGCCCGGTATTCAATTATAAAGAAATAAAGGACCAACCGGAGGCGTTCGAATGAAACCCAAGATAGCATTCTTTGACTTTGCCAGCTGCGAAGGCTGCCAGTTGCAGATAGCCAACCTGGAGGAGAGCGTGATAGACGTTGTCGGCCTGGTCGATATAGTGGCCTTCAGAGAGGTGATGAAGGAAGCCTCGGACGACTACGACATCGCCATAGTCGAGGGCTCGATAGCCAGACCTATAGATGTGGAGCGCCTGAAGAAGATCAGGGAGAACGCGTCCATCCTCATAGCCTTCGGGACCTGCGCCCACCTGGGCGGCATACAAAGACTTAGCAACCAGTGGACGCCCCAGGAGAATAAAGAGGAAGTGTACGGCCGACACGAGGGCGCGGAGCACACCGGTGACGACAACCCGTTCTTCGAGCAACCGAGACACCGTGCGCTTGACGAGGTCGTCGACGTTGATTATGTCATACCGGGCTGCCCGGTCAACAGGGAGGAGGTCGGCAAGGTGCTGGTGGCCATACTGACCGGCAAGAAGCCGCCCATCCCGGATTACCCGGTATGCGTCGAGTGCAAGAAGAAGGAGAACGTATGCATGTTCGAGATAGGCAAGTTCTGCATGGGGCCTCTGGCCAGAGCCGGCTGCGGGGCGCCATGCCCGACCGCCGGAAACGAGTGCGAGGGCTGCCGGGGCTTCGTCAGCGACCCGCACGTGAAGGCCCACACAGAGGTCCTGGCAAAATACGGGCTTACAGCTGATGACATCATGCGGAGGAAGAACATGTTCACCTATCGGTACATCGAGAAATCGAAGGGAGGTGAGTGAAATGGCAGACGTAAACATATTCGTGGAGCACCTGACAAGGGTCGAGGGCCACGGTAACATCGTGCTGAACGCCAAGGACGGAACCGTCGAGAAAGTGCAGTGGCAGGTCTCGGAGGCCCCGAGGTTCTTCGAATCCTTCGCCCGCGGCCGGACCCACTACGAGATGGCACACGTAACCTGCAGGATATGCGGCATCTGCTCGATAGGCCACACCGAAGCCTCATTGAAGGCAACGGAGGCCGCGATGGGCATCCAGCTATCCGACCAGTCAGAACTCCTCAGGAGACTGATCAAGGCGGCAGAGAACCTGCAGAGCCATGTCCTTCACGTGGGCTACCTGATTGCGCCTGACCTCCTAGGGGTCGGGAGCGTATTCCCGTTGATAGAGACGCATCCCGATGCCGTATTGAAGATCGTCAAGTTGCACAGATTGGCCAACGAGATGTCAGACCTCTTCGCAGGCCGCACTACCCATCCCACCAACATGGTCCCGGGCGGTTTCACTTCCATACCGTCAGAGAAGCAGATAAAGGAGTTAAGGCAGCAGCTCGTGGACGCCGTACCCACGTTCAACGACGTCGCGGAAATCGTGCTGGCAAACGCCGGTGCGCTTCCCGACTTCACAAGGGAGACCGAGTTCATCGCCGTTACCCGTGACGACGAATACGCCATCTACGACGGTATGATAGGTTCTACCGACGGCGGCAAGTGGCCTGTGGACCAGTACCTCAGCGTGACAAATGAGTTCGTCGTGCCGTACTCCACGGCCAAGTTCACCAAGCACAACAGGGAATCCTACATGGTGGGCGCGCTGGCAAGGTTCAACCTGAACTATGACCTGCTCTCGCCGCTGGCCAAGGAGTGGGCCGGGAAATTTGGACTGGCGCCTGTCTGCCACAACCCGTTCATGAACTCGGTGGCGCAGCTCATCGAGTGCTTCAACGACGTGGAGACATCGCTCGCATGGATCGATCAGGTGCTCGAGAACTACGACGGTAAGAACATATGCGCGGACTACGAGGTCAAGGCCGGTCGCGGTGTGAGCGCAGTCGACGTCCCCCGTGGAATCCTCTTCCACGATTACACCTACAACGACAAGGGCATCTGCACGAAGGCAAACTGCATCATCCCTACCAACCAGAACCACAACAACATCAACCAGGACTTCAAGGCCTTCGCACCGACCATCATCGACATGCCAGAGAAGGACATCGAGCTCCTGCTTGAAATGCTGGTAAGGGCCTATGACCCGTGCATATCCTGTTCGTGCCACTACCTTGACGTGACATGGAAGCGATAGGCGGAGACCGACTCAAATGGAAGGGGTTTTAAACCTCTTCCCCTTTTCACATTTTATCATGTCCAGGATAGCAGTGATAGGCATAGGCAACCCGCTCATGAGCGACGACGGTGCTGGCGTGGCCGTGCTTGACATCTTAAGGGGAATTCACATGCCTGAGGTCGACATAATCGAGCTGGGCAGCGGCGGTCTGACCCTCCTGCACAGGATGGAGGGCTTCGACAGCGTTGTGCTTGCCGATGCCGTGGACTTCGGCGGAGAGCCGGGCGAGGTCAGGATATTCTCTCCCGACGATGTGAACTCTGTCAAGACCGTAGGATACTCATTGCACGACGTGGACATTCTCAAGGTCATCGAGCTTGCCAGGCAAATAGACCAGTGCCCGCAAAGGATCATGATCGCCGCCATCCAACCGGTCAAACTGGAGCACTCCACGGAAATGTCGGAGCCCGTGCGGGGCAACCTTGAAGTACTGGCAGACAGGATACGGGAGCTGGTATTGGAATGGGCGGAATAGTGTTCGTGAGGACCGGGATGTTGCACACGGTCCGGGATTTCTACCTCAACACCGTGGGCATGGAAGTGTGGCTCGAGCAGCCCGACATCGCCATACTCAGATTCGACAACATGCTCATCGGATTCCATCAAACCGGCGACGCTGACCTCTCCCTCTTGATCACGTTCTTCTACGAGACCAGGGAAGAGGTGGACAAGATATTCGACAGGGTCAGGGAGCTGGCGACCTCGGAGCCAAAGGTCAACGAGAAATTCAACATCTACAATTTCTTCGCAAAGGACCCCGAAGGCCGCCCGATCGAATTCCAGCAATTCCTGCATCCAACAGAACCGATATGAGGTGAGAGAATGAGTTACGAGCAACTTGACGTGAGCAAAGCGCTGTCCCACTTTTCGCATCCCGTCGCCATTATCAGCGTGCGGAACGGGGACGAGGTCAACGGAATGACCGCGGCCTGGGTCGCCCAGACGTCGATCGACCCTCCAATAGGCTATGTATCGATAAGCCCGTTGCGGCACACCTGGGACATGATGCAGAAGACCGAGCACTTCGGTGTTTCGGTATTAGGCGAAGGCCAGGAGAGGATAGCCGAGATATTCGGCACCAAGAGCGGTCGCGACACCAACAAGTTCAACACCCTGGGCATCGACCCCTACCTCGGTCAAGAGGACGTCCCTCTGATTCCCGAATCGGTAGCGGCCTTCGTCTGCAGGAAGATGCACACCGCTGAGATAGGCGACCACTTTGCCGTCTTCGGCGAGGTGATCGAGGCCTGGAAGGGCCCGGAGAACAAGCCGCTCAAGTGGTTCAGGTCGAAGTTCGATATCTAATGGTACACTTCTGGTAGTATGACTAAGCAACCCACGAAATGGAAACGAGCTCCAATCAAAATAAAACGGACCCACGGGGATTTCCAACGAAGTCTGTATCGGATGCTACGCAATTTTCGGTCGCTGGACCAGATATGGTTGTACTAAGCCTCATACCGTTTCTGGCCAGCGCCTCGACCAGCTCTGCCAGCGATTTAGTGGATCCGCTGGCCTTCGGTTCGAACCCCAGTCGCAGGCTCCGAAGGCCTGCAGGATAATCCAGACTACCCTATGGGCCCAATGCTAAGTCATATTCCACTTGCATTTATCGTTTTTGGTATAACAACAAG
>LSSH01000069.1 GCA_001595885.1 Candidatus Proteinoplasmatales archaeon SG8-5 | reverse complement strand
CGCCAAGAAGTACATCGAGGACGGCCACCACGGCGGCAAGGGCTCGGACGCCCACAAGGCCGGGGTCGTGGGTGACACGGTCGGTGACCCGCTGAAGGACACCGCTGGACCCGCGCTCAATCCCATGGTGAAGGTGATAAATCTCATAGCCGTGCTCATCGTGCCCATCGTGGTGAAGTTCAACCTGGGGGCCATCGATTTCAACACCGACCCGGTGATGTACTTCGCTGTCATGATCGGGATCGGCCTGATGATATTCGGACTCGCTCTAGCAATCTGGATGAGCAAGAAGACGACCAAGATGGACAAGAAGCTCAAGCAGAGGGCCGAGAGACCAAACGAATAAATAGCAGAGGACGGATAGGACTGATGTCATGTACCTGAAGACCAACCGAAAGGACGTCATACGCATCCCGCCGGAGCGCCTGGGCGAGGACCTTCAGGAACTCGCCGAAGAGCTCACGCGCAACACCTTCGAGGGCCGAATAGTGGGCGACCGCAGCCTCATTGTGCTCACGGCCAACATCAAGGCGGTGGGCGAGGGCCGCATCGTCCACGGCGACGGGGCCGTGTACCAGGATGTGAGTTACGACGCTGTGACGTTCAGGTTGGACGACCAGGAGATAATCGAGGGTACGGTGTGCGAGGTCCTGAAGTTCGGCGCTTTTATACGGTTCGGACCGCTTGACGGTCTTCTTCACATCAGCCAGGTCATGGACGACCACATCGACGTTGACGTTGACAACCAGCGCCTGATCGGCAAGGAGAGCCGCAGGGACGTCAAGCTGGGCAACAACGTTCGCGCGAGGATTGTGACCGTGAGCGTCAACGAGCGAAACCCGCGGGAGAGCAAGATAGGCCTGACAATGAGGCAGAACGGCCTCGGCAAGATCGAATGGTTCGAAGAGGACTTCGGAGCGGAGGCGGCGGAATGACCGTTGTTTTGAGGGCCTGCAAGATGTGCAGTCTGGTGACCGAGGATTCCACCTGTCCTAGGTGCAACGAGGAGACTTCCAGGGAATGGCAGGGGTACGTGGTCGTGCTGGACCACACCAGGTCGGAGATAGCCCGCAAGATGGGGATCACTCAAAATGGAAAGTACGCGCTCAGGGTCAGGTAGGCGCTGGGTAGTGCCCGACCACTTGAGAGAGGAGATGGCTCAGGCCGTTGGCAAGATAGTCACCGATGACACAATTCTGGATGAGATAGAGGGCAGCACGTTCGTTGTAACGGTCGGCGATATTGTGACGCTGACTCTGTTGAAACTGGGTAGAGTGCCCGACCTGTCAATAGTCGATTATAGGACGCAGCGTGAAGATGATGCGGCCACAAAAGAAAAATTAACCAGCTTCAGTCAGCCCGAAGTGACCGTCGAGAATCCCCAGGGCGTACTAACCGAGGAATTGTGGCTGGCCATCAAGGAGGGCTTTGAGAATCCCCGGAACCTGCGCATCGTGGTCGAGGGCGAGGAAGACCTCGCCTCATTGGCCTGCATCGCCCTGGCTCCGGATAACACAACTGTAATATATGGCATCCCAAATAGGGGGCCGATGGTCCTCCACGTAGACCAGGCACTGAAGGAGCGTGTCGGGGACCTGTTGGCGCAGATGGAGACGTAGAATGGAGCTCGAGATACAGGATAAGAAGGAGAACCCGCTGCTCGAACGTACTGAGGTGGAATTCGTAATCAAGCACCCCAACCAGCCAACGCCAAAGAGGGAGAACGTGCGCGAGCAGCTGTCCAAGGAGCTGAAGGTCCCCAAGGACCGCATAGTGGTGGACCACATGAACTCGCGCTTCGGCCTGGCCACTTCCACCGGCTACGCCAAGATATACGACAAGAAGGAGACTGCCCTGGAGATCGAGCGGAAGCACCACCTGCTGCGCAACAGGCTCGTCAAGGACGAGAAGGCCAAGAAAGAGGTTCCCGAGGAGACCGAGGCTCCTGCGAAGGAAGAGGCTGAAGCCACGGCCGATGAGAAGGCGGAGGAGCAGTCAAAGGAAGAGAAGCCTGACAAGAAGGAAAAGAAGGCCGACAAGGAGCCCGAAGAGGACAAGAAGGAGGAGTAGGCTTGCCCAAGAAGGATTATTTTGAGATAAAGGAGGGCAAGCTGGTGAGGAGCAAGAAGCACTGCCCGAAATGCGGACCTGGCGTGTTCCTGGCAGAGCACAAGGACCGCACGACATGCGGTAAGTGCAGCTACACCGAGTTCAAGAAGCCGAAGGTGGAGCCGAAACCCGAGGATAAGAAGCCGACGCCACCGAAGGAGGAAATGCCCAAAGAAGAGAAACCTCCGAAGGACAGCCCCCCGCAGAAAGACGACAAGCCCGCACCTCCGAAGGAAGATAAACCTTCTGAATCTCCGAAGGACGACAAGCCCCCCAAGGATGAGAAGTCCCCAGAACCTCCAAAGGACGGTTGATTCCTTTTCAGTAACGTTTTTAACGAGACACTCCCATGGAGCACTGGAGTGAGAGGTAAGTGGCTATCAGCGGAACGATCAAAAGGCTAGCCAAAGCTGATGAATTTAACTTTTCCGAGTATGTTAAAAGAATTTCTGCGCACTCATTTATCATCGTTACCGAATCCGATAATATACGGGCGGATTTCACCCTGGCAGAGAACAAACCTATTGCGCTTTTAGATCTGGGTAATCTGGATAAAACAGAGCAATGCAAGTGTGAGGCGGACGGATTCTTCACGTGGCAGACAAACGGTGATTGGATAGATATCAATTACAAGATATGGATCTCAAAAAGGTATGAAAAAAGAAGATATCACATGTTCCTGATATCGGCAATTTGCAGCAGTGTATTATATGGGTTCTTAATGTTGATGAATCTCGATAATGAGGTCTTTGTCTACACGATATTAATGATAATGTTGGCTACCCTGATTGGATTGTATATCGCTACAACCCGATACGGACGTAAGAAGATGGCCGATGATGAAGGGTTGGAGAACCACATTGATAACCTGGAATATCACCTTGAGGAAAAAGACAGGGGCTGGCTGGAATAGAAGAACGGACCTGCCGGAATGTTCGGCCATCGCGACATTCCGAAAAAAGCTTCGCATTTTTCGGTCACTGGACGAGAAATATTTCCATTATCTGGCTACCGTTTCTCGTCCGTGAAGATCCATGTCGCTTTCTCACGGAGATTGTGAGTTTTGCTCCATGTGACTTTCGAATCCGGGTCAGAGGCTCCGGAGGCCCCGATGATATCCAGGCTACACCACAGGTCCTTGGCCCGGAAAGGATTTTGAGTATAATAAGAATGTCAATTTTGATTTTGATTATGTACATACATGTATATATTCTGCCAGAATACTTATTAAATAGATACTACTATACATGATTGATATCCATGAGATTCTCGAGATGGGCGTTCGCCCTTTCCGTGGGCCTGTTATTGATTGTATCCTCATTCGGCTTGCCAGCCTCGATATTCGCCGAACCCGTCCAGGAGGAGACCAAGGCCGGGAACACAATCTATCATGATTACGGCGAATTGACGGCCGATCTCCAGGCCATCGAGTTCGCCTATCCACTGCTGACCAAACTCGAGAGCATAGGCCAGACCTGGGAGGGCCGCGAGATATGGGCAATGAAGATTTCCGATAACGTCGACATCGAAGAACCGGACGAGCCGGAATTATTCTTCAACGGCTGTCACCACGCCCGCGAGTGGCTCACCGTGGAGGTCTGCTACTGGTTCATCATCTACCTGGTCGAGAATTACACCTCGGACCCGACCGCAACTTATCTCATCGAGAACCGCCAGATATGGGTGGTTCCCATGGTCAACCCTGACGGCCGCGAGTACGACGGGGGCGCTCAGGGTGATGAACCCAGTAGCTATCAGAACTGGAGGAAGAACCGCAGGAACAATGGCGACGGCACCTTCGGCGTTGACCTGAACCGCAACTATGGTTACATGTGGGGGGTGTCAGGCGCGTGCAGCGACACCAGTTCGGAGGTCTACGGCGGGCCGTCCGAGTTCTCGGAACCGGAATCGCAAGCCTGTCGGGATTTCGCGAGAAACCACAGCTTCGTGGGCTCGATTTCCTTTCACTCACACAGCATGCTCATTCTCTGGCCCTGGGGCTGGAGCTTCGAGGAGCCGCCGGACAATGAAGTGCTCTCAACACTCGGTGTCGAGATGTCCAATAACATAACAAACCTTGCAGGTTCGAGCTCATGGCCGTATACTCCCGAGCAGGCCTGCGGCCTTTATCCTACATCGGGAGGTGACATTGATTGGCTCTACGGAGAGCTGGGCATACTTGCCTATGTCACCGAGTTATACCCGGGAGGTTCTGACGGCGGAGCAGCAATATCGGCACCCTATAACCGGTTCCACCCGCGCGAGGACAAGGTCATTCCTGTAGTGCTGGACAACATACCCGGGATGGTTTGCATGTCCATGATTGCAGACAATCCCAATCAGATAATCGACCACATCGTCCTAACTCCCAATCCGGATAGCCAGCTCATTAATCAGGATACCACAGGTTATTACATGATAACGGCTCACAATGATGGCAAGAGGACAGACACATTCGACATCACATCAAGCGGGCCCTCTGGTATGACCATTAACCACCCCAATGCCATCAATCTCCTGAAAGGCGGTTCAATGAACTTCACCCTTGACGTCACGGTTCCGGCTTTCTACATCGGGGGCGATTACACTATATGGATCAATGCCACATCCCAGACAAATCCAAGCTGCCACTACGGGACACAGGTCACTGTCACGGTTCCGTTCTATTATGACACCGCGATCGTTTCCCACTCGCCCTTCGTTGAGAACGGGCAGTACCCCCAGGGCTCTATAGACATGACGGCCGAGGTGATGAACCTCGGGCAAGCAGACCTGGACCCTTTCAATCTGACCTGTACGATAAGCCAGATGGGGGCTTCATTGCCCAATCCGGTGTTCACCGAGGATTTCGAGACCGACCTGAGCCAATGGACGATCCACGACCATGACCAATCGCAGTCCTCATCAGAATGGAAACTGGACCCTGCCGCGCATAACGGCGT
>LSSH01000068.1 GCA_001595885.1 Candidatus Proteinoplasmatales archaeon SG8-5 | reverse complement strand
CAGAAGAGGAAGGGGGCTAACGCAACCGTGACGGTCTGCCATTCGAAGACCCGAAGGATGGGGGAGATTACTCAGCAGGCGGACATACTCGTCGCCGCCGTGGGAAAGCCGAAGTTCGTTACCGGAGATATGGTGAAAGAGAAAGCCGTCGTGATCGACGTGGGTGTCAATAGGGTTGACGACGCTGAGGCGAAGAAGGGCTATCGCCTGGTAGGTGACGTGGATTTCGAGGCTGTCAAGGAGAAGGCGAAGGCCATCACGCCCGTGCCGGGCGGTGTGGGGCCCATGACCATCGCGATGCTGATGTCGAACACGGTCCTGGCGGCCGAGAAACTGAACAGCCAGTGATTGATATTCCGCGTTGGGCCTGCCTTGGGATTTCAACCCTGTGGTAAGTTTTTTCTACCTGCTTGACATTGTAGAACGGGGCTTCTCATGGTGTCGGAAATTCGGTTGAAGGTTGCGGCCAGCAGCATCGACGGAAAGGGCGTGGCAAAATTAGATTCTGAGAGCTTTGAGAAACTGGGTCTCAAGGAGGGGGCGAAGGTCACCGTTACCTACGGCACCAAGTCGAAGGACTTGACCGCCAGGTGCGACGCCATATACCAATACTGCACAGCTCGGTTGATGGCCCAGGACATAGAATACCTGCGGGTCGAACCGGGCATGCACGTGCTTGTGAAAAAGAAAGGGAACAAGAAGCCGAAGGAAAGTAAACCTCCAAAGCCGACCCCCAAGAAAGGCAAGAAGGGAAAGCGCGGGAAGAAGCCGAAGGGCAACACCGCTTCTCTCGATTCTTTCTAGGACCAGCATTTAAGTGTAAATTTTAAATAACCTCAACCGATGCCAATGCCCTAAGGTGGCAGATTGGCAAGATACAGCAAGAACCTGGTCCTTCTCGGAGACGCCGCGGTCGGCAAGACCAGCCTGATACGCCGCTTTGTGGTTGACAAGTACGATGACAAGTACATCTCCACAATCGGCAAGAAGATAACGAAGAAGGACATGGCCCTCAACCTGGTCGAGGGGCCCATTAGCCTTACCCTGATGATATGGGACATCATAGGCCAGATAGGTTATAAAGAGGTCCAGAAGGCCTCGTTCAAGAACGCTCACGGGGCAATGCTCGTAGTCGACCTGACTAGGCCGGAGACGCTTGAAAACCTCAGTAACTATTGGATACCCATGATCCATGAGGTCACCGGGCCCATCCCCCTGGTGATCCTGGGTAACAAGGCGGACCTGAAGGTCGAGGCCAAGGTCACCTATGACGACCTGGAGAGAATTGCAGGTAACTGTGATGGATACGATTATACCGTGCCCATCTACCTCACAAGCGCTAAGACAGGGGAACACGTCGAGAACGCGTTCGTAAACGTCTCCGGCCAGCTGTTCATGAGGCTCATCGAGCCCAAGGTCCCCGAGCCGCCGAAGCTCATGGACAAGGAAAGGATAGGATCGGTCCAGGACCTGGTGGACCACATAGTGGCGGACTTCGCTGACAACCTCGGAGGCATCGAGAAGGCCACGCCCTTCGTCAAACACCAGCTTGAGGTCACCGGCCTCGACCTATCCCATCCCACTGAACATCACGTCCTTGCCTTCGTGGACAGGCTGGCCAAGGTGGAAACCGCGTACAAGCAGCCGGACGAGGTGGAAGAGAACAGGATAAAACGGCTGGAGCTGTTCAAGTACAAGAAGGATACATAATACAAAGAAATGTGCCATTCTGTTTTTATACGAGTTGTAACCCATTGAAAATCATGGGTGAAGGGAAGAATCAAAGGAAAAAGGCTTGGAAAATAATCCTCAGGCCAGACAAGTTGAAAATCATGAGTTTCATAATATATACACTTTACATATTATTTGCATATATAGCTTGCTATCTAACTGAAATGTTCAGATGGAGCGAAAGAGACAAGGATGAATATGAGCCAGACGTCCATCTCTGGAAACCGTGGAAAGAGAGCTAGAAATCCATCTTTTCTCCTATCTCGATCCCAGCCAGATCGTCCTTTTCCCAGTTGAAATCTGAAAACTAACCTAGCTCAGGCAAACATTGTTTGCAGACAAGCCTTGAAACGATATCATAAAAATATCATCCATTTCAAGGCGCTGTCGAAAAATTATATATTAGGCCGAACAGAGGGCTTCACTGCCAGCAATATTACACATATAAAGGAGCCTTATTTTTCGATTTTTTCAAAACTCAACAGTTTCACCAGGTTCTATAGACTTTAAATCGTCTTTCTCCCAATTGAAACGTAATCGGTTGCGGCCCTTCCAGACGCCCTTCTGCAGCAGGTAGCCGACTATCATCGGCAGCGCCACTGTCGCTTCCACGATGACCATGCGGTGCGTTGCCTCCGTATGCACCTTCCCCCAGGACTGGGCCTCTTCAAGGGTGGAGCCGCTGAGACCGCCCCAGTGGGGGACGTCCGTCGTGATCTGGATGGCATAGGAGTGCCCGTCGATGTCGCGGTCGTAGGTGTAGTTGGCCATGACCACGGAGTCGTTCACCCAGTTCTTCGGAGTGCCGCCGCCGATGTAGACGGCCGCCGTCTTTTTTGACAGGGCGATTATCTTCAGCATCTCGTGGTTGTCCTTGATGCAGTCGAGGGTGACGCGCTCCTTTCCCTTCGTGTTCACGTAATAGACGGCAAGACCGATGCCGATGGAGCTGTCGTTCAGGGCGGGGGAGAACATTGGCACGCCGCACTTCCTGGCCGTGTAGAGTATTGACTGCTCGTCGTCAGCCTGGTCTGCCAGGAAGTCTAGCAATTGACGGCTCGAGTACAGGCCCGGTTCTATCTTCTCCTCGAGCATTCTCCCTATGTGGCGGTCAGTCTCCTCGAACTTCTCCTCGTCCACGTAGGTGTCATAGATCCTGTCTATCTTGTGGTCGTGCAGCACGGTATCGTCCGCGTCCGGCGTGCCTATGTAATGCTGGTATCCCCGCGCCTGGTAGAAGTCCTGGTATAGCACTGCGCCGGTGCTGGCAATGACGTCGACGAGCCCGTACTTCACCGTGTCCCGCAAGACCTTGCGGAGGCCGCCGGCAATGAGGGGACCGGCCAGGCCCAGTATTATCGTGGGGCGGTCCTCGTCGGTGAGCATGCGCTCCCAAACCTTCGCGCAGGTGCCAAGGTTACGGCTCTGTATGGAGCTGTTCTGGAAGGCCGTCATCAGCTCCTCGATGGTCCTGGCCTTCTCCAGATCGATCTGGTTCACGTGGGTTTTCAGGAAGTCCTCGCGTCCCATGGTCGTGCATTGACTTCATCTACTTAAAATGTTAGAGATTCCCCGCCGCTCATTCGGAACGTCCACCTTGCGCGAGAGTCCACCGCCGCACACCGGCTGGATGTAAACGTATGAATCGGAAGCATTTATTCTGCCTGGAGGCGATTTGTGGCCCCGGTGCGTAATGTCCGGTCCGATAGGGCATGTCGTTCCGCCGATATGTTTAACTAATGGTGTCAGATTTGGCCTTGCCCTCAGGGGCGAGGAGTGGTATCATGCTCACAGTTGAGGATGTAATCAGGATATTTCCCGAGGTTGAGCACATCTCGGACCAGCAGATGAAGGAGCACGTCATCAGGGCGTGGCAGGGAGCCATGGAGATGAGCGAGTGCACCGACCTGGAGACGGTCAAGTGGACGATGGCCGTGCCCGGCCTGGAGGACACCCTGGTGCAGCACACCAGAAAGGTCACCCGCATGGCCAAGGCCTGTGCCTGTGAGCACGGCGGCGTCAATGTCGACCTCGTCATCGCAGGAGCGCTGCTTCATGACGTGGGCAAGGTGCTGGAGTACGCGCAGGTGGACGGGCAGACCGTGACCAGCAAGACGGGCAAGGGCCTGAGGCACCCGGTCTCAGGCGCGGGATTGGCAATGAAGTTCGACCTGCCGTATGAGCTGGTGCACATCATTGCCAACCACTCCAAGGAAGGCGATTTCGTGACCCGCATCCCTGAGGCCATCCTGATACATCACGTGGATTTCGTTGACTTTGATATTGCCAAGGCATTGCTGGCGGCCAAGAAGTAGAGGTGGTTCGTTGGAAACGGTGTTGAACGCGGTCGACAGGCAGATTCCTCTGAGGTTAGAGGGACGGGACCTGATACCGTACAAAGGAATGTACGAAAATCCCCCAAAACAGAGGAAGGCCCAACCTTATTTTGGATATGTGAAGCACGGGGACTCGAAGCTGCTGGCGTCCATAGACGACGCCATCGAGAAGACGGGCCTGAAGGACGGCATGTGCGTCAGCTTCCACCATCACCTGCGGAACGGTGACGGAGTCGTGAACCTTGTCATGCAGCATATCGCTGACAAGGGCATCAAGGACATCAAGATTGCACCCTCGGCGCTATTTCCAGTGCACGAACCCTTGGTAGAGCTAATGGATGCCGGAGTGGTTACCAGCATCGAGGGCAGCATGAACGGGCCAGTGGGAGACGCTGTCTCGCACGGGAGGATGCAAAAGCTGACCGTGCTCAGGTCCCACGGCGGAAGGGTGAGGGCCATCCAGGCCGGCGACATCAAGGTGGACGTCGCTTTCATCGCAGCCCCCGTCGCCGATAAGGAGGGGAACTGCAACGGGCGTTACGGCAAGAATGCCTGTGGGTCCCTGGGTTACCCTAAGGTCGATTCATTCTACGCGAAGAAGGTCGTGGTGGTCACTGACAACCTTGTCGAATATCCCTGCACGCCGATGATAATCTCCTCGCCCTACGTGGACCATGTCGTGGAGGTGGATAGCATCGGCAGCCACGAGATGATAGTCTCCGGCACCACAAAGGTCGCTACCGACCCGCTCAAGCTATCAATTGCCCAGAACGCTGTTGATCTAATGGTCCATACCGGTATCTTCAGGGACGGTATGACCTTCCAGGCCGGTGCTGGCGGTATTGCCTTGGCCACCACGAAGATACTGGGTGACCTGCTCGAGGAGAAAGGGCTGGTCGCCGATTTCATAAACGGCGGCGTGACCCAGCACGTGGTGGATATCTACTATAAGGGCTGCACGAAGAAGATATTCAACGGCCAGAGCTTCGATGTCGCTTCGATCAAGGACCTGAACGAGAACCCCGACCACATCGAGATCAACCCGGACTATTATGCAAATCCGTGGAACAAGGGCTGCCTGGCCAACATCCAGGACGCGGTCGTGCTCGGTGCCACGGAGATCGACGTTGACTTCAATGTAAATGTGAATACCCATTCAGACGGTCGTCTTCTGCACGGCATCGGCGGGCACCAGGACACGGCTCCCGGTGCCAAGCTTTCGATGATGACAGTCCCTTTATTCAGGAAGAAGAATCCCATCATCAGGGAGAGGGTGACCAACGTCACAACGCCCTGCCATGCGACGGATGCCATCGTAACGGACATGGGCATCGCCATCAATCCTGCAAGGACCGACCTTCTTAAGAAACTGGAGGGCAGTCCCATCAAACTCATTGACATCAACGAGCTCAAGGACATGGCCTACGCCGAGACCGGCACGCCGGAAGAGCCGGAGTTCGGGGACCGTATCGTGACGCTCATCGAGTACCGCGACGGTTCGGCATTGGACGTTGTGAGGCAGCTCAGGGAGTAGACATGGCTGCCGAGGAGACCTGGAAGACGCATGTTACAGGTATCGGGCCCAACAGCATCGTCATCAGAGGGCATCCGTTGCAGGGCTTGATCGGCAAATCGAATCTACTTGAGGTTGCACATCTTCTGGTGACCGGTCGCCTTCCGGATGCCGCCGAGCTTGAGAGGCTGGAGAACACCGTTAAGAGGGCTGAAAGGGCACCGCCTCCGGAAACGTGTTGGGACCCGAGGGAGGACGTCTCCAAGGCGATCGCCAGGTGTTTGCTGATCGATCCCGAACTGGTCAGATTTGCAGGTTCCGAGGTCGAGAGAACTGTCTTCACCCTCGGCAGGACCGCCGTTTATATAGCCTGGCTCTTCGACCGTATCCCCCAATTGAGCGGGTTGGAAGATTCCGCATCATTAACGCAGGTGATCTGGACAGCCTTGACGGGCAGAACGGATTATGACGATGAGAAAGCACGATTGCTCGAGGCCATGATTGTGGCCTCGGTGGACCACGGGGTGACGCCGCCTTCTGCGCAGGCAACGATCATCGCGGCCACCGCCAGGGCCTCGTACGAGGTCGCGGTCGCGCAGGGCGTCGGCGCAATAACCGATGTCCACGGCGGTGCGGGTTCGGCTGCTGCAATCCTGTTTGCCGATTGTGTGGAGAATGCTGGTGATAGCCTGGAGGAATCCATTGAAGAGCAGGTCCGCACTTACTTAGAAGAGGGCAAACGGGTGAAGGGCCTCGGCCATAGGATCCATACCCAAGACCCGCGCAGGGACGCCATATGGGCGCTGGCAGAGGAATCCGGCGTGGCCGGGAGGCACGTGGAGGCCTCCAGGCTCATCACCCATGTGTTCCACTCCGTCAAGGGGAAGGAGCTGCCCATCAACGTGGACGGCGTGATAGGGGCGGTCACGGCAGACCTCGGCATGGACCCGGTCATGGCCAAGGTGATATTCATCTACGGCCGCATCGCAGGGCTCAGCGCCCATTACTTCGAGGAAGTGGCCACCCAGAAGGCCATGCGCACGGTTGATTTTTCGAAGGCTGAATATTCGGAAACTTAGGGGATTGGGCCTGTATCCTCGCAAGACATGGTCTCCCACATTACCTTTGAGAATGGAGGTCATGGACTGGCCTCAGACGCCGATGACCAAGCCGTCTTTGTCCACCTCGAAAGCCTTCTTCGGTTCCTTCAGCTTCATCTCCATTTCTTCTTTTATCGTCTCCGCAAGCCTCTTGATGCCGATGTCGATCTGCTCGTCGGTGGCAAAGGTGTAGTTCAGGCGCATTGAGCTGCTCACCCTGCCGTCCGAGTAGAAGGCGGAGCCGATGACGTAGGCCACGTTGTTCTGGACTGCCCTGGGGAACATCTCCCTCGTGTCGATGCCCTGTGGCAGGGTGGCCCAGATGAACATCCCGCCGTCCGGTTTGGTCCACTTCACCTCCTTCGGGAAGTACTTTTCCAGGGCCTCGACCATCTTGTCCCTCTTGTCCTTGTAAAGGGCCTTGATCTTCTCCACGTGGGTGTCTATGTATCCCCTCGATAGGTACTCAGCTGCCACGTGCTGGCCGAAGGGGTTCGTGCAGAGGTCTGCGGCCTGCTTCATGATGATGAGCTTGTGTAGTATCTCCCCTTCGGCAATGCACCAGGCAATGCGGAAGCCGGGAGCCAGTATCTTTGAGAACGTCCCCAGGTATATCACGCGCCCGTCGGGGTCCATCGCCTTGAACGGCCGGACCTGTTCGCCGCTGTATCTCAACTCGCTGTAGGGGGAATCCTCGACCAGCACGAGGTCGTTGTCCACAGCGATCCGCATGATCTCCTCCCTTCTCGATTCAGGGATGGTGACGCCGGCTGGATTGTGGAAGCTGGGCACGAGGTATATAAGGTCCGGATGCTTGCCGTGGGTCTTGAGCTGGTGTATCTTTTCATTGAGGAGTTCGGGCGGCATGCCGTCGTCGTCGAGAGGAACGCTTTCTAACACCGCACCGTAGGACTTGAATGCATTGTCCGCTCCGAGATAGGTCGGTGCTCCAACGATGATGATGTCGTCAGGGTCGACGAAGACCTTTCCAATGAGGTCGAGCGCCTGCTGGGAGCCCTGGGTGACGAGTACGTTCCGGTAATCAATGTCCATACCTTTCTTTTGCATGCGTTTAGCGAGCTCGTGCCTCAACTCGCTAACTCCCTCTGTCGTACCGTACTGAAGAACTTGAGGACCTTTGTTCTCTATCAGGTCCAGGCATATCTCCTTGATCTCCTTGATGGGGAATGCCGCTGGATTGGGCAGTCCGCCCGCGAACGATATGATTTCCTCTTTCTCGAGCAGCTTCAGCAGCTCGCGGATCTCCGAGGCCTTCATTTTCTGTGAAAGCCTGGAAAACATGTGTGAGAACTCACCGGTCATTCGTATGCCTCCCTATTTCAAATTGCGCTCACTTGTCGGTTCTACAACGTTTCCGACTTATTTAATGTGTCGCCCAGGTTGACCGGAGTTTGCCTGAATTCAGAAGCAGATTATTTAAACTCCGAATACAATGTAGTCATAATGGACGGTAAAAGGTCGCGACCGCTGATAATTCCGCTCGATACCAGGGAAGGGTGGTTCACCTTCGTGGCCCTCATTATGATGCTGTACACCATCTCCCTGTTCATATCCGTGAGCCTGCACGAGGTGCTGGGCCACGGGCTGGCCGCTGTGGCGACTGGCGGTGATTTCTACGCGGTCTACATCTCACCCGGCAGCGGTTATGCATCATTGTACATCCCGGAGGGGATAAGTAACGCCGCCAGGGCCTTCGTGCTCATGGCAGGCATCATGGTTGAGCTGATCATCGGGAGCGTCATCTTCTTCCTTGTTTTGCCTCGGCTGAAGGGCTTCATCACCCACCTGTTCGGACTGGTGCTCTCGGTCACGCTGCTCGTCCACCCGTCCATCTACCTGTTCCTGGGCTATTATTATACCGGCGGGGATACCTTCAAGGCGGCCAGGATCCTCGGTCTTCTGAACAACGCGGACGCCTTCATCGTTGCCGGGCTAATACTGGCAGGGGTGTTCGTCATCCTGATATCGATCGCGGCATTGAGGTTCCTGACAGGGTTCAGAGAAGAGGCCGAGGGTGAAGGGACCCGGCTCCTGCTGATGTTCTGGCTACCCCTCATCGTCCTGGGCGTAACCAGCGCTTTCGTGTCTGTCGTCATGCTGTCCAGCACCGAAATGACCTATGCCCTCGCGAACGCCGGCATACTGCTCCTGCTCATTTCGGCCGGCATCATCCTGGTTCCTCACCTGATCGAGCATCACGAGAAGGCCCGCCCCCACTCCTTTGACGGCAAAACGGTGCTTGCCATCCTCGCGGCATTCCTCGTCATCATAGCCACGTGGGTGGGAGTATTTGGACCCACGGAGTCATCAGCGCACGGCATCATGCTGCACCAGCCGCCGCTTGAGGCCGAGGCCTACTATTCGGACTACAGCATCGGCAACGTCGACCTGATGGTGCACTCGGACGGGACGGTGGACGTTTCCATAATACTCAGGAACATGCTGGATAACTCCAGCTCGTCCCTGGATGAGCAGTTGTACAACTCTTACGAGGACCGGCCAAATTGGCCTTACTACGTGGAACGTTCAAGATACATGGCTCTGGTCATGTTCGGCTTCACCGTGGAGGAGGCCCAGTACCTGAGCTTCGAGACCAGCCAGGAAGTGGTCAGGGCAATGGGAGAGGAGTACTACAACGGGCGTTCATGCACCACCCACCTGAACTTCACCTGGGCGGATACGGGACTGATACCCGGGGTCAGACAATTGGGCGGTGATGCCACGACTGCAGGAGGTACCGACGAGCCCACAGAGCTCCTCACCTTCGGATTCGAGGACCCTTGGATGCTCCAGGGCGGTTACATCGACGAGGTCAGGATAAGCTGGGAGAGCAACCTCACCCTGTCCTACTATTCTGCCAGTAACTTGGAGGAAACCCACATAACCTTCAACAGGGGAGGCCTGGCGGAGAACAGCATCGGCTGGAAGAACATCGGCTATGAAACCTCTGCCTCGGCCTACTCCTTCATTTTTCGGAGAGCCCTAGATACATGAGGAGGGCAATGCCGAACCAGCTGAACATCAGGACCATCAGCGGAAGCGTGCTGAAGCCGAAGATGACCTGAAGAATGATGAAAATAATGGGTACTCCGAATCCAACGGCTCCGAATATGAGCTTGAGGTCCCTGTCCTTCAACGATAGGCTGCTCTGCATCGGGTGCTGTGATATCGTTTTTATTAAAAAGGTTTCGCTTCCGACATGTTAAGAATGTATGGTTGATGAATGAGTACAACGGAACCGCGGTAACTACTATCGGTCCTTAGTAAACGTGTATAAGGAATCCTATTCCGAGCCGGCGGCTGCCTTCAGGGCCCTTATTTCCCCCACCACGCCCCGTTTGCCCTTGAACACGGCCGAGCCTGCCACGAATATGCTGGCCCCGGCGTCAACGGCCTCTTTGACGTTGGTCTCGCAGATGCCGCCGTCCACCTCGATCTCGATGTCCAGGTCATTGGCCTCCGCGTATTTCCTCGCCTCGGTGATCTTGGCGAAGTGCTGCTCCATGCAGCTTTGGCCTCCGAAGCCTGGTTCCACCGTCATGACCACGAGCAGGTCCAGCTTGGCCATGAAGGGGGCAACCTCCGAAAATGGGGTGTGCGGATTGATGGACATGCCCACCTTGACCCCGAGGCCGCGGATAAGATCGATGACCTCGTGGGGGTCGTCCTCGCACTCGATGTGGAAGGTGAGCCAGTCACTGCCCTTTGCGAACTCCTCCGCGTACTTCATCGGGTGTGAGATCATCAGATGGGTGTCGAACGGAAGGCTGCACATGGCCTTCAATTGCTTGGCAAAGGCGGGGCCGAAGGTGATGTTGGGAACGAAATGGCCGTCCATGACGTCCAGGTGGACCATGTCGGCGCCGCCCTTCTCCAGGAGCCTGATGGCCTCTCCCAGATTGGTCAGGTCTGCTGACAAAATCGACGGTGCTATCTTCACCGACCTCATATTATAAACCTACTCGTTAATCCTAGTTATACATAGGATAGTTGTCTTGCTCAGGGAACATCAGCTCGACGTCGCCGTCCAACTCCCCCAGGTCGATGACTATGTTGACCAGAGAGTTCACAATGCTCTGCATCTGTTTGATCTCGGCTCTCAGCTGTTGGATTTCCTTCAGAAGGTCTTCGGTCGTCGTCATATATTCCCTCCCTTCTCATACCTTGATGGCGTTCTACGTTATTATTACTTTCCCTATTCTATCCTGAACATGGTGACGTCCACGAACTCCCTCTCCTTCCTGTGGAACTTGAAACTGTGTTTCAACTCGAACGAATATCGTTTGCGAAAGCAGATCTCCCGGCGTAATCCCTTTACCTCCCTTTCTATGAAATCCGATGTCAGAGAGTTGTGAAGTGTGTACACCACCCCTGCGATCTCCAATGACTTGTGCAGGAAGGGGAGGTCCGCGTGCTTCCTCTGGGCCCCGAACGGTGGGTTCTGGATGCAGGTGTCGAACCTGCCTTCGATGCCGGTTACGTCCGTTTCAATGAAGGTGATGTCACATCCTACAGCCTCGGCATTCGCACGGGCTGCTTTCATTATCTTCGGATCGATGTCAACTCCGGTGACCTCCTGTGCCCCGAGCATGCTGGCCCCTATCGCGAATATCCCGGTCCCGCAGCCAAGGTCGACGACCCGCTTACCACCTATATCGCCCATGCCGAAGGCCGTGTAAAGGACGTCCGCGGCTATCGCCGGCGGGGTGGGATACTGCTCGAGACCCGGTTCTGGGTTGTCATGGGCCTTCAATGACTGGAGGGCCATCTCCAGCTCCTTCTGCTTCATCGTCGGCGCTAGCCCCTGAGAATTCTTAACCTTTGCGGCTCTGTTCTGAATTTGTTATTCGGTCGTTCACGATGCGGCCATAATCGTATTCCCGAAGGAAAGGTATTTAGATGGCTAATTACAATAATAGCTTTGATGTTGATAGTCAAGGTCACCGACAGGCTCCAGTACAACATCGGCGAGTTGAACAAGAAGATGGAAGTCTCCGCCGATATACCCAAATACCTGATAACGCCAGAAGAGAAAGAGGATTGACGTTTTGAGTTGTGATTGTAGAAAAGTATTTCAACAATCTTTGATTCTAAAGCCTCCCCAACGGGCTCATGGTCTAGTTGGTTAGGACGTCACCTTGACACGGTGAAGATCTCCAGTTCGAATCTGGATGGGCCCATTTTTTCTTATATGATGCGATTCTCACATGTCGGGTATCTGTAAATCACTGCATCCAAACGGGACAGGGTCGTCCTCTTACTTTCTCTAGGCCAATTCCCAAACTAATAAATATCACCATGCAATTCTGCCGGTAGCGCAGTGCGTGGGGGCTCAAATTTGGAGATACTAGACACTAATTCGGCGGAAAAAATCTATCGGGAGCTCTACAAGACCTTGGGAAAGGCCATAGGCTTTCAGATGGCAAGGAATATAATCAAAATGGGCGAGGACGGTTTCGACAGGGAAGCTCCCGTCGAATCACTTACCGCCCTGAACGATTCGTTGGTCGCTGCATTTGGAAAGGCCACCGCCCAGGTAATGCTCACCACGTCTGTCAAATACTGCTTCGAGGACGAGCAGGTCCAACTGATACTCGGACAACTGACCACGTTGGGTATACTTGGCGATTAGCATGAACGAACTCGGAGAGAACATACTCGAAGTGATGGAAGCCAGCACCCTAGGAAAGATGAGCATCCATGTCTTGAAGAAACAAAGCAAGGACCTGAGCATCAACCTGGACACACTTTCGAGAAAGGACCTGAGGACGCTCATCCAGCGCCTGGAGGATATACTCCCTTTCTTCCTCGGTGAGGAGTCCAAGGAAGTGCTGGCCAAGATGCGAAAGATCGAGACAACTGCAGAAAGGTGATGAAGATGATGAAGGCAAGGGTACCGACGGGGATTCCCGGTCTGGACGAATTGATCAGCGGCGGGTTCGCCGAGAACACTGTGAACCTTGTCAGCGGTCCCGCAGGTAGTGCGAAGAGCCTAATGGCCATCCAGTACATCTACAACGGTGTGAAGGACAAGGATGAGACGGGCATATATTTGACCTTGGAGGAACCGAGGGATAACATCATCCGCGCGATGAGCGTCTACGGCATGGACATTACCAAATACGAAGAGGAGGGGAAGCTGGTGCTCCTTGACCTAGGGGAGGTCAGGCGCCGCCTGGAGACCTCGGAGGAGGAGGGCGTTGTGGGCTTTGAAGCGATCATCAACCTCATGAAGAACCTGCTGCAGTTCACGGGCGCCAAGAGAATGGCGGTGGATTCGGTCACGGCCATCGGCCTGTACTACGAGGACTCACCCGGCAAATTGAGGAGGGAGCTCTTCAAGTTCGCCGGATTCCTGAAGGAGCAGAACATCACCACGCTCCTTGTAACGGAATCAATCGAGGACGGTGAGTTGACCAGGTACGGCATAGAACAGTTCATAGCCGATTCCTTCATTGTCTTGGGTCTAGAGGATGTGAAAGGCGAGCTCAGAAGGACCATCACCGTCAGGAAGATGAGATTCACCAAGCACGACACGATGAAACACCCCATGCTGATCACCTCCTCTGGGATCAACGTCTCGGCAGAGTCCAAGGTGTTTTAGATCGCGTTAGAGGGCAACAATGACTGAAAGGACGAGGGTCAGTCTTTGTGCAGACCTGTTGAGGACAATATTATCCGATAACAGGGAACTGTTGTTGGAGTTACAGACAAGGGAGGCCCTAGGCAACTATGAACAGACCTACCCTATATTGAGCGAGTTGAACATCACCAGCGACCTGATCATCGACGCCTCGTCCATGCCAGACACCGACAACTCCGTGGTCGCCATCGTCTTCATCATCAGGCGAGTGCAGAGTTACATGGAGATATTCATAGGCGGGGAGGAGGCCGAGCTGAGGATCTACGAGTCGGTGAACAAGTTTAGGCAGCTGAATTCGATAGACATCCAGAACGCGGGACTCAGCGGCGTCCTGCAGGAGTTCATGCGCATCGCCAGGAAGGAGGCCGTGCTCGACTTCGACAATGCCACCGACATGGAGAAGGCCAGGGCGCTCTTCCTGGACATCTTCAACGAGTTCCTGATCGATGATCCGGTAGGCTGGAAATCGCAAAAGTACATGACCGAGCTCCGCTCGTGCCCGGTGCTGAGGGACGTTCCCGATGACGGGACATGGTTCGAGTTCGCTGACGGCGCGACCTTCAATTCCCTAGTGGACCAGCTGGCCGTCATCGTCGACAGGCTGGAGATACCCCTTGACCTAATCGAGCGGATATTTGACGAATACGGTAAACTCGTTGACGACCTGGGCATGAGGGACACGCTCTTCCAGGGAGCCCTGTCGGCCGGCACCAGGTTCGGTGTGGACAGCATCGATGCCCTCCTCAGAGGGGGACTGGCCAGGGACCTGACGCTGCTGCTCGAAGGGCCGGCCATCGTTGAGAAGGACGCCCTCGCCTGCCTGTTCCTCAAATGGGGCATAGAGGAGAAGGGGTGTGTGATACTGGTCTCGACCCTGTGCTCCCCGGAGATGGTCAGGAGCGCCCTGACCTCAATCGGTCTGGACGTTGCCGCACTAGAGGCCGATGAGAGGCTCATCATAGTGGACTGGTACACCAGGCATCTGAGATACATCACCGGGATAGAGGAGGAAGGCGCTCTGATCAGGGTCTCCAACGACCTGACCAACCTCGCCGTGGGCATCGACATCGCACTGAGGAAGGCGGCCGCCTGGCCCACGCGACGCCTCATCCTGGACATCGTGTCCCCGACAATCATGGTGGAGGGCTTCGACCGGGTCAACGACTTCCTGAACTCGCTGAAGGCCAAGTTGAAGAACGCCAAGTGCACTGGACTGGTCACTTTCAACCCGGGCATGCACAACCGCGAGGACGTCGACATCCTGGAGGACCTGTTCGACGGCACCATCGCCCTGTCAAGAAGGACCGAGCAGGGGAGGATAATGTCCGAGCTCCATTTCTCATCTTACTCGGGCGGACCCTTCTCATCCTCCCGCATCCGCCTGGACCTCAACGAGTACGGCCTGTCCATCTCTGATGCCGAACAAAAGTTCAGCGAGGAACGCATCAACTTCGACCACAACAGGCCCAAGTTCAGCCTTGGATTCCCCGGCATCGAGAACATATCGGCCGGCGGCCTGCCCCTCGGCCAATCCTATCTGATATGGGTGTCTTCTAAGATGACTTCCGCCGAGGTCATGCGACCGCTGATCATCGAGGCCGTTGGCAAGGGCCACGGCCTTGTGCTGGCCCTGTCCACGGTCGCTCCCGAGGAAGTGTTCGGGTGGCTGTCCGAACACGACATCCAACCCGCTAGCCTGATTGCCAGAGGCGCTTTGGAGATCGTTGACTGGCAGGCCCAAAAGGACTCGCGCATACTCGGTGTAGAGGAGTCGGAGGGCGTGCTGAGGGCGTCAAAGGACATCACCCACCTCGGTGTGGCCATCGACCTTGCCCTGAGGAAGATAACGGAGACCGAGGGGGCTGTCGCAGTCATCGAGACCCATTCACCGGCCTTCAGGACCTTTGACCTGCGGACCGTCTACCCCTTCGTCCAGACAATGAACGCCAGGCTTACCAAGAGGGGATTCACGACCTTCGTGGTCATGGACAGGGGAGCGCACGATGCCAGGATAACCGCGGGCATCGAGGAGCTCTTCGACGGCGTGCTTGATGTAATGGACGCCGGCGACCACCTGGAGCTCGCGGTGCTCAACCTGAGCAACGGCCATTTCATGCCCGAGTACAGACAGCTCCAGAGACTGAGGAGCGGGTTCAGCGTGGACGTGAGCACACGCGATCCGGTTGCGGAGACGATGCCGCTGGCCGAGGACATCAACGCCCGCATTGAGAGGCTGAACACGGAGTTGAACCTGGCCCTTGAGGAGAAGGCCCAGCTCGTCAAGCGCACCGAGGAGTTCATGGAGAGGGAGGTGCAATGGCAGAGGAAGCACGACGAGCTGAGGGGCCACCTGTCAAATCTGGAAGGCAAGCTGGCTGAGCAGCAACAAGCCCTTGAGAGCGCGGAGGAGGCTCCGCTTGAGCGCGAGCACAAGCGGGAGGTATCCAGGATACTGGCCGTATTGGACGAGTTGCTGGAGAACCTTCCGGAGGACATGATAGACAGGTTCGCCAGCAGCGAAGAGTTTAAGCTGTACGAGAAGATAATGGACATCTACAAGGAGGTCGAGGATGATACCGACGAGTGAGTCCAGGGTCCTGGACATCAACTCGGAAGCACTGGGAGTTCCCCCGGGGACGCTGATGGAGAAGGCGGGAAAGGGCATCGCCGAGCATATCCGCGGTTCCCATGAGCCTTCCGACATCCTCATAGTATGCGGCACCGGCAACAACGGCGGGGACGGCGCTGTCGCCGCCCGACACCTCAAGGCGGCTGGCTGGAATGTCACACTGGCCCTGCTGAGACCGCGCGTCAACATAAAGAGCCAATTATTGATACAGAACCTTGAAAGGCTTCCGGAGGGAGTGCCGGTGGCCGAGGAAGCCGCTGTCGAGATAATGGAGGGTTTTCCCATTGTACTCGACTGCATGCTCGGGACGGGGCTGAGGGACCCGCCAAGGGAGCCGTACGCCACATGGATAAAGGCGATGAACGACTCCGCCGCCACGATAATCTCGGTGGACGTCCCAAGCGGTCTCGGGACTTCGCTGGCCGTCAAGCCTGCCGTCACGGTCACAATGCACGATTCAAAGGAGGGGATGAGCCGGGAGAACTCCGGGGACATCGTCGTCGTGGACATCGGCATCCCGAGGGCGGCGGCCGAATACGTTGGGCCGGGCGAGTTCGTTCATTATCCCATACCGCACAAGGATTCGCACAAGGGCCAGAACGGTCGCCTTTTGATAATCGGGGGAGGGCCGTACACCGGCGCCCCCGCCCTGTCGGCCTTCGCAGCCCTCAGGGGCGG
>LSSH01000067.1 GCA_001595885.1 Candidatus Proteinoplasmatales archaeon SG8-5 | reverse complement strand
CACCCTCACCGGCTCGATCGCCCATCAACTCACCAACCTTGACGTGCCTCAGCAGAGGAACGTGCTGGGCAAGGTTCTCGGTGATTGCCTGCCAAGGGTTTCCAGCATTCTGAAGAACCTCTCGAGGGACTCCGAGAAGGGCGGCTTCGTCAGCATGGTCGAGGTGATGAACTCGTGCTCCTGGCTGAGGGCGAAGGACCTTGTCAGGATTGACGAGGAGCTTGAGAGATATTACGCCCTGAGCACCAAGCGCGGCGCCATCACCGAGTTGCCAGAGAGGAGGGCGCTGAAGGTGCTGAACAAGGCCCACGGGACCATATCGGTGGATGACCTGGGCAAGGACAAGAAATTAAAATCGGAAGAAGTGCCAATAGCCCTCGGCTGGCTCAAGAGGAAGAACTGGGCGAGGATCGAGAAGCAAGGCGCCGATACCGTACTCGAGATCACCGAGGACGGCAAGAACTTCCTGGCCAAGAAGGGCTCTGACGAGGAGCTCATTGAGAGTCTGGCTGACGGTGAGTTGCACGAGAGGGACCTCGACATGGACGTCGTGGAGAAGCTCATGAAGCGGCAGGACATCCTCAGGGAAAGGGAGGTGGTGGTCCGCATGGTCGTGCTCACCGATGAGGGGCAGGCACTAGTCAACAGGGGCATCGAACTTGTGGACGAGGTCTCCCAGGTAACGCCACAGCTCATCCAATCGGGCGAATGGAGGTCCAAGACAATTCGCAGGTACGACATAGGGACCTTCGCGCCGGATATTTCGGGCGGCAAGGTCCACCCGCTCCAGTATTTCATCGAGAAGGCAAGGCGCATCTTCCTCAACATGGGCTTCGAGGAGATCGAGTATGGCTTCGTGCAGTCGTCCTTCTGGAACATGGACGCGCTCTTCACGGCCCAGGACCACCCGGTGCGCGATCTTCAGGACACGCTCTATCTCAAGCGACCTGCCTCCATTGAACTGCCCGACGCCGACCTCGTGGGTCGTGTCAAGGAGATGCATGAGCAAGGTGACGAGGAATCGGACGGCTGGCAGTATTCGTGGAAGGATGATGAGGCAAAGAAAGCCCTGCTGAGGACGCACACCACCGTAAACACGATCCGTTATCTCGAGGAGCACCCCGACCCGCCCGTGAAGGTCTTCTCCATCGGCCGGGTCTTCAGGAAGGAGGCCTTGGATTCGACGCACCTGCCAGAGTTCATCCAGGTAGAGGGCATAGCCATGGAGGAAGGGGCCAACCTGGCGATGCTGGTGGGCCTGCTCAAGGAGTTCTACAAGCGCATGGGCGCGCCCGACGTCCGTATCAGGCCCGGATACTTCCCATACACCGAGCCGAGCCTGGAACCGGAGATTTTCTTCAACGACCAGTGGATGGAGCTGGGCGGTGCGGGCATCTTCAGACCCGAGGTCACCAGGCCTCTGGGGGTCAAGCATCCGGTGCTCGCATGGGGCCTGGGCCTTGAGCGGTTGGCCATGCTCTTGCTCGACGTGAAGGACATCAGAAAGCTCTACATCTCCGACATCGATTGGTTGAGGAAGACGCCTGTAATACGCTGATTTCCGATTTCCAAAATGAATTAATAGTTAATTTATTATCAAGACAGGCATTTGGCATAGTGATAACATGGTCAGCACAACTGCTTCGGAGACGACAACCCCTTTCGTGGGCAGGGAGAGCGAGCTCGCCGAACTTACCGCCAATCTAAATGAGGCCCAGGCAGGCAACGGCAGGATGGTGGTTGTCGAAGGCGAGGCCGGAATCGGCAAGACCAGGCTGATACACAAACTGGCATCGACGGCCATGGAGCAGGGGTTCGAAGCCTCTTACGGGAGATGTCTTTCACTCCAGCAGGCCGACCCTTATGCACCTTTCATTGATGCCCTTGGTGATAAACTGGGCATCAGCTCAACTGGGAATGATGTGGACGAACTCCCCCTCGGATTGATGGGCATGGGCGAGACAGAGGCCTACGGCTCAGCAGGCGGACTGCCCATGGGGCTTATTCCTATGGCAGACAGCTCAGAAGGCGATCTCAGCAAGCTCGACATCCAATCGGAGAGGGACAAGCTGTTCAATCGGGTGCTCGATGTCATTATCGAATCCTCGAAGGTAAAGCCGCAGATGCTCTTCATAGATGACCTCCAGTGGGCGGACAATGCGACACTCCAGCTTCTTTTCTTCATCGCCAGGAACATCACGAACAACCGCGTGCTCATGGTTGCGGCCCTGCGGCTGGAGGATGTCGACGACAAGACCGAAGACACTCCTTTCGCGCAACTCCATCAACAGGTTGGAAGGAGCATCAGCCACCAGAGGATAATCCTGCAAAAGATGACCCATGACGACGTCGGCAAGATCATAATGAATCTCGTGGGGGTGAAGGAGGTGCCTGAGAGGTTCCTCCACAAGCTGTACGAGGAGAGCCGCGGCAACCCGTTCTTCGTAGAGGAGGTGGTCAAGTCGCTCATGGACGAGGGCATCATCCTCAGGCACGGCCACATCTGGGACACTGGTGTTGACCTCTCGCAGATCAGGATCCCGAACACCATCCGAGACGTGATCACGCACAGGATTGCCAGGCTTGACGAGGACGACAAGCGGGTACTGAGATTCGCATCGGTCATCGGCGACCGTTACACCTTCAACGTGCTCAGAGAGGTCACGGGGATGAGGGAGGAGGACCTCCTGGACTCCCTTGATAAACTGATGGAGGCCGACATACTCAGCGAGGTCTCTGGTTCGAAGGAGGAGGAGTTCGTGTTCGGCCACAAGGTGACCAGGAGCGTGGTCTACGACGGCATGAGCAAGAGCCGTGTCAGGCTGATGCACAAGTCGACCGGAGAGGTGATAGAGAGACTATACGCAGAGAACCTCGAATCATGGGTGTACGAGCTGGCCAGGCACTTCATGCTGGGCAAGGAGTTCTTCAATGCCTACAAATATTCGATAATGGCCGGCGAGAAGGCGTTCAGGGGTATGGCCTTCGAGGAGGCCGCCCAATACTTCATCACCGCGTTGAGGACGGTGGACATGCTCCCGCCGTCAGAGAAGTTGGACAAGGACGCTGAGAAATTGAAGCTGTCAACCAGCATCGGTAACCTATACCTGCACCTGGCCGTGTGGACCGAGGCCATTAAGTACTACGACACCGCCCTTTCTCTGGCCAGGAAGAGGGAGGAGAGAAAGGAGGAGACCAAGATACTCATCGCCATCGGCCATTCCCAGAGGTTGCTGGGCAATTACTCCAGGGCCGAGGACAATTACCAGATGGCGGCTCAGATAGCGGACGACCTGAGCGACTCCGTCAGCATGGCGGAGATCCAGAGGGGATTGGGATATGTCCACTGGCGGAAGGGAGAGAACGACGACGCAGTGGACCATTACAACCAGAGCATCAGTTTCGCGATGAAGGCAGGTGACCTGTCATCGATGGCGAAGACCTTCATCGAGATGGGCAATGTCTACAATCACTGGGGCGACCAGGAGAAGGCCATAGAATACTACAACAAGGCCCTCGAGGAACTCGAGCAGCTTTCCGACTACTCGGAGCTGGCAAGGGCCCACAACAACCTCGGGGATTCGTATTTGAGAATGAAGCAATATGAAAAGGCAATCGAGCACTTCGGCCTGACCAAGGAGAACGCCGACAAGGTGGGCAACAAGAACATGGTCGCTTGGGCGCGGTTCAACTCTGCCGAGGCCCTGGCGTACACCGGCGACCTGGAGACGGCCGAGAAGTACTGCAACGAGGCCATGGCCATCTGCGAGGCACAGGACGACAAGATATGCATGCAGGCCACGTTCGCGAAGTACGGGCTCATCTATAGACTAAGGGAGGAATGGGACAAGGCAATAGAGAACTACAACAAGGCCGTTGTCATCCTCGAGATGCTCGACATTCCATACGAACTGGGAGACGTGTACTTCGAACTAGGTGAGGCGTACGAGGCCATGGGCGAGAACATGGCCGCACTGGACAACTACAACATGGCCCATGAGTTGTTCGAGAACGTGGGGGCCAAGAGCGAGTTGAAATCGGTCGAGGAAAAGCTCAAGCACCTGGAAGGGAAATAGGGATTCTCATGAAGCCCGATTATGACGCTGTTGAAGTGGAGAGGAAATGGCAGGAGAGGTGGTTCGATTCCGGGATTTGGAGGTCCGAGCCGGGCAGCCTCATGCCAAAGTTCTTCATGATTTTCGCGTACCCAGGCACGTCCGGATTTCTTCACGTAGGTCACATGCGCGGATACACCTACACCGACATCATTTCCAGGTACAAGCGGATGACAGGCCACAGCGTCCTGTTCCCGGTCGGGGCCCACGCCACCGGCAACCTCTCCCAGGCCTTCGCCAGGAAGGTCGAGAGGGGCGACCAGCACACACTCGAGCTCCTGGATGCGAACGGCGTGAGACCGGACGAGGTCGAGCGGCTGAAGGACCCGGAATACGTGGTCAGGTTCCTCAGCAACGTATACATCGAAGATTACTGGAAGAAGTTCGGCTTCCTCGTCGACTGGCGCAGGTTCATGACCACGGTGGACCCCGGTTATCTCAAGTTCATTCAATGGCAGTTCATACGGCTGAACGACCGCGGCCTGCTCACCCAGGCCCCTTACTTTGGAGCGTCTTGCCTCAAATGCGGTCCCGTGGCGGTGGATGCCTCCGAAACAGATCTCCTCCAAGGGGGCAATGCCGAGAAGCAGGAGTTGACCCTACTTAAGTTCAGGCACGATGACGAGTTCGTCATGGCGGCGACCCTTCGCCCCGAAACGGTGTTCGGGCAGACGAACTTCTGGGTCGATCCTGAGATTACCTATGTCAAATTGAAGGTCGGTGACGAGATCTGGATATTGAGCAGAGAAGCCGCGGAAAAACTAAGTTACCAGCGAGACGATGTGAAGATCGTCGGGGAGATCAGCGGTAAGGAACTCGTCGGGAAGAATGTCATCGCACCGGTCATCGAGCGCGAGATACCCATTCTGCCTTCGAGGTTCTGTGACCCCGATTTCGGCACCGGTCTGGTAACGAGCGTCCCCTCCGACGCTCCCTACGACTGGATGGGTCTCCACGACCTGTCGAACGACCCCGAGACTTGTGCAAAGTACGGATTGGACATCGAGTACGTGCGGTCGATAAAACCAATCCCCATCATAGTCAG
>LSSH01000066.1 GCA_001595885.1 Candidatus Proteinoplasmatales archaeon SG8-5 | reverse complement strand
ACTCGGACGCCGGCGGAAGGCTGGGCGAGTTGTCGGAGGGTTTCGCCGAGAGGCTGAACCAGGGCGACGTATTCGTCCTCGGCGGCTCGGCTTACGAGTTCGTGAAATCGCGGGGTATGAGCCTCTACGTCAGGCCCGCGGTCGGCCGCAGGCCCACGGTTCCCTCCTGGACCGGCGAGATGCTGCCGCGCAGTTTCGACCTGTCTGTGGAGATAGGCAGGTTCAGGGGGGAGATGGCCAGGAAAGTGGCTAAGGACCGGAGCGTCAGTTCCTGGCTTCTGGAGAACTACCCCATCGACGAGGGCGGCGCCAGGACAATCCAGTCCTACGTCCACGAGCAGCTGGCCTTCAACGGCAAGGTTCCGACCGACAAGGACCTCGTAATCGAGGGCTACGTCGACCCGAAGGGCAACCTCAACGTGGTGTTCCACTACTGCTTCGGCAGGCGCACCAACGACGCGCTGGCAAGGGCCTATGCCATGGCCGTGTCGAACAGGCACAAGTGCAACGTCAGCGTTTCCGTGACCGACGACTGTTTCATGCTGACCGTGCCCAAGAACATCGAGCTCAAGGGCCTGGAGAAGCTCGTCACACCGAAGAACGTCCTCGGCCTGCTCGACGAGGCCCTGCGCGAGACGGAGATGTTCAAGCACAGGTTCAGGCACGTGTCCACCCGCGGCTTCGCCGTCCTGCGGAACTACAAGGGGCGGGAGATCTCGGTGGGCCGCCAGTTCCAGCGCTCCCAGAAGGTGCTGCGCGCCCTGGGCGGGAAGCACGATTTCCCCATCGTGAAGGAGACGATGAGCGAGATAATGAACATCAACATGAACCTGAGCGGGGCATTAACCGTGCTCAAGGGCATCCGAAAGGGCGACATCAGGGTCAAGCTGGCCGGCGTAACCGACGTGCCCTCGCCGTTCGCCCACAATGTGGTTCTCGTGGGCATGTCCGACATAGTGCTCATGCACGACCGCAGCACGCTGCTGAAGGAGCTGCACAGGAAGGTGCTCATGCGCGTGGGCGGTGAGGATTCGCTAAAGCCCGAGTTCGAGGCGGACCCCGTCCGGGAGCATTTCGCGGCGAACTGGCCCGTCGTGTCGAAGAAGGAGGACATACCGAAGGTCCTGGCCGAGGCCGGTCCCCTGGAGCTGTTCACCCGCCGAGGGCGCAGCATCTACGAGTTCTCAAAGGAGTCCGAAGAAACTGTTGCCGGCTGGTGCAAGGAGCTGGTGGACAGCGGCGACATACTGTCTGTCTGGGCCGGCAAGAGCACCTGGGCGGCAAAGGACGAGCTAGCGGATTTCAAGGATATGTTCTCGACCGGTAAGAGGCCGGATAAGGAAGAGAAGAAGGTCCTCGAACAACTGAAACGGGGAAAGGTCGGGAAGAAGGCCCATGAGAAGGTCGGGAATGAGCCCCAAGGTAAGGCCGGGAATGAGGCCCAAGGTAAGGTCGGGAAGAAGGCCCGGGGTAATGTCGGGAAGATGGAGCAGGTCACTTCCATAGCAGCCAAGGAACCGATCACCGCCCTGGCCCTTGCCAAGAAGCTCGACCGCGAGCCCAAGGAGGTCCGCCGCATCCTGGGGAACCTCGAGCGCGCCTACCTGGTCGGCAGGATGGGCACCGACAACAAGGGCAACATGCTCTGGACCGCAAGGAGGCAGACCAGGGAGAAGCCAACGAAGGGCTTCGAGCGGGTAATTGTCGAGCGCCACCTGAGCTACTTCGCCCCCCTGACCGACGACGAGCTGGCCTTCGACCTTGGCCTGTCCAAGGAAGTGGTGGGCGACATACTGAACAAGCTCGAGGGGCGGGGAACAGTCTCGTCCGGCGCCTTCACCGAACCCGGGCTCCAATACATGCTGGCCAAGGACCTCGCCGCCCTGAAGGGGCAGTCCCCCGAGGATCTCATCACGACGGAGCAGATGAGAGAGCTGCACATAAGCAAGCATTTCGGGAGGTTCGGCTCGATAGACGATTACTTCGACAAATACGGAGTGGTCTGGCTGCCGCAGGAGCTGATGGCCAGGACCGGCAAGAAGGGTTACACGGCTTGGCTTGCGGGCCGGAGGAGGGGCGATATACTCCACGGCCGCTTCCTGGACGGCGGCGTGTGCTTCGTGCGGAGGAAGGATGCCGGGACCTACGTGGACGCCTACCGCACCGAGGTCCCCAACGAGGCGGAGTACAGGGTCCTGGACATCATAACCCGCAACCCGGGCATCGACGCCGCCAGCATCGCCAGGGAGATGGCCCTGCCCGTCTCCAAGACCAAGCCTCTGATAGAAAAACTGGACAGGAACATGTTCATCGTACGCCAGTTCGTGGAGAGGGAGGGGTGGAGCACGTTCAACCGCTACGAGGCTCTAGAAGTGGACCACAGGCCGGAGGACCGCGAGAGGGGCGCGGAGGCGATAATCCTCAGGACGGTCAAGGCATTTGCCCCCGTGACCCTCAGGGGCCTGGCCTATGCCACCGGCTTCTCCATTAAGCACGTGAAAGGCGTGACGGACAGGGCCTTGGAAGAAGCGGGGCTTTGCGAGGTCAGGACCACCGAGGGCAGCCTGGGAAGGCTCCTGGTAACAACAGAAGAGTATGAGGTTCTGTCCGGTGCCGGTCATAAGAAAGGAAGGAAGGGGACGGCTCCCACCGAACTCCGACCAGATACAGAAATACGCATCCTCACCCTCTACGACCCCCTTGTCCAGCCGCAGCGGTTCGAGCTGCGGCGGAGATACGGGGACGCGTGGTATTACCCGATTTTCGAGGGCTCCAGGCCAGTCGGGATGATGGAGATGTGGGAGATGAGCGGGTGCGTCGAGGTCAGGGAGGTCGCACTTGACGACCCGGCGCTGCTACCCGGTTTCCTGAAGGCCCTGGACGGGTTCTCCGAGTTCTACAGGCTCAACTACATGGACGTCATCCGCGTGACCGGGACCTTCGGCTCCGGAACGGCCGAACTCGGGGGCGATGTCTTGGAAACGTTTTCCTCCCACGGATATGTCCAGCAGGGCGAATGGCTGTTGAAGGGCGAGGTGTCCGACTTCCGGATATCGGAGAGACAGTTCATTTCATATCTCCTCTGGAAGCAGCACGTTCTGCCGGGACGGCAGTTCGATTCAATGACCGCTGGGCTGGAGACCATGGGCGGCTTCAGGTCGGACGACGAGGCCGCATTGCGCTGCAAGAGGACCGTGCCCCTGAAGAAGCTCCACAGCACCGGCATAGTCCAGTACGGGCGTCTGTTCCCCCTCCTCCTGACCTATGCGCTCCCGGACCACATAGCCCTTTGCCGGACGGCCAGGGGGACCAGGCCGGACAAGGAGATGATGATCCTTATGCGCATGTTCGCCGAGGAGGGCGCGCTGAGATGGCGGGAGGTCCTGGACAAGTCCCCTCTGGGCTACCGGACCACCCTGGAGGCAAAGAACCGGCTCACCGCCGGTCTCATAGTCCTCTGGAACCACAAACGGCAGTTCGAGCTGGCCCCTGAATCGCCGTATGACCAGAGCCTCGCAAGGAAGGAGATCATCCGCAAGACCTTCGACCAGTTCGGCGTCTTCTCGGCCGAGAGCCTCGCCTATTACCTTAGGAACGAGTACAAGATGGGAGAGCTCCGGCGCATCCTGCAGGAGCTGGAGAAGGAGGGCTTCCTCGCCAAGGGCTATATCCTGGAGGGCTCGGACAAGCTGCACTGGTTCGTGAGGGACGATGCGGAGCAGATGCAAAAGAAGCCGGCCAAGTTCGACACGGTCCTGCCCTCGATGGACCGCCTGGCCTTCTATCTGGTCCCGTGGGTCACCGAGAAATTGAAGATGGGCAGCAGCTGGATAATCATCCGCGACGGGGACATCATCGGCACGGCGAGCGCCCGTGGCAAGCGCGCCGACATTCGCGTCCTCAAGTTCGAGGGCGGCCAGGAGGCCTGGGAGCTTATGAAGGACCACTGCAGGTCCAACGGCATCAGGATCAGGAAGGAGTTCGTGGATAGGGAAGATGAGGAAGACTATCAGGAATGGTATGAGCGGCATCTTCGCCCGACCGATGGCTGATTCTGTTCGCTTATCGTTATTATTATGATCATAACCTCACAAAATAATAAATCCACAATGCAATGCTCCACAAAGTAATGATACCACAAAGTAATGCTCCCCAAAATAATGATTCCACAAAGCAATGCTCCCCAAAGTAATGCTCCACAAAGTAATGATTCCACAAGGTAATGGATCCACAAAGTAATGATTCCACAAGGTAATGGATCCACATAGTAATGCTCCCCAAAGTAATGATTCCACAAGGTTATGGATCCACAAAGTAATGAATCAATACATATCCAAACAGTTATAAACTTCTCCACTTTACTCAAACCGAATGGCTAAGATGGTTCTAGACCAGGTCGAGACTCTGAGGGACGACATGGTCCAGGCTCTGACCGAGATGTGCAAGATTCCTGCCATCGCCCCGGAGAGCGACGGCAAGGGTGAGGTCAAGCGGGCCTTGTTCCTCATGGACCTTTTGAAGGAGGAGGGCTTCGACCACGTGGCCATGGTCAGGGCGGAGGACGACCGGGTTCCCGAGGGTTACCGGCCGAACATCGTCGTCTCCATCCCAGGAAAGGAGCAGGAGCTCAGGCCCATCTGGATAGTCAGTCACATGGACATCGTGCCGGAGGGGGACCGCGACCTGTGGAAGTCCGACCCCTATGACCCCATCATACGCGGCGGAAGGCTCATCGGCCGCGGCGTGGAGGACAACGGCCAAGCTCTGATCGCATCCTTGTACGCCGCGAAGGCGCTCCAGAACCTGGGCATGAGGCCGAAGAGGAAGGTCAAGCTGGCCTTCGTCGCCGACGAGGAGGTCGGCAGCACCTACGGCATCAAGCACATGGTGAAGATGGGCCTCTTCAAGAAGGGCGACCTGATTGTGGTCCCGGACGCGGGGGAACCGGACGGGAACGCCATCGAGGTCGTGGAGAAGTCCCACCTGCACTTCAGGGTCGTGACCAAGGGGGTCCAGGCCCATGCAAGCAGGCCCCACAAGGGTCTCAACGCCTTCAGGGCTGCCTCCAAGTTCGTGGCCAGGGTGACCGACCTCCTGTACGAGAAGTTCGACGAGTGCGACGAGCTGTTCTCGCCGCCATACTCCACCTTCGAGGTCACAAAGAAGGAGCCGAACGTGC
>LSSH01000065.1 GCA_001595885.1 Candidatus Proteinoplasmatales archaeon SG8-5 | reverse complement strand
ATCTCCGATGCCCTGGCCGGAACCGGTTACGACCAACCAGTCGAGGGCTTCAATGCCACCGCTCCATATCGATTAAGCCAACTTCCGGACTCATACATGATGAAACCCGGGGAGGGTTACTGGGTGCACGTGCCGTTTGATACGACTTGGGTAATCGACTGGTGAGAGTTCCAGCCAACAGTCGATGTGAAAACATTTCCGAGCGAGCAGGCTTAATGTAAACCTCTTTTAAACAAACCCCGAGTGTTCTGAGCAACCGATGTCAAACCGGTTTTGGCGAGTATTTTTCTTTGCGAGGGGTAAGCCAGAGGAGCGAGGAACTCAAAGAAAAAGGTCAAAGGTAACTGTCCAGCTTCCTCTGGTGCGGGTGCGGGACGAAATATCGCCTCGGCGGCGGCGCGTTCTTCAGCTTCTTGATGACGCCTTCGCGGTGCCTCTTCGGGGGATATAAATATTCGGGCTTTTTTATAACTTTCATTTGATTTAAATCGATAAAGCCGATCTCGTGGATGTCGAAGGCTCGCTTTGAGAACTCGCGCGCCGCGAAATAGAAGTACTGGCAGCTGCGCCTGTAGGTCTTCAGGTAGCGGTAGCACATGCGGGCGTTGACGCGGTTCTTCCAGTCCTTCACCTCGATGCCGACGAGGTACTCGGCGTCGTCCTTGCGGTACAGGGCCAGGATGTCGGCGCGCTTGCACTCGCCGTCCCAGTCCCGGTGGAATCGCCTGGAGAGATTGGCCTCGGTGTCGTGCGTGATATACTCGCCGTGGTGGTCCAGGATGTCCAGTATCAGGTGCTCGTTCACCGTGACGCTGGCGCTGAAGAAGCGTGCATTCCCATCCATTACGGATACAATATGTTTCGAAATTATATATAGCATAATGGGAGGTTAGTGAAAGTGCAGGTCTGCTCAAGGTGAAAGTGCGGGTCTGCTCAAAGTGAAAGTGCTGGACTGCTCATAGTGAAAGTGCAGGTCTTCTGATGGTGAAACTGCTGGCCCGCATATTACGGCATCCGCTCGTTACAGCCTGATACCAAAATAACATTGTCGATGTACGTTGATGTATTCTAACATAGCACTTTGTACAATATTAGACAAATATTAAATATCCAGTAACCCCATTCACCACACGTGATGGCGTGGGCGAATTAGATAATCTGAAGTTCCAGTATAACAACCTTCGTACGTGTCTTTTGAAGATGGAGGCCCACCCGGAGAAGTTCTCTGATTCGAAGGAAGTTCAGGAGATGCGCGTCCTGATGAACCTCGCCCTGCAGACGCTGGAGTATCGCATCAGGGAGCTGGACAAGATGATATACATGCAGGGGAACTTCAAGCCGAAGAACGACGAGTAGAGGAACGGTGCGCGATAGCAAGTCTTATTACGCCTTCCCGCCTTCCGGTTGCATATTCGAGGTATGTTCATGACCAATGATTTTACCGCAAACCCGGCGCCCCTCGGCCTGATGGGCTTCGGAATGACCACCGTGTTACTGAACCTGCACAACGCCGGCTTCTTCGCCCTGGGGACGATGATAATGGGGATGGGCGTGTTCTACGGCGGGCTCGCCCAGATATTCGCCGGCGTCATGGAATGGAAGAAGGGCAACACCTTCGCGACCACGGCATTCGTGTCATACGGCCTGTTCTGGCTGTCCCTTGTAGCATTGCTGGTCTTCCCGGCGATGGGCCTGGGTTCGGCACCCGAGCCGCACGCGATGGCGGCCTACCTGGCCATGTGGGGCATATTCACCGCGATAATGTTCCTCGGCACCCTGAAGATGAACCAGGCGCTGATGGTGGTGTTCGCGTCTTTGGCAGTCCTGTTCTTCCTGCTGGCATTAGGCGATTACCTGGGTAATGAGGACATCATCAGGATAGCCGGGTACGAGGGCATATTCTGCGGGTCGTCGGCGATATACGCGGCCCTGGCCCAGGTCCTGAACGACGTCTACGGCAGGGAAGTCGCGCCCCTGAACTTCATCAAGTAGGCTGACTGTTCGAATCTGCATGGAGATTGAATTACCAGCCCACAGCTGACCGGCAACGCAGCCGATTAACAACACAGCCGATTAGCACCACAGCCGATTAGCACCACAGCCGATTAGCAACACAGCTGACAAGCAAGTTTTATACATCGAGATTCCATATTCCGACCATCGGGTGATGACATGAGCGAGGAATATGCCTTTGGAGTGTGCGGGGTCTTCTGCGAGATGTGCCCCACGGGGAACGGCAGGATATCCGAGCTGGCCAAGGAGCTGCTGCACCTCACGAGCGGTAACTACGAATGGGCCGAGGACGGCGTCGATTTCAGGTTCGCGGATGTCAGAAAAGGCCTGGAGTGGTTCGCAAGGGCCGAGTGCCCCACCTGCCTGAAGATAGAGGAGCCGTGGTGCGACGTGCTGAAGTGCGGCAAGATAGTCGATAAGGAGCTCGAGAGCTGCCTCGAGTGCGGCGAGATATACGAGTGCCCCGCCACCGAGTACCACCGCGGCCGCTATCCGTACGTTCTCCAGCACCACGAGCACGTGAAGAAGGTGGGCCTGGAACGGCACTGGAAGGAGCAGAGGGAGCGCACCAGGAAGGGCGTATGCCTCATCGACATCAGGGAATACTAACGGAGTGATATCATCGGATTCAGGAACGTGTACGAGGACGGGGAGCGGGCCGAGGCATATGCGAAACTGGAGTTTCCTGGTACCTACTACCTTGCCTTCCGCGACCTGCCCGGTATCCTCTCGGAGCACGTGAAGGGCAAGAGGGCCATGGACTTCGGCTGCGGCACCGGCCGCTCCACCAGGTTCCTGAAGGGGCAGGGCTTCGACACAATTGGCGTTGACATCTCGGAGGACATGGTAAGTAAGGCAAGGGAACTGGACCCTGATGGAGAGTATGTGAGGATTGCCGATGGTGATTTTTCTAATGTCCAGACAAAGCAGTTCGACCTCATATTGTGCGCCTTCCCGTTCGACAACATACCTGGCCCGGAGCATCGCGCCAACCTGCTGAAGGGCCTGGGCGGCCTCCTATCCCCTGAAGGGCGGGTAGTCATCCTCGGCTCGACTCCGGACATGTATACCAACGAATGGCTGAGCTTCAGCACGAAGGACTTCCCCGAGAACCTCATAGCGAGGAGCGGCGACAAGGTGGGGATAATCCAATTGGACACCGAGGACAGGCGGCCGGTCATCGACATCCTGTGGCACCCGGAGGACTATGACCTGCTTTTCAAGGACGCGGGTCTGGACCTCATCACCTCGTATCACCCGCTGGCCAACGACGACGAGCCCTGGGCGTGGGTGAACGAGGCGAGGATCGCGCCGTGGGTCATCTACCTACTGAAAAAATAGATGGAAGACGTCGTAAAGAGCGAACCGGGCGGGAGTCATGATAGGGCGATGGAGCTCGTCCATCCCGCCCGGGAAAGGAGATGATAAGTGGTATAAAACGGGTGGGCCTGATGGGCTAATGACCCGCACCCACCCGGAATGGAGGGAGGTAAGATATTGATTGAAGCCAAATCGACGCCCTCGTTAATAAGGAGTGGCGACAGATTCTTAAAAATGATTCCTAGGTGGGTAAACGCAACCTTTTAATGCCTTGAGCATCCTCGGCGACATCATGGACAAGGCAATATTCCTCGAGGGGAAGAACGTCTACCTGCGGCCTCTGGACATGGACGACCTGGAAACGTTCTACGTCTGGTTCAACAATCCAGACCTCAGGCAGTACCTGATGCTGCCCTTCCCGATTTCCAAGGAAGGGGAGAAGGACTTCCTCGAGAAGATGATGAAGGACGAGGGCAGCGTGACGCTGTCCATCATCGTGAAGAAGGGCGACAAGCTGATAGGCAACATCGGTCTGCACAACATAAACACGCCCGTCAACAGGGTGAGCAGGCGCGCCATGCTGGGCATCGCTCTCGGCGACCTGGAGGAGGCCTCCAAAGGTTACGGCACCGAAGCAATCCGCCTCATGCTGGACTACGGCTTCGACTCGCTCAACCTCCACCGAATCGAGCTCGGCGTGTTCGACTTCAACGAGCGCGCCCGCAAGGCATACAGGAAGCTCGGCTTCAGGGAGGAGGGCGTCAAGCGCGAGGCCGTCTACATGAAGGGCGAGTATCACGACATCGTGCTGATGGGCATCCTGAGGAAAGAGTGGAAGAAGTGACAGGGAAAAGTATTTTAGGCCTTACGAACTATGAATCTTAGAGGAAGGAAAGTGATGAAGCGCGTTATCGTGGTCTTGGTTAGCCTTGCATTATTATTGGGCCCAACTTCAATATTCATAGGAGCCAATGAGGATGTTGGTGACCCATTGTCTCCAGGCCCGGGACCTCGACCGGGAGCGCAAGTCTACTATACAAGTCGAGCCACATTCGACGCAGACACCGGTCCTCTGCCGTTCTTCGAAGACTTTGAGGAAGGAAATGTAAACGCCTCGGGTCCATTCGGAGGTGTGTTAGATGAAACCACCGATAATGGATATTTCAAACCAGGCGACATCGAACCAGGTATTAGGTTACAGGATAATCCTGGTCCAGACTCCAATGGATTAGTACTTATATATGGAGGAATTGGTCCTCCAACGAAAACCGTCACAACCAACACTTTCGTTGATTCCATGGATATCTTTTTCTTCAACAATGATACAAAAGCAGTTGGAATGGACCTGCAGAGTTTCTTAAGTCCGACCACTTTCGATATAAGCATCTACGGGATTGGTGGCGTACTGCTTGACATCGTCCAGGCTCCTGCTGACAACACAGGCATCTTCTGGGGAGTAATCTCGACTGAGCTCATAACTCGCATAAACCTCTATTCAGCGACTGAGACGGACGGTGCAGACAACATTGCTTTCGGGGATTTTATTAGGACGATCGATCATGTTGAGGTCACGCCGAATCCAACTTCTATCCGGTTAGGGTGCAAACGACAGTTCACTGCAACGGCGTTCGACCTGTTCAATGTTCCGATACCCGGAGTGGAGTTCATCTGGGATACAGACGTTGGTACAGTCAACGCGACAGGATTCTTCACAGCCCAGGGAACACCCGGAACCGGATTCGTGATCGCGACGAACAACACATACTCAGGCATTGCCGATGTCACTGTTTATTTCAGCGACTTCAGCAGTCATCACTGGAAGCTGGACGAGGTCGCCGGTCCGATCGCGTACGATTCG
>LSSH01000064.1 GCA_001595885.1 Candidatus Proteinoplasmatales archaeon SG8-5 | reverse complement strand
GTAGAGTCGTTGTGCAACATCTAATTCCTCAAGGGGCCGAAAACCTATATCGCCAGGGTACAGAGTGACCTAGGCGGCCTGAGAGAGTACCGCAGCGAGTCCTTCGAAGAAGTTCTTGAACAGGTTATCATCGACCTCCAGGAAGAATTCGAGGCTACTCAGTAATTTTCTTTTTCACATTCGTTTCCTCGAAAGCTTCTTTCCAGGGGCCTTACACCTGATTTCTCTGAACCTTGTGTTCAGAGTTACTTTGATTCGAGAACGACGGTGCATGGCGATCACTGCCATGCAAGAGTATGGAATGGTTATACCCGAGCTAGAGTTCACAAATTTGCAGAACTATCACCCATCAATAAACGAGCTCACCGTTTTCCATTATCGTCTTCTCTGTCCCGTCCTTGTATTTCGCGACTATCGTTGGCATCGAGCATGTTGCCGACGATCTCCGCCTTCCTGTTAAGGCCGATGCCCAGCTCGCCCAGGTTCCTGGAGTTCTTTGCGTATTCGTCACCCTCGGCGGGATCCAGCTTCCCCTGGCTGACCATCTCCAGGGCGCTGTCCCTTCCTGACGTCAGTGCCTCTTCCAGTTCACTCGCTTCCTCTCCGCCGCTCAGATCCGTAACGTAGTTGTCCTTTACGGTTGCGATGATCGGGTCCTTGATGACAAGGTCCCCGACGGGCAACGATATCGAGCCGTCGAAGGCGATGGTGCCATTGGAGTTCCCCAGCTCTGGTGAGATGTAGACCTCGCCGGCCGGGAGGTTGCCTCCCTGGCCAGGTGCCCTGAAGTCGCCGTCGTCCGATTGCGCCTCCCTACCGAGGAGACCGAGGACGACGTCAGTGCCCTTGTCCGAGGTCACTCGAACACTGACCGCCCTGTCCAAAATAGCCTTGATATCCTCGCACTCCCGCCTGAGCCTCGGGTAATCTATTGGAACCGTCTTCTTGAACATCCCGGCCGTGACGCTAGGGGACCAGAACGCGCGCATCTTCTTCTCCCTGAACAAGTAATCGAAGATGTGGTCGTACTCCTGCTCCCCGGCCTTGTAATGGTCCTTGATTGCCGCCTCGTCCTTCCCCAGTTTCTCGGCGCTCAGCGATATGCAGATGTCGGGATTGGCCTTGATGGCGCCGATGACGTTCTTGTCGGCATAGTCAAGCTGGGTCTTGAACGGCTGCAGCATGATTGTGGGCTTTCCCCCGCAATCCAGTATTGCATCGTACATCGCCTTTGATATCGAGTAGACATTGGTCTCGGGATTGGTTATGATGAGGGCGGCCTCATCCTTCTTTACGGCCAGGACCTCCTCCGCAGCCACCTTGGCCGCCCTTGACAGCTCCCGGTCGACCACCTCGTCCATATCCGCGAACTTGGAATCTGCGTCAACGGTCATCAGAACACCGTGTGATGATAAGAATAGGGGATATAAACATGTCACAACGAAAAACCACGCCCTTTGAGCGGGCTGTGATAACGCAAAAGAATAAAAGCCTGAACGGCTATTATTGGGTAAGAATACGGAGATGAGCTCATGGAAAAGGACGAAGATTACGAACGCATGCTCTCGAACTACTACGGCGAGGACCAGGTCATGGCCCTGATAATGCTCAAGATAGACACAAAGGAAGCGGAGGCCATAGCCCACACGGTCAGCCAGTTCGAGAAGGTGGAGGACCTGTTCATGGTCACAGGCGATGTGGACATCATTCTAAAGGCCAGGTTTGACAACTACAAGAACCTGAAGTCTTTCGTGCTGGATTCCCTGGCCCCGGTAAAGGGCATAAAGGAAACAAAGACCATGATGGTCGTCACGGCGTTCAAGGAAGGAAACCAGTTACTCGTACCGTCCGAGGCCAAGTCCTGAACGAAAGCCTTAATTGGGTGTGCACGATACCAACTCGGATGAGGTGTTGCTATGGACGCAGAACAGAAGCTGGACCAGATAATCGTAGTTTTGGACCAACTGGCGGAGGACACTTCCGTCCCTAGGAACATCAGGCGGGGAGCAGTAGAGTGTAAGGAGAGGTTGCAAAAGCGGGACGAGGCCCTTGACGTAAGGACCGCGAGCGCGATATTCAAGCTCGACGAGATGGCAAACGACCCCAACATACCCCTTCACGGCCGCACTCTCATTTGGAATATCATAAGTCAACTTGAACAGGTCAAGTGATTTGGCAGTCTGACACACCCTCCAGTACTCATGATTAGATAATTTCCTGTTAACCGGACCATCCCGGGGGAGGCGGAGGTGTTTGGGAATAATCCTGACCCTGAGGCTCGGGTGTCGTTCCGTACGTCTCGGGAGAGGATTGGTCATCAACACCACCGACCTGAGCGGGTTCCTCCACGGGCTGTGGCTCCTCCGGCGTCGGCTGCGCATCTTCCTTATGACCCACGGTCTTCTGCATCCTTCTCCATTTGGACACACCGACGATGGCGATGATCAGCGCTGCTATGGCGAACAGCAGAACCAGGAACGCACTGGCATTGAGGCCCAGTATCGTGCCGTGGGCGAGGTCCCCGGCGTCCGAATCGATGATGATGGTCTGTAGGTCCAGGAACGAATCGCCCTGTGCCTCAAGCGAGACGCTGAATATGTGCTTACCGTCCCTGATATCCTCTGGCAGCTGGAAGGTCAGTGTGCCCATCGGTTTATCGACCCAAACGGTCTCGGAATATTCCCCCGAGATCGATATCACAACGATGTGACCGTTCACTGCCTCCGGACCGTGCCCGACCTTGATGATCGTATAGTTGATTGACATCTGGCTCCCGGGCGAGTACGAGTGCTTCTTTATCTTGTATTCGATAATGAAGCCCTCATAAACCGGAGCCGCATCCGAGGCTGTGTAGGTGGCGTTTGCGCCAGTCACGAACACTGTGGCGGTCACCGTCCTGGCGTACTCTGTCGGCAGCTGGTAGCTGAACGTCCCGTCGACTGGTACACCCTCTGCCAAGGGCACACCTTCAGGGTCGGTTATCCTGTAGTTGGCCTGCAATATCGAATCCCCAAGGAGGTTCAACACCCAGGTGACGTTCTCACCGGGCAGGTAGATGCTTTTCGTCGAGAAGAGGAGCAGCTGGGTCTTGGTCACGGTCATGCTGCTCGAACCCCAACCGTACCCGCCGAGTTCTGCATGGGCCTGGTAACCTTCAGTCGTGCGTGCGGTCGCTTGTATCAATAGATTCCCTTCCAGGTCATAGGGCAGCTGGAAGTTGATGTAGCCGTTGCTCCCAAATCCGAAAGCGATTGTGCTGGCATCGCCCCATGATGAGAGGCTTGTTCCCAATCTGGCCTCGTAGGAGACCTGGGCGGCGGTGGTCTCCTGGCCGTCCCTCAGCACCCTGTACGGTATGCTGACACTCTCTCCGGGAACATAGATGTCCTTGGGCTGGTAGAGTATCAGGGCCAGCACCGGGTCGGAACTTACGGTGAACAGGGAGGTCTCCTGGGTGGATATGTCCCTGTTCTGACCGAAGACCCCGGACACCACTATACTGTACACTCCATCGGGTGCTGATGCGGGTATTGTGTACATGTTGCTCGCCTTTCCGCTGTCATCTGTTGTGATGGTCCAACCGTTCCCGACCTGGGTGCCCTGGTGTTCAACACGGGCGGCAAGCTCAACGTCAGGGGCCGGTGAGTTGGAACCCACGTGTGTGTAGAATGTAAAAAGGACGTCCTCACCAGGTCTGTAATAACCGCGGTCGGTGCCGATGCTCATGTCGAGCCAGCCTATGTACAGGCTCACCGAGGTGGAGTCTGAATGACCTTGATTGTCGTTGGCCTCCACTTCGATATGGGCCCATTCCCCCTGACGCGCATCCTCGGGTATCTCGAACTGGAACTCACCAGCGGAACCGGCAATGTTGTTCAATGCCATCGACGCTGAATCGTAACCGTCGTCAGTGTAATACAGGTCAGTGCCCCCGCTGATCTCAATGGGTCCTCCGTCGTGGTTGTCTATGGCCCGCCAGAAGAGGGTGGCCTCATGTCCGGGAAGGTAGGCCTCCTGGTTGAGCCTGGCTCCGACGGTCAGCTTCTTGAGCTCAAAGCTTAGTGAGTCCAGCGGTAGAGTGCCCATGTAAACCTCGACATGATAGATACCGTCCTGAAGGTTCGGCATCGTGTATTGGCGACCCCAGAGGTTGGTCCCGGCCGGTACGTTCCAACCGGACAACGTGTTGTGGCTGGGGTCGGTCACCCTTACGTTATATGCCTCTTCCAGCGTCGTAGTCACCTTCAATTCCACCTCGTCCCCCTGGGCATACACGGGTTTGTGGGGTATTATCTCAATGTCGAGGTCTATGACCATGAATAATGCACTGCCTATCTCTTCCCAGTCATGGGAGTAGACCTTCATCTGGTAGGTCCCCTCGTCATCCTCGCTCATGCCGATCCAGTAATAGTAGGTGTCGATGTCGACCCCCTGTGAGTTCGTTCGCAGGGTATCGTTCTCCAGTGGTTCAACCTCGCCCAAGCGGTACAACAGGAGCCTTGCTGCGTAATCTTCACTGTCGTATGGTTCATCCAGGTAATAGAGTGTTATCGCGTAGCCCACGCTCTCACCGGCCGTGAAAACCGTCCTGTTCTCACCTTGGTGTTGCGGCTGGACAATTGCATTCGTGGGCAGGGCGACCGTGAAGTTGAAGTATCCGATGACCTGGGCCGGGACCGCATCATTATAAATCGTCCCCTGGTAAACACCGAACTGTTCGTCGTATTCCCATTCTGGATAGAAGTAGTCCATGTCCTCGCCTGAGCTGTCGGTGCTCAGGTATTCGGTGTCCACGGAATTGCCCAGATGCATTATCTCATACCAGACATCCCCATAGCCTCCGTCGTACGGATTGCCGTATTGGTCCAACGCTCTCACGTAAACCTCAACCCTCTGGTCCTCGGTGAACACGTCGGTAACGGCCCCGTAATACGCGGTCCAGCCAGTAGCACTCCACGGAACAGGATCGTAGATCCGGAAGCTTACCTGTACTGCTGTAGTACCCGTGTAGTTGACGAACATGATGTAGTCGCCGATATCGTGTGTATACCAGTAGCCGTCCCAATCGTTGCCTGTGAACTGGCCGTAGCTATCAGTGAGATACGAGTTGTTGAAGACCTCGCCTATTCCGGCCAAACCGAGTATGATCACATCAACGGTCTGGGATTGCAGTGGTACACCTGCGTCCAATACCGTGACCTCGAAGTAAATCGAATCGCTTGGCTCGAAATAATCCTGCTCGTGCCCATAGCCATCCATCAGGATCACACTTCCAGTGTAAGGCTGTGCTTTGATACTTTGTACAACGAGTATGGCGCTCACGACCAACATTCCCACAATGAACATCACCTTCAACTTCATCCTAACCACCTGCACCAAAAGAGCTCTGGAACGATAAAAGATTTGTGTAACAACATTGGGTCTGCCCTGCATGCAGTACGAACAAAGATCGCTGAAACCGGGATTTACAACTTGGGCAGGCAACGAAGCCGCTCAAAGGTTGAGAACCAGCCATGTATTCCTGACCAATCGGTTGCAAAGGAGCGGATGCCGGGATGCTAAACTTAGGCTGAGAACGACGATACTCCTAAGTTTAGCGCCAGCCCAATTCGTATCCATTT
>LSSH01000063.1 GCA_001595885.1 Candidatus Proteinoplasmatales archaeon SG8-5 | reverse complement strand
CGTAGATATGTAACTCCCCACAAGTATCATTGGTATTATTATGATAAATGCTCCAGCTGTAAAGAATTCCCCTCTTTCCTTTCCGACCTTTAAGATTATTAATATTAAGCCAATTATGGATAACAGGGCGATTGGTCCAACATTTCTGGCGAACACTGCTGCAGCCCAAACAATACTATTGTAAGTGCCCTCTACACCAAAATGTCCATATACATCCCCAAATACGCCCAGTATTGGCAGTATCAATAACACGCCGGCCACTATGAAGCTACCAATGCCAAATATTATCCTCATCTTTTTCTGTTTAGATTCAGTGATTGAAGTTTTTGCGATTAGTTTTGATTTAATGATATAAGGTATTATCATAATCAGAAGTATGAACGGAGCAAAAAGTATGAACATGCGGTGTATAGAAGCTGCTAATATTAGAAACATGATAGCTAGTATGAAGTAGGTCAAGCGTTGGCTTTTCAGGTGATTAATGAGCGACCATAGGAAAAAAGGTAGAATTACTTCTAACGTACCGCGGGTAGTTAAGGTCCAAGTTGTAAAAAGTAACAATCCCATCGAGGTGGAGAACATCAGAGCCACAATATACTGGAACCAAAAATTTTTCTTTATGGCTCCTGCGAGTATAAAGCCCCCTAACGCAGCTAAAATACCAATTATTATTGTGAAAATCCATGCTACTCCTTCAATGCTTAAACCACTTGCTTGGCTAGTAGATGAGATTATAAACGGGACCGAGCTAGGATAAGACAACGGGTACATGCCAAAATATGAAAATGGATTTAAAATCCAATCAGCATGGTGTTGTACATTAATGGAATCAGCAAGGGAATGTATTACAAAGGAATCCCAGCCAATCTCATGCGGGGTGAATGGATATCTCAAGAGTATGTTGATAAGGATAAGAAAGAGGAATAGCATTAGTGCAGTTCTCTTTGTTACGTTTTTCCTAAGATCCGGGGATTCAATTTTCAGAATCTCTCACCTCTTGTGGTATATAGTTTTGATCGGAAATATTTTTTTAACTCAGGGTCGGGTATTTTTGATCGTCTATGTATCCACGACGATAGCCATCCCCATAGGAAGGCTACACCTTGCCGCAGGCTTTCCTCCGCTGCGAATGACGAAGCCTTTCCCAATATGAAGTAGAAAGGTTCGTGCAGGTAATATGAGGCCTGCCCTTTTCGTTTATATCCGATCCATAAGCCCTCGGCACTGGCCGTCGCCCTCGACTGGTAGGCCTTAATGTCGGAATATCTGACGGTCTTCCAGCCTTTAATCTTGGCTCTTGCATTGGAAACGCTGTCTGGGGCCATGGTTTTTTCAAAACCGTTCGTTTCTTCGTAGCATTTTATTTTCCATATGCGGGCTGCACCCGAGGGTAGATCTGTTCGTTGTTTGACTTTCACATATTTACCTTGTTCCTTGCTCCATATTGCTCCGCTGGTAATGCCTATTGATGCATCTTTTTCCATCCGGTTTATTAATTCTAAGAAATAATGCTCTTTGATAATTATGTCTGCATCGAGTAACGCGATGAATCCAAAGGATATGCCCATTTCTCTAGCCTTTGTGATAATAGTATTAAAACCGGTGCGGCAGACTTCACTGTAATGAAAGCCAATGTCCCTCCGTGATTCATCCAACCTTACTGTAATAATCCATTTGTGTTCCCTTGATGACCTCTCGATGATCTCCTGGCTTTTATCAGTGCTTCCGTCGTCAACAATGACCCAGAGTTTTGGTTGTTTCTCCTGACTTAATATCGATGAAATCAACGAGGGGAGGTTCTTCTCCTCGTTCTTTGCGGGTGTTACTAATAAATAATCCGTAGTCATCGTTCTTCACCTAGGCCTATCATGAGATCAGTTATAAGAGATATAATATCTGGACATTCATATCTTTCAATTCTTTCAAATTCCGTATCATCCAGGTTTTTTATTATCGATTCCGTATCTGGGGGTACAACTCGATAGTTGCTCAAAGTCCTCTCAAGGTATTCCAAAACCCCGATCTGACCTTTGAGTTTTGAAATATAAATCGAGTTGGCCCCTAGGATAGCTGATTCCGCTGCCATTGTAGCTCCGTCACCTATGTAAAACTGGGCGTAAGAGAGTATGTCCAAGACTTCCGCAGGGTGGAATTCAAGGTCTTTACCACATTTCAACTCATCTGATTTAATAACTCTCATCTTTCCCTCCAGGTAACCGTAAACATCGTGAAATAATCTGGCAGGAATCTTATCATCGGTGCGGTCATGACTAGCTTCCCATGACACCGAACGCAAGAGTGCGAACTTTTCTTTTTGATCAATGCCCAGCTTCTCCAAGACCGATTTGTCGGGAGTGAAGTATTTCTCGTTAAGGTATGCCATTTCGTGGGTTCCATCATACCTCACATGCTTCTCCCCGTGATCAAGCAGATAAGCCTTTGGAGTGACAACAAGGTCAGTAAAAGGCAAGGTCATCCTTTGGGCGGCCTTCGCATGCTCAGTGTCGGTGAATGTGATCGATTTGGCTCCTACCATCCTGGATATCTGGGCAGTGTAAGGGTTGAGGATACCGGCCATGACATCAGGCTTGAACTTCTTAGCTATCTTTAGCATCTTCATGTCGGTCTTGACCATACCGATACCCTTGCTAAGGGTTCCTTTGCTCAGGGTTCCCCGCACCTCATACTCCAGCTCGTAGGCATCAAGGAGGGCGAGGGTCACGTCCTTGTCTCGGGCGGTTACCTTTACCTCGTGGCCTCTGGTATGGAGCTCCTTTATCGCATTCCTGAAGAAGTGAACATGGGCTGGATGGCCCATGTCGACCAACAGTCTCATCAGGTTTCTTTATTCTGTATTACCTATAATATGGTTACCCCGCTGTTCGGTTGCTGGTGCCGGTATTGCGCATTTAACTGACTGGATTGCACGATCCGCCATACCATTTGGTCGATAAGCCTGTGCGAAGCAAAGCTGGGGGGCAACTCTCACCTGATATCTCCGTACCAAACGTTAAATATCGGTTTTTCCATGTTATCCAACATGACTGGCGTGGTCAGACGGGCTGTTGCCGTAACCGTTGTCCTGATGTTCTTGACTACTTCTGTCATGGTTATGGGGCGCACGTCCGATGAGACCGAACGGTCAAAGGACGGCCTTCGACCGTTGAACGATGGTTTGCGGGGTCCGGCGGACCAATCCGCGACCAATAAGGTCAGCGGTGCGCCATCCTCCGAGTCGGTCTTTGGCCATGCACCCGTCGCCGTGTTGACGAACGTGGACGAGCTGCAGAGAACGACGGGGCCCAGGGGGAACCCCGGCTCGGGCTGGACCTACGACATACTCATTTCAGACCAGGCCTGGAACCAGTACAACGACGGCTTCCAGTCGATGGAGGTGGACCCGACCAACAACAACGACATCTACATCGTCTACGAATCCTGGACGAGCTTCGCCTCGGGCACTGACCAGTGGTGCCTGGCGGTAAGGCGCTCGACGAACGGCGGCGAGACTTGGTCCCCCGAGATCTACGTGTTCTACTTTCCGGTCCAGATAAACGGAGTATATCCGGACATGAAGGAGCCTGACCTCGCAATAGGCAACGACGGCATGATATGGATAACATACACGCTATTCGCATACGACGGGCCTTCGAGGAACATAATCGACATGCAGCTGGACGTCCAGTATGCCAACAAGGCCTTCTGGGGCTCGCCCGCACCCTGGACCAACGATATGGTCACACAGGCATACGGCGGCGCCTATAACGTCCACCGCCTGCCCACGATTAGCATAGACCAACCGGGCAATGTGCCGGTCATAACGGCCATGTCCTATGACGCCGTAGCGGCCACCCAGAGCTCTGTCGTGGCATGGCAGCCCGGCGCGACCGAGTGGGACGGCTACGAGGTCCTGGGCGGCGGTCCGGTGATTGCCAACTACGTCCAATACCCCTGCCAGGACTCGGGAACCTTTACGTTGTATCTCACAGCCATGAACTATTTCGAGGCCGGCGGCGTGTTCGACATGCGGATCTGGAGCTCGGCGGACGGGATGACCTGGACGGCGTTGACCGATATATACGACGCGGCCAGCGTGCATTCGTTCTATAAACCGAGCATCGCGGCCACACAATCGGGCACCGACTATGTCATGTGCGCGGCAACCTACACTAACAATCCCAGTGACCAGAGCCTCGGAGACCTGGCCTACGCCTACAGCCTCAACGGCGGCGGCATGTGGGACTCCTACTCCCTACCCCAGGCGAACTACCAGAGGATGCCTTACGTTCAGGAGGACTTCAACAAGAACTTCTTCATGATGACCTACCGACAGGAGGACGGGGGTTCGGTTTACACGACCAACATCATGTTCGCCGACAACGTAGACCTGACGACCTGGTATCCGCCCGAGGCCGTTAGCGACACAGGAGCCTATCAGGCCTCCAACTGGTTCGCCCACGTGACGTCGCAGGAGAGGCCGGGAGGCGGGGAATACGCCTGCATAGCCTGGAGCGACCTGAGGGACGCCGCCGACCCCATCACGGAGACCTCGCAGACCCACGTGGTCTATTCCACGTACGGTTCGAGATGGACGATCGACACCGACCCGACCGGTCTTGACGTCATCGTGGACGGGCAGACATACACGGCCCCGCAGCTCTTCAACTGGCCCGCCGGATACTCACACACTCTGGAGGCCCCTGCCCAGCAGACCGGCGGCGGGGGAGAGACCTACCTTTGGGACAGATGGAGCGATACGGGTGCCAGGGTTCACACAATCGATGCCAGGTACAGCGACGCGACCCTTACGGCCTACTACCTAGAGCTGATGAGCTATGGCATCCCGCTCCATGAGGGATGGAACCTCTTGTCCCTGCCCTACGTACAGCAGGACGAGGCCATACAGCAGATCCTATCCGGCATCTGGCCTGCCTACGATTTCGTGAGGGCCTACAACGAGACACTAGTCGGGAAATGGCTCACCTATTACGAGAACAGACCGCCCCAGCTGAACACCCTCCACACGCTGGACCACAAGATGGGATTCTGGATCTACATCAACGCGCCCGGGCAGACACTGACCATGGAAGGCTTCGACCCGGTGGTCACGGAAATACCCCTCCATGCAGGCTGGAACCTTGTCGGCTACCCCTCAATGACACCGGTGAGCGTGGGCCTCGCCCTAGGGGGCACGGGGGCCGATGAGG
>LSSH01000062.1 GCA_001595885.1 Candidatus Proteinoplasmatales archaeon SG8-5 | reverse complement strand
CCTCGATTCAATATCCGACGCGGTCTCATTCTGTCTCGCCCCGGCGCTCATCATCTACCACAACTTCTATGACAAGTCCCTCGGAAGTGCATGGGTGTACATGCCGAATGCGGTCGCTGTGGTCACATGTATGTTCTACGCTTCCTTCGGCATCCTCAGACTCGCAAGGTTCGCGGGTAAGGATTATGCCAAGAGCCATTTTCTCGGGCTTCCGACACCTGCTGCCAGTGTTGTAGTCTTAACCCTCTGCACGTTATGGGGAAATCCCGAATACAACCCCCTCGTCGTCGACGAGCAGGCATCTTTCGTCCTCGTAATCACTATCATGCTTTCAATACTCATGATCAGCAGCATACCCTATCCGACCGTCCGGAGAGGACTGGCTGGCGTCAGCGGTGGTGTGATACTGCTAGCCTCGATACCTCTCATCTGGCAGTTGACCTCGGACGGGCAGTTTGAAATACCCGGTCGTAGCATCGAGTTCTTTGCCGTCGCCCTGATGTTCGCTTACGTAGTCTTCGGACCGCTCTTGGCTTACTACCAGAGTAGCAAAAAAAGACTGGGAGCGAAGACTTAAATACGGACTGTCCCCTCGCCAATTGGTGATTGAATGCCATTGGAACTGGATTTGGAAAAACTCAGGTTCGGGACCGAACTCATCAAACGCGGTTTTGCGAAGATGCAGAAGGGCGGAGTGATCATGGACGTTACGACTAGTGAACAAGCCGAGATAGCTGAGAACGCTGGCGCGGTGGCGGTCATGGCCCTGGAAAGGGTGCCGGCGGACATCCGCAAGGATGGTGGAGTTGCCAGGATGGCCGACCCCGAGAAGATAATGGAGATAATGAACACCGTGTCCATTCCGGTCATGGCCAAGGTGAGGATCGGCCACATCGCCGAGGCCAGGGCATTGGAGGCCCTGGGCGTGGACATGATCGACGAATCAGAGGTCCTCACCCCCGCTGATCCCTTCTTCCACGTTGCAAAGAAGGAGTTCCAGGTGCCCTTCGTTTGCGGTGCGCGCGACCTGGGGGAAGCGTTAAGGCGCATCGAGGAAGGCGCGGCCATGATCAGGACCAAGGGAGAGGCCGGGACGGGCAACATCATAGAGGCTGTGCGTCATCAGCGGCAGATCACCACCCAGATCGAAGAACTGAAAGAACTGTACGACGAGGCGGATTACAGGGAAAAGGGCATGGAATTCCATGTCTCACCCGAGCTCGTCAAGGAGGTTGCGGATTTGAAGAGACTGCCCGTCGTGAATTTCGCGGCCGGAGGCGTGGCCACACCCGCGGATGCCGTGCTCATGATGATGCTGGGCAGTGACGGCGTCTTTGTAGGCTCGGGTATCTTCAAGTCTCAAAACCCGGAGGAAAGGGCCAGGGCAATCGTGGAGGCGGTCGCCCACTTCGACGACCCCAAGGTCATGCTCGAGGTGTCCAGCGGCCTCGGTAGTGGCATGGTGGGCCTGGACATCGACGACATCCCTGAGGGGCAGAAGTTGCAGGATAGAGGCTGGTAAAGGTGAGGAAGCTCAAGAGCGGAGTGTACGGTCTGAACCCGCTGCTTGACGGCGGCATCAACGAGAATTCTTCGACGGTCGTCATCGGTTGCTCGGGTGCCGGAAAGACAACCTTCGCGACCCAGTTCATCAGGCGGGGCCTCGAGGCCGGCCAGGAAGGCATTTTCGTGAGTCTCGATGAGAACAAGGAACAGATAATCAAGGAAGCCATCGAGATGGGGTGGAAGAGGATCATCGATTACATAGAGGAGGAGCGGCTCGTCTTCATCGATGCCTCGGGTCAGGAATTCTCAACCTTCATCAAGAAGGAATTGCCGGGATTCGTGGCAGACTGGAAGGGCGGGGCCAACGCAAGGATTTCCATTGACCCGCTGACGCCGGTCATGTGGTCGGTCACCGACCGTTATGAGCAGAGGGAGCTCATCGGTTTCATGCTGAAAGAGACGCGCAAGGTCGGCACGGTGCTAGCAACATTGGAGGAGCACGGGACAGCCGGTGACCTGTCGGGTGGAGAAGCCGTAATACCCATGTACCTGGCCGATTGCGTCATACACCTGAGGAACTTCGTGGACAGTGAGGCTGGACTTCAGAGGCGCCTAAAGGTCATGAAATGCCGGAACAGCAGACACAGCAAAATGGAGCACAGCTACAGCATCGTCAAGGGTCTGGGGCTGGTGGTGAATCCCGGAGAGTCCAGGGCAGAGCCGTCCAGAGCATTTCCTGAGAGGCTCAAGAACATGCTCGACGAACACAAGGGGAGGATACCGGCGAGGGTCCACCAGAGGATCATCGAGGTCTTGGAAGAGCTGAGGGACGAGGACTTCAATGACATGTCCCCCGAAGAGGTCGTCGAGGAGATCATCCAGGAATATGAGGACTAGTCCATGAAGAAGGGCGTGGGAAAGGCCCTGGAATCGGCCTTGAAGGACAAGGAATATCAGCGAGGAACGTTGAAGAAGCGGTCGGTCAAGACCTTCTCTAACAAGAATCGGCGGCAAATCTATACGGCACTGACGACCTGTCCCTGCATCTCGATGACCGATCTATCAGCCATTCTCGATATCAACGTCAACACAATCCTTTGGCATTTGGGCAAGCTGAAGGATTCGGGTTTTGTAACCGAGCGTGATGTTGGTTCAAGGAGCGTTCACCTGCCCGAGGGGTTGATCGCACCAGAGGATGTTAGGTTGTTTGTTCTATTGAACCGTCAGATGGGTGGTGAATTGTTGTCAGCTCTCCTCGAGAACCCTGGCAGCGCCCAGGGAACTCTGGCCGAAGACATTGGTATAGCGCACCAGACCGTCTCGAACGTCATGAAGGAGATGGAAACGCTGGGAGTGGTCACAATTGTCACCGAGGGCAATCATGTCAGATATTACCCCACAACCTTCTTCGCTGAAAAGGCAGAGGACTTCTATCCCAAATCCAAGAGGTTCAGCGAGTTCCTGATTAAGAAGCTCCGTGACGAGGAGGGAGAGGAACCGAGCATTCTCAAGAAAGGACTGGACCGCATGATTCTAGAGATCGGTCCGTCGAACTCAAGATACACTCTTGAGGTGGGCATAAATCCGTTCATCACCGTTTTCTAAATTACAAAAAAATGTATTATGATTGTTATTAACTCTCATATAAAATTTAAGGTTTTTACTATAATCCCTATATATGACCCTGTGTAACGAAGCCTTGTCATGATAGATACCGACGACGATATCGTTGAACTTCTGATGATCCCGAGAATCGGCAGAAAGAAGGCCCGGGCTCTCTTTGCCGCCGGTTACAAGACCATCGAAGACATCGCCAAGGCAAAAATCGAAGACTTGGAGAAGGTCCCCGGAATTTGGGATGAATTGGCCACTGAGATGAAGGACTTCGCCGCCACGATAGTGGAAGCCTCGGATGAGAGACAGGCGGATAAATTGGAGACCGGTGCATCCCTTTTTCTGTGTCCCGAGTGCGGCTCCATGGTCAGTACCGGGGCGGATAAATGCCCCAGTTGCGGCGTGGAGTTCAGTGAAGAGGAGGACGTGGGCGTCGAACCCGAGGTAAAGCCAGTCGAGAAAGCGGGCGAGGATTCCGGGGACGGGTACTGGTACAGCACGGAGGTTCCCAGGCTGTACCTCTGCCCTGAGTGCGGTGCAATGATAGCAAGCGATTCCACCGAATGCGCAAGCTGCGGAGCGGTCTTCGAAGGAGAGGAAGAGGCTGTTGAAGAGCCGGAACCGAGAAAGCCGGATGATGTTGATGGGTTCTGGTACCAGAAGGACACCAGTCTTTACATCTGTCCAAGCTGCGGGGCGTTCATCCCCGAGGATGCGGAGTCCTGCCAGACCTGCGGAATCGTCTTTGAGGGTGAGGAGGAGACCCCCCCCGAGACCAAAGAGTTCAAGTGCCCGAACTGTCGGGCCGACATCGGCGAGGAGGTCGAGGACTGCCCCAAGTGCGGGTTCCATTTCGAGAGGGAAGTGGAGGACGGGTTCTGGTATAAGGACCAGACCACGTTGTTCGTATGCCCGAACTGCGGCGTATTCATACCCGCGGATGCGGACCAGTGCACCCAGTGCGGTGTTGTCTTCGAGGGCGTTGATGAGGAAGAGATGGAACCGGAAAGGCCCGTCGATGGGGAACCCAAGGACGAGTTCGACCAGTCCCTTTACCTTTGCCAGGCATGCGGGGCCTTCGTTTCCGAGAACGCAACAAGCTGCAGCGTGTGTGGCGCCGATGTAACCGAGGAAGAGGAGGAAAGGCGCGCCGAGGAGGGAGCGTTCGAGCTTCCAGAGATCACACAGGACATGACGGACGACATCAAGGCTGAGATTGAGGAGATGGAGGCCGAGGAGCTGGTTTCTCCGAGGGAGGTCGAGGGGCTGCTCGAGCTCGAGAAGTTGGAGAAGAAGCCGTCGATCGTCAAGGATTTCAAGAAGCGGTGGGAGACCATCCAGCTGACCGAGGAGGAGATCGAGAAAGAACTTGGGCTGGACCTCCTGACGTTGCCGGACACGCCGGAAGAAGGACGATTGGCCGAGATAGACACTGCCCTGTACTCCGATGCAAAGAACCACGAGCTGTGGGAGGAGAAGGCAGAAATTCTGATCGCTCTCGAGAGGAAGGACGAGGCCATCGCCTGCCTGGACATGGCGGCCGAGCTCAATCCCCACAAAGGAACAGATTACAAGAGAAAGATACTCGAACTTTTGGTAGTGAGGGAAGAGGAAGAGATCGATATCTCAGAGTTGCTGGACGTCGACGAGGAGGGCGAGGTCAAGCTTGACGATGACACTATTCAGGATAAGATAAGGGAGCAGATCGGGGAGATTGACGCGAAGCTCGAGGAGAACCCCGAGGACGAGGCCCTTTGGCAGGAGAAGGGCGAGCTTCTGGAGCAGCTGGGAGAGCACGAGGAGGCTATCAAGTGCTTTGACGAATCGATAAAGCTATCCTACACCAGCGTCCAGGAGGATGCCGAGGTCCAGGCGCTTTCGCTGAGCCTTCCCGAGATCGCCTTCGGCCTGACCAACGGTCAGGGACGCGTTAACGGACAGGTGAATGGACTGCTCATGCAGCGGGGGCTCATCAACGGCGTCGGAAAGGTCAATGGCCTGGTCAACGGCGGGCTGGTGAACGGCAAGGTGAACGGCCTTGTCAACGGAAGGGTGAACGGCCGAGTGAACGGCCTCATAAACGGAGGGCTGGTCAACGGAAAGGTGAACGGTCTCATAAACGGCGGTCTGGTCAACGGAAAGGTGAACG
>LSSH01000061.1 GCA_001595885.1 Candidatus Proteinoplasmatales archaeon SG8-5 | reverse complement strand
ACCCTCGACATAGGCGTGGGCAACATGCTCGACAAGTTCGGCAGGGAGATGGGCATGGGCTTTCCCGCCGGCGGGGAGATAGAAGGGCTTGCCAAGGGCGGTTCCGAATTATTCGAGCTACCCTATTCGGTGAAGGGCATGGACGTCTCATTCTCCGGTATTCTGACGGCTGCACTGGCACAAAAGGACAGGTCACGTATGGAGGACATCTGCTATTCGCTCCAGGAGACCTGCTTCGCCATGCTCGTGGAGGTCACCGAAAGGGCCATGGCTCACCTCGGCAAGGACGAGGTGCTCCTGGGCGGTGGCGTGGCCCGTAACAGGAGGCTTCTTGAGATGCTCACAGTCATGGCTGACGAGAGGGGAGCGGGATGCTTCGTGCCGCCGCTGGACCTCTGCTCCGACAACGGGGCCATGATCGCATGGACCGGATTGCTGATGCACAGGTCCGGCCTGACAATGGATATCGGGGAGACCGTGATAGATCAGCGGTTCAGGACGGATGATGTTGACGTAACCTGGCGGTAGTAAATTTCATATTGTTCCAATGATATATTTCATTTATTTACATATTCGTACTTTCAAGCGGAAAAAAATAAATAGCCCTATCTACATTCAATAACCATGGAGGGACTAGGGAGAGAGCTTACTGAAAAGGAGAAGATAACACTCTGCGCTCTTGTCAAATTCCCCAAGCACAATGACAGAGAGCTCGCTGACGTAACCAAGCTCAACCTGTCGACCATCACGGCGATACGCAGGAGGCTGGCCAAGTCGGGGTACTATTTCACAATCAGGATACCGATGGTCCAGTACCTGGGTGCGGAGATCCTTTGCGTTGCCTACGGCAAGATCAGCGAGACCATACCGAGGGAGGAAAGAGACAATACCTTCGGTAAGTTCATCAAGGATAACCCAAGGATATTCCACGCGTTCACATCGGACGATTCCGGCGTCATCATGTGCATATCGAACAACTATACCGAATTGAAGGGGGACGTCGACAACCTGCAGAGACACCTGAGCACCAACGATCTGAGCACCGGGGAATCCTGGGAATACGTGCTGTTCCCCTTCGAGGTCTCCAACCTGATCAACTTCTTCGATTATTCCTTCGTGCTGAGGCAGGTCATGATAAAGGAACCGTGCAAGGTCCCCAAGATCGACCTCAAGTACAAGAAGATAGAGAAGCGCACCCTTACCGCCAAGGAGAAGGCTGTGCTACTGAGCCTGGTCAAGAATCCCACCATGCCCGACAACAGCATAGCAAAGAAGGTGGGCGTGTCCAGACAGGCACTCTCGAACATGAGGCAGAGGTTCGAGGCCGAAGGCCTTATCCAGGTGATGAACATTCCGGACGTTTCCATGATCGGGTGCGAGATACTCATACTCTCGCACGTCCTGTTCAATCCCAACTCGCTCCTGGAGGACAGAAAGAAGGGTGTTGAGCTTCTGTTGGAGGGGTCACCGCTGATATTCGACATGAGCGGGAGCTTCGAGGCTGTGCTCATGCACGTCGTCGCCAACTATGACGCCTTCAATTATTACAGGAACAAGATGATCTCCTACTACTCCAGCCAGAAGTTCCTCAGAGGGGAGCCCGAATTGAAACTCTACCCTGTCAAGAAGATCAATTACCTCAAGAACCTGGAATTCACCGGTGTGCTTGAGAACGTATTGTGAACATCCGGTCCTCGTTTGAAGAGGATTAGTAAAACAAATGTTTATTGTGAAACCTTGCGATACAGAACGTTAAGAATCCTGATCGATGACAACGTCGACCTCGCGCTTCAACAGGTTGATCTGGTGGGTCTCCATTGTCGAGGGATTGATCGACAGCAGGAGTATGGAACGGTTGATGGCCACCTGGTCGCGCAGGGACTGGATGAGCTTCAGTACGGTGATGAAGTTGTTGTTCGTGATGAGGTATTCGATGCCGTCGAGGAGCACTATCCCGCCCTCGCTGTTCAGGAACTCCTCGAGAACGAGGCTCAGTTTCTCCAGGTCCTTGGGTCTAACCGCATCTTCCTTGGAGACATTGGAGAGCCAGAGGACCGGCGTTTCGCCCAGTTCAAACCTTTCCTTGACCTTGTCCGGGAACGTTCGTGTGATGCAGAAACCCAACATGCCGCGGTTTATCATCTTCTTCATCAGGTTGTATGAACGGGTGGAGCGCTCTTCAGGTATCAGGTAGGTGAAGCTCTCCCTGAGCTCGATCGGGTCCTCGGTCCCGACCGGTGTGGGTATCGCGCCTTCATCAACCTCGTGTGTGTCTTCAACCGGTTCCCCTTCGTCTGTGATCTGTATGCTCTCACCCTCGACCAGGGTCATTTTCGCGGTAATTAATTTCTCGTCATTAGGCGATATCCCCAATGCCGTGTCCAGGACCTTGATCGCCTCATTGGTTTTGCCAGCATCCTGGAGCACCATTGCCTTTGAGAATAGCAGGTTGACATCGTCGGGCGTCTTGCTCAATTTCTTGTCGAGGAGCTCAAGTTTGGATTGCCTTCGTTCTTCGTTCTGCTCTTCCTCGTCCTCCTCGTGCGCGAACCTCACACCGCAGCGCGGGCAGGCTTGCGCGTCTGCCGGTACGATGGCGTTGCAAAGAGTGCACATCTGGGTCTCCTCCGAGGAGAGCGTATCAACGATGTTCCTGGCAGTGATCTTCCCAATGCCCTTGATAGTCCTAAGGTCGTCCTCCTTTATTTGTTGTAGGTCATGAATAGTATGATATCCCTCATTGTAAAGCAGCTTGGCCATTGATGGGTTGATGTTGAGGCTCTCGGAGAGTTGCGCGATCTCCTCGTCCTGCTCACCGCCAATTATGTCGTCCTTCCTGGCGGGTATCGTCTCCTCGGCAATCTCGGGTGTCTCGACAGGGATATCCGCCACCGCCTCTGCATATGATTCGAACTCCTCATCCCCGGCCTCTTGTGGTGTCTCCTCGACATCCGGCTGTGCCGGAGCCTCTCCGGGCTCTTCCTCGAACGAGAAGGACTCGTCCTCATCGTATTCAAGGTCATCATCATCCTCCTCCTGTGGAGCCTCTTTTGATTTTGCCTCCTCCTCGAGCCTCTTCCTCTGGGTGTCATCCAACGTATCCAGTACTCTCTGGACGAGTGCATCCTCCGTCAGAAAATCATCCTCTTGCTCCGTTGCGGGCTCGACCTCGGCGACGAGGGGTTCCTCTTCAGGTTCCTCCTCTACAGGTTCCTCGATATCTTCCGGTTCGGGAAGTTCATCTTCCACGGGTTCCATCTCCTCTACGAGTTCGGGGGCCTCCATCTCCTCGGGTTCTTCTTCCCCGGGCAAGGATTCGTCCTCGACCACGACGGTCTCGGGCTCCGGCTCTTCAGGCTCATCCTCTTCAGGCTCATCCTCCGGTTCGGGTTCCTCTGCCTTCTTCCTTTTCCTGGGTGCCGGCGGGGATTCTTCCTCTTCCTCCTCTTCCTCGTCCTCGAACATCTCGTCCTCGATGAGAGAGTCAGCCAGTTCCTCCTCCTCGCTTATCTCTCCGATGAATTCAATCTCGGGGATCTCCCCAAGCTCGCCGTCCGCGCTGATGCCGCAGCGCTGGCAGGTGTCCGAGCCCGGGTCCAGCTCGGTTTCGCATATCGGGCAAAGCTGACCTTCTGCCTCTGCTCTTTTCTCCTCGGGCATCTCGAAGTATTCCTTTATCTTCCTGAACTTCGCGTTGGTCATTCCTGGGAACTTGAGTATGAACTCGCGCTGGGCATCCGTGAACATGGCCCCGCCAGTTATGCCTGCGTCGACAAGACCGAGGGCAAGTTTTCTGTCGATTTCAGGTATCCTCGCGTACTCGTCAACCGATTTCTTGATGTCAAGTGCGGTCACCCCGATGGAAACGGGTTCCTCCTCGATCTCCCATTCAATGATGTATTCCCCTTCTGCCTCCTCCACAATCTCTATTTGGTTGGCTCGGGTCTCGTCGACAATCATCTCCAGGTCCTTGTGGGTGTCAAGCAGGCTTAGCAGGGGTCCGCTCATGACAATGCTGAGACTGATATATTCCTCGATGTCCAGTTCCATGTCCTTTCTCATATCCTGGATACGTCTGATGATCTCCCTTGCGAAACCCTCTGAGTTGAGTTCATCTGTCTGGGCTGTATCCATGAACAGCTGTCCTTCAGGGAAGTCCTCGGTGACGATTCCGTCGGGCAGCTTGGTTTTAAATGCGACCATGTCGGGAAGTATCTTCAGGTTCTGGCCCTCGATGCCCAGCTGGTACTCGCCCTTGTCTATCTTCGCCTTCACGTCCTTGGCAGGCAAGACCCTGAGCATCCTGGCGACCTTGCTCTCCCACTGCTTGTACGCCTTCCCAATGACGTTCGGGTTGGGAATGACCTCAAGCTCCTGGCCCTCCCATTCCTGACCCGCGGGCACCACTTCCAGCTCCTTGGTGTTGACCAATGTCTTGAACACGTCATTGAACATGTCCATCGCATCCGTGACCTCCTCGTTGGAGCTTGTGATGATGACCTTCTGCACGGGCCACCGAAGTTTCTGACCGTGTTTTTGCCTCGTCTTGATGGCAACGTCCACCACCTGCTTGACGATGCTCATGCTCTTCTCCGAGCCCTCGGCTATCCTAGCAACCTGGACCTCGGGCCAGCCTAGCATGTGTACCGACAGCTCTCTCCTGTCCAACACCTGGTATATCTCCTCGGCGATGTACGGAATGAGGGGGGAGGACAGCACTGCCAGTCTCGACAGTGTCTCATGAAGCGTGAAGAAGGCCGCTTCCTTGCCTGAGGAGCCGCCCTCTTCCCACATCCTCCTCCTGATAATCCTGATATAATGCCTTGAAAGTTCGTTAACAATGAAATCCTCGAGCAGGACCGCTGCCCTGTCGAACCTGAGCTCCTCCATCCTCTTCTTCACATCGTTGGTCAGCGTCTCGACCTTGGAGAGGAGCCAGCTATCCTCGGGGAGGAGGTTCTTCTTGATCTTGCCGTACGATTTGGCGAAGGGATCGTACTCGTCCATGTTCATGTAGGACGCGGCGAAGTTCAGGGAGTTCCACAATATCCGGATGGTCCTGTGGGCCTGGGCCAATCCGACCTCGTTGAACACCAGGTTCTCTCCGGGAATGCCGTTCTTCAACAGGTAGAACCTGAGAGCATCGATGCCGAACTGGGTGGTGAGCGTGGTCGGAGTGATCTCCTCTGACGTCTCCTTTGTGATGCCCCGACCCTCGTTGTCGCATAGCAACCCGTGGGCCAGCACCCGCTTGTAAGGTGGTTTCCCGTG
>LSSH01000060.1 GCA_001595885.1 Candidatus Proteinoplasmatales archaeon SG8-5 | reverse complement strand
CCATTCGGGCACCCACGCCCACGTCCGATGCCGAGCTCTTCAGGCCGATGTCGATGAGCTCCCTGGCGAGCTCCAGGACCCTGTAGCACCTCTGTGCGGTGTCCAGCGGTATGTCTATCGCGCCCTTGAAGGCGTTCTGGACGGCCTTGTCCCTGGCCTTCTGTTCCGCCTTGGTCTTCTTGGGAAGCCGGTTGGCCGCAATCACGGCGTTGAAGGCCTCCGTGTCCGCGTCAACGTTGTATAACAGCGCGGCCTTGATGGCCTCTGCCTCCTCGCCGATGCGGCAGATGTCTTCGTAGACGTCCAGGAAGTCCTTTCCGCCGCTGAGGTTGGATACCATAGCTATCAGGCCGGCGCCCATCGCACCGCTCACGGCCGCGACGCTGCCGCCGCCCGGGGCGACCGAATCGGTCTGCACTTCGTCCGTGAACCCTGAGACCGTCATGTCCACGAGCCTGCACTTCTCCTCGAGCACGTATTCGACCACCTTCTCGTTCAGCTCGAAGGGGGCCAGGTCCCTCAGGCCCAGCGACTTCACCGCCGTCTCGATGACCTCCCGCTCCGGGTATCCGGTGGGCTTCAGTTGTTTTCGCAGGTAATGACGGCCGGCCTCGACCATGGCGGCCTTCGGCACGAGCCCGACTATCTCGGAACCGGTCACCCTCAGGCCCCTTTGGGTCGCAAGCACGCAGACCTCGTCGAAGACCGCGTGGATCGACGTCTTCTTGTAATTGGTGAGATTGATTGATATCTGCGCCTGACCGTACTCGTCGATGAACCAGCCGATGGCCCGGCAGTGCGAGAACTTACCAGGGATTACGACCTTCTCGCCCTTCTGGTCGCGGATGATGTCGCCGTCGCGGTAGAATTGCGTCGGGCTCTCGGTGCGTTCCGCGCGACCCTTCTCCCTGATGTCCAGCGCTATATCGGATGCGAATTTCCTATCCTTGGTGTTGAGGTTGATGTTGTACGCGATGAGGAACTCCCTTGCCCCGCAGGCCATCGCCCCGAACTCGGGTATGAACTTGGCGGGTCCGTAGTCCGGTTTCATATCCCCCGACTTGAACCTCCTTTGCAAGCCCTCGTACTCCCCCGCCCGGACGAAGGCCAGGCTCTTCCTCTCCTTTGACGATGCGGATTCCTCGTATAGGTAGACGGGGAATCCCAGCTCCCTTCCGATGCGCTGGCCCACCGTCTTGGAGATGGCCACGCAGTCCTTCATCGTAACACCGCTGACCGGTATGAACGGGCAGACGTCGGTGGCGCCGAACCGGGGGTGCGCGCCCTTGTGGCCTGTCATGTCTATGAGCTCGGAAGAGACCTTTACTGCCAGGAAGGCCGACTCCGCCACGCTTTCGGGCGTTCCGAAGAACGTGAGGACGGTGCGGTTCGTGTCGGCTCCCATGTCCACGTCCACGACCTTGCTCCCCTCCACAGACTCAATGGCCTCGACTATCCTGTCCAGGACCGCCCTGTCCCGTCCCTCGCTGAAGTTGGGCACGCATTCCACGATCTGTTTCATGTTATCACCATTACATTTTCTGATATAATGGTTTATAATTTAATGTTTGCTACTCCATAATCTCATCGTTCGTACATTGCTGATTATGGAGATTATTGACGCGAGTGTGTTTGGTTTTTGGTTCGTCAGGTCGGATTCTTTGGATTTCCATTGTTTTCATATGAATCCGACGATTGTCTGCATTCCGTTTGGGGTCGCATGAAAATTTGGTAATTTGGGGTTCTTCGATGTCATTGCCCCCAGCAGCCTGGCGGTTATTATCCGGGGTCCCTGTACCCGCGAAAGTTATATACCCAATGAAATTATCGTGCGAGCAATATGGCAACGGAATTCGTGTGCACATCCTGCGGAGTGAGACTTGTCGACAAGGGCACGGTCGTCTTCAAGTGCCCCAGCTGCGTCAAGGCAGACATAGGCAGGTGCGCGCAATGCCGTGACCAGAGCGTCGAGTACGCTTGCCCGGAATGCGGCTACGAAGGCCCGTGAGGTGATTGTATGGGAGAAGTGGCGATTGGTTTCGAGATAATGCCGGACGGCATCGAGATCGACCTCGGGCAGCTCAAGACCCAGGTCGAGGGCGCGATCAACGACATCTGCAGGATACAGAGCACCGAGGAGAGGCCGGTGGCCTTCGGCCTCAAGGCCCTCCACATGACCGTGGTGGTCGAGGACAAGGAAGGCGTTATGGACCAGCTGGAAGAGACCATTGGCGGGATAGAGGGCGTGCAGAACGCCAAGGTGGCCTCGCTGACCAAGTTATAATTATTATTAGATTTATATATTATTTGGTTTCTTAATTTTACTCAGACAATCGGAACAAGCCTGATGTGTGGCGGCCCAAGCTCAACGTCGTTTACTATCCCGAAAATCATTGTCTTGGGTTTGATGCCGTAAAGGCACGGGCATCTGTCGATGCTCGATATCTTGAGATAAGTATCGGCCATGTTCATGATCTCCTGCGTCAGCTTGAGACCGGGCTTGAGTACACCAATGCCGATGTCCTTGGAGATCTTGATCTTCGCCACGGCATCCAGCAGCTGCTTGATGGCCACACCGCCTCCCTGTAGATATTCAAGTGTGTCGAATCCCGTGTAGTCTATTATTGGACGGTTCTCCGGACCCCTCAGCGCCTCCTGGTTGCTCTTCCACACCCTCAGCGCCTCGTCCTTGTTCCTAGTCCCCAGGGCCATGACGTACGGCTGATTGCTGCGGGGGATGAAATAATCGGCTATCCTTACCGAGTTATCGAATTTTGCTGCAGGTATGAACCTGGTCATATCGGCTCTGAACGACTCGGCGTGGTCACCGCCGGACAAGACCGCGAAGACGCCCTTGTCTTGACTGAGGAAGTTCAACAGGATGGGTCTGATGACCGAGTAATATTCATCTCCGGAAACGTTCTCGTCCACCTCGATGACGTTATAACTCCCCGGAGAGTAACCGCCGACGAGCAGCTTATCCAGTGTCTCGGTGCCTGTGCTGTAGTGGGTCGGGGTGTCCGGGATGATCTCCCAGGTCTTCGGCTCTTCGATCGCCGAAAGACTGAAGGGGTCAAAGCTCGTGAACCTTCCGTCCTTAAGCGTGATAAGGTATGAGGGCTGGTATATCTGGGTGGCCCTGAGCTTCTCCAGGTGGAGCTCTCTTATCCTGCGTCCTTCCCTGACGCCGTGGCTGAACCTCACGACTCCGTCGACCAGGAACTCCACAGTCCTTGCCTCGGTATCCTCGAGCACAAACAGCACGTCGGCGTTCGACATCTCGACCAGGTCCTTCTGGATGCACGTGACCAGCTCGTCGCTCTCGATGCTGTAACGGTTCGAGATGCCTTCCACGCTATCTATGACGAGCATCGATTTCTCGGGCAGGTTGTTTTCAACACTTTGATACAGTCTCTCGATCTCGGGGAAGTCCCCCGGGGGTCGGTCCTTGAGTTTGTTCAGGTGCAACTTGGAAACCTTGGTCGGAGGTGCCAGAGGTTCGTCGCTTACGCTTCTGAGGAACTCCCTCGCGCTGCTCAGGCGCTCCATGTTCTCCCGTTCGACCTCCTCGTCCATGTCCTCCTCGGGGTAAAGTTTCTGCAACAAGATCCGGCTGGCGTCAATGATGCGCCCGCGCATCTCCTTCTCCCTTAGCCAGGGAAACTGCTGGAACAGCGCTTCGTCGGAAACCCTTGTGGAAAGATATATGCTCTTTTCCGGGTCTGCGAGCTCTTCGAGAAGCTGGAGTGCGAAGGTCGTCTTTCCCGTACCGGCGGAACCCTTGACAAGAAGGGAACGTCCCCCTATGTTCCCGAAGAAATTCCTGATCTCGCGCGGAATGGAAATCCTGTTCGACTCATGGTTGGTCACTGGACATCACCTCCTTGATGCGTTTTCCTGCCTCGAGCATTATATCTGACATGCCCATGTAGTCGGAGCTGTTGCTCATGGCCACGAAGATTGTCTTCTTATCCAAACCCATGGCGATGAACAATCCCCCGTTGTTCGACTCGATTGTCACCTTGTTCGGGACGTTCTTCCCGAGACCGGTATAGACAACCTCAGAAGCCCCGATGATGGTAGCCGATAACGTGGCGAAGGTCTCCACTTGAGTGTCGTCGGGAAAATGCCATACTATCGGAACGCCGCTTCTCGAAACCAGGGCAGATATATCAATACCGTGTTCGGAAGAGAGTCTATCTAATTCCGTTTGGAGTTTTCCTGCCACTGAGATAAATGCACCCCCGATGGTTGCATTCATATATGATAGAATGGTTATATAAGGGTTTGGTGGCTGATTAATATCTGATGTCGAAGTCGGTGAACTCTCCGGAGGCCTCCTCCCATTTCACATCGGCCTTTTCAACCTCTGCATAAGGCTGCGAGGTTCTGCACCACCCGATCACCTCTTCGACGTGTGTCCTGTCGCCCTCGAATACCGCCTCGACAGAACCGTCCCTCAGGTTCCTCACCCATCCACGAACAGAACAGCTCCTGGCCTTCTCCGCGGTGTTCGCCCTGAAGAAGACGCCCTGCACTCTTCCCCTGAATATCACACGAGCTCTTGATATCACGATTCACGAATAGAATAGGAGTTCATAACTCTATCGAATTAACCCTAACATTTTATATTATAGGAATATATAACGGTCCAAGAGAGTAAACTATGTTTACCTTGCTTGTTGATGATGGAAGGTGATTGGATGAGTTCCATTGTAAAAGAGGTATTATCCCGCTCGGTTCCCGAGGTAGACGCAGAGCCAGCCCCGACCACGCCTAGGGTCGGAGGTCTGAGTGCGGAGGACGAAGAGCTCGAGCGGATACTGGCAGGTCTGAAGACCAACATCAAGATTGTAGGCTGCGGAGGCGGCGGAAGCAACACGATCGACAGGCTCGTCGAGGCCGGGGTGATGGGCGCGGACCTATTCGCCCTGAACACCGATGCTCAACACCTGTTAACGGTCCACGCACCGCACAAGATACTCCTGGGAAGAAGGTCCACACGAGGACTGGGCGCGGGCGCCCATCCGCAGGTTGGAGAGGAGGCCGCGAGAGAGGCGGATGAGGAATTGAGGGCAGCGCTCACCGGTGCAGACCTTGTGTTCATCACGTGCGGGCTCGGTGGCGGAACAGGCACCGGCTCGGCCCCGGTGGTGGCCAGCATCGCCAAGGAGCTCGGGGCTCTAACCATCGCTATCTGCACGGCGCCTTTCAGGGCCGAAGGCCAGATACGAATGGAGAACGCCGAGTACGGGCTCGATAAGCTCAGGTCGATAGCCGACACGGTGATAGTTATCCCCAACGATAAACTGGTG